>PMSX01000214.1 GCA_003167495.1 Bryobacterales bacterium | reverse complement strand
CTCAAGCATGTCCGGGTCGTTCCAGTGCCCTGGGCCAGCATAGGGCGCAATATCTGTCTGGCCAAAGCCGATTTTAGCCATCGAGTCCCAACTGTCGCGAATGTCTCCAGTGGTGCGCCAAAGATTTCCTCCCACATCTGGACCCCACTTCCACACATCATCGCGGCCATACTGACAAAGGCTGTAGACGATATCTCTGCCAGAAGCTTGCAAGGCATCTCCCATTTTCTGGTAGACCGCCTGCATCTCCTCATCTTTATAGATGTTCCGCGCGCCGCACCAATCGTATTTGAGGTAGTCGATTCCCCAAGCGGCATATGTCTTGGCGTCTTGTTCCTCATGCCCATAGCTGCCTTCATACCCGGCGCAGGTATTGGGTCCTGGCGAAGAATAGATACCCAGCTTCAAACCCTTGCCGTGGACATAATCGGCGAGCGCTTTCATATCTGGAAACTTTTTGTTTGTCTGAATGTTGCCATGGGGATCGCGTTCGGCCTGCCAAGTGTCGTCGATGTTGACGTAAATGTAACCGGCGTCCTTCATACCACTGGCCACGAGCGCATCTGCCGCCGCACGCACACCCGCATCGTCAACGCGAGAGGCAAATTTGTTCCAACTGTTCCAACCCATAGGAGGTGTTTTGGCTAAGCCATTCGTCGTCACGCGATGCAGGGCAGGCAGCGGTAAACGCGCGGGCATGGCTCCTTCTCCCGACTGTGTCCGCACGGCCACCATTTCGAGCAAAGGTCCCTCAGGCCGCCTCCGAGTGGAAAGGTGCAATTCATCCCCGATCAGTTTTCCTTCATATTTCGCGTGCCGCGCAGTACTCCCGTCCTGCATACTGCCAGTGAGCGTGAAGCCGTCCGGACCGCCGCTGCTCTCGGTAATTTCGAAATAGAACTGCCCGGTCCGGATGTGGCCGCGAATGTTCGTTTCGTCCTGCCGCAAGTCGAAATAGGTACGCCGCACGGTGCCATCAGGCAGAGGGTCGCGCACCACCCAATTACCAGTCAGGCCGGCCGCATGGCAGAGGGCGTTTGTAATGAACAACAGGATGAAAAGGGATATCTTTGCCATATTAGTGTGTTGCACCGCTTGCTTGCGCGCGCTCTGCGAGGCTTCGTTTCTCACTATCAAGAACCTTCATTTGCTCGGGCGCATAGCGCGTGCCTAGCACCGCATCTTGCGGAATCGCGTGCTCAATGTGGGCTATCTCCTCGGCAGTCAACCGAACCTCCAGGGCACGCAGCGACTCCTCCAACTGAATGCGTTTTCTCGCGCCAATCACCGGCACAATCATGTCGTCCTTCGCCAGCACCCAAGCAATGGCCAGTTGCGTACCGGTGACGCCTTTCTCGGCGGCAATCTCAGAAAGCGTCATCACGAGGTTCTGATTGCGCTCGAAATTCTCGCCGGCAAACCTTGGGAAATGCGCGCGGCCATCGCCCGGCCCCGCTGGCTTCGAGCCGCTCAACAGTCCGCGCGATAGCACTCCATACGCTGTGACGGCAATCCCAAGCTCCCGTAACAGTGGGAAAATCTCCGCTTCCGGCCCGCGACTGACAATGGAATACTCAATCTGCAAATCACAAATCGGATGGACCTTATGTGCCTTCTGAATGGTCTCAGGCCCCACCTCCGACAGACCTATGTAGCGCACAAACCCCGCCTTCACCATCTCGGCCATTGCACCCACGGTTTCTTCAATGGGGACGCGCGGATCGAGCCGGGCCGGGCGGTAGATATCGATGTGATCGACTCCGAGGCGCTTCAAGCTATAGGCGAGAAAATTCTTCAGCGCCGCTGGCCGGGCGTCATAGCCAATCCAACTGCCATCGGGGCCGCGCATGGCGCCGAACTTTACCGAAAGTAAGGCGGCGTCACGGCGGCCTTTCAAGGCTCTACCGATGAGCATTTCGTTGTGTCCCTGGCCATAAAAGTCGCCGGTATCGAGCAGGGTAATGCCCGCATCGAGCGCCGCGTGTATGGTTGCAATGCTCTCGTCCTCAACGGCCCGCCCATACATGCCAGACATGCCCATGCAGCCGAGGGATAGTGCGGAGACTTTCGGTCCTGCTAGTCCAAGTTGACGAATTATCATAGCTTCAATCCTAAACCCGAAGTGATTTTGGGTGGCAAGGCGAAGAAAAGGCGTTTTTTGCGAAACGGAATTGGGGGGCGAGGGGTTGAGAAGAACGGTGGGGATGTTTTTGCGAAACTGTGGTCCAAAGTGGCATGACGGACTAGCCTAGGTCGCTGACGCTCCCCGCTCGGTTTCGATATTGGATGGATTTCGGATTTATCGCGAATTCGAAAGGCGGCGAGGCGGCCAAGGGGAGCGATTCGGTTTTGGGCGACGGGGTGGCGCTGTTTAGTACTCCGGTGTGAAGGGCATTTGGTCTTCTTTTTCGGCGAGGAGGCGCCATTCATCAAAGGAGAGATAGTAGGTGGTGTCGCATTTGTCTTTGTGGGTTGGAAGGAACTCTTCTTCATCGATGAGGAATTCATATTCGGGGGGAACGTTGTTGGAGAAGTTGAAAATGCGGAAGACTTTTTGCGGGGGTTCGGGGTATGTTTCGCGCTGCAGGATGATTTCGCGGACTTCGTCGTTGGTTGGGGCGATCGACTGGATACAAGTTTCACCGTTTTCGACGATGATGTCGATGGCCTGCACGATGACGGAGCCGTATTCTTCATCGGATTGCACACGGGAGAAGGTCTGTGCGAATTCCGGCCGCGGAGTGGAGGGAGCGTCTTTGGCTTTCGTATATTCGAATTTTTCACGGTGGAGATCGAGGCTTTGTTTTCTGAGAGCGAGGAGTTCCTGCCAGCGTTCTGCATTGAGTGCGTCTTTGCGGATGGCTTGGACGTTGACGAGAGCGCGGCGGAGGGCGCGTTCGGCATGAGTTATGTAACGGTCGAAGAGGTTGAGGCGATTGAGGCTGGCGTCGGGCCAGAAGGCGGGGTCGGGGTTAACATCGTGGAGTTGGAATTCGTAGTTGGCGTGAATCCGCTGGCGGCGGGTGAGGAACCAGCGGGCGTAGACGGAGTCGCTGACAAGATCGGAGTCTTGGGAGTTGGCGGGTTGATGGTAGGCGAAGGCGTCGTCGAAGCGGGCGTAGAGATCGTCGGGGTTTTCGTCGGGGAGAAAGAGTGTTTGCGCGGTGCCGCCGTGAGTGAGGGCGTTGAGGCTGGCGAGGGCGGCTGCGGGGAGCGAGGCCGGGGGGTCGAAGGTGTGTTGTTGATGCATCAGAAAGATTCCTTTTCTGCTTAAGAATGCGCTGCGCAGCGAGCGGCCTAACTGGAATTTTTCCGGTAAGTCGTTGGGAGGATTAGAGATAAAAGATGCTGTCGGGTTGTGAACAGGAAATTTCGATCCGGCGGAAAGCGTCTCAGAACGCGGGATAGCCGATCGGGTGTGGGTTTGGAGACAACGAATCCCAAAAACGAGCAGGCACGAGTGTCCGAGTATTCAAGCTGCGGTAGAAAGCTTGGACCTGCAATTGCCCAAAGAATTGTATGAACGTTCTGATTGCCGATGTTCGCTTTGCTCTGAGAAGCTTTCGTCGGGCCCCAGCTTTCTTCTCCCTGGTGGTCGCGATCCTCGCTCTGGTATGGCGGCCAGCGTTTCGATCTTCAGTCTCATGGATGGAGTCCTCGTGAAGCCATTGCCTTATCTCGATCCGCAGGGGCTTGTAACGCTAACGAGCTACGCCAAGCCCCTTTTTGATTCGAATGGATCCGTTTCTTACAACGATTTTCAACAGCTTAAGGCGAAAAACAGGTCGTTCTCGGACCTTGCGATCACTTTCCGCACAGGTTGGTCTCGCGTGACGCTCAGCGAAGGGGCCGAACGCACCGGAATGCAGGGCGCATTCGTTTCACCGAACCTCTTCGCTCTGTTCGGCCGCACTCCGCTTCTTGGCCGCACATTTACAAGCGAAGAAAACCTCCGCGGCGAGTGGGTGGCCGTGATTAGCGCAGCGTTATGGGCGAAACGCTTCGGCTCTTCGCCGCAAGCTCTTGGTCAGGATCTAGAAATCGGGCACTCTCTGTGGCGAGTCATTGGTGTGATGCCGGCGGATTTTCAAGTGCCTTTTCTTGATACGCAACTTTGGACGCCGATCCTGTCTCATCCCGACTGGAACGATACCGAAGAAACAACCCCGCTAGAGCGTGCGCGCTGGGACGTCATGGGCCGTCTTAAGCCAGGAGTCTCAATCAGCGCAACGTCTTATGTGCCGGCGTATAACGCGGCGCATCTCGATCCCATTGCTGCTCTTCACGATCGGTGAATCGAACATCTGCGATCGTGGCGCTATGTCCTGGTCTTGTTCCTGTTGCCGGCGATCCACAAGGTGAGGACCCAGGCGCCGCGGATGCCGGTTACCAACGAAAGGGTAATCGCGCCGGCGACGGCGTAGGGCGCGAAAGAGCTGCCGGCAATCAATCCGGCGGCTCCGGCGAGCAAGCTCGCATGACAGAGCACCGGCGCCCCCGAAAAGAAGGCGAAATCGATCCAATCGAGCGACGCGAAGTCGGCCTTGCGCTGCATGAGGATGACGGCAACCTGATAGACGAGGCCGGCGAACCCACAGAGGCCCAAAATGAACCCGACTGGCCACACGGACGGCCAGGGCACCACCACGGCCAGGCACTCAAACAGCACGGCGGCGAATTGAAGAATCGTTGGTGTCAAGAAGGCGCGAGTGCCATGTGTTCCGCGCGGCGTAGACAGGTCGGCACCGAGTGTGATGGCGACGAACAGCAGCCCGATCAGAGTCGCGGCGGCCGTCCCGGCCATGATGAAGAAGTTGTCCCAGCCGTGGAGCATTTTATAAGCAGTGTATCCGGGATTCCGGGAATCCAGGAATTAACACTCTTCAGCAGGCGCGGAGGAAGCGGGCGGTTTTCATGATTGCGCCGATAGAGGCACCGAAGCGAACTGCGAGCTTTTGTAAGGACTGCGGGATGCGGATCGTTTCGGCGTCCACCACATGCTCCGGCCGAACGCCCACACCGACGACGTATCCCATGATCCATTTCCTCCCAGGCAAGGCATCGACGACTTTCAATTGCCAGGGCACCTGGATCGGTCCGTCAGTTTGGAACGCGGCATTCAAAGCTTTGTGCGCATTCACCTGGAGGAACTGCGTCACGCGCGTCGGAAATTCGCGCCGCCGTTGCACTTGCTTGAGGATCAAATCGGTGACCCGCCCGGCGCGAAGCGGACCGGTTAGTATATTTGCCGCAGCCACCGCATCTTGGATTGCCAGATTGATTCCCACGCCCCCGGCAGGGGACATCGCGTGCGCGGCATCGCCGATGCAGAGCAGGCCAGGAAGATGCCATCGGCGTAGCCGGTTGACCTGCACCGTCAGCAATTTAAGCTGATCCCAGTCTTCGATTTCGGCCACGCGATCACGCAGGTACGGTGCGATTTGCGCGATATTTTGGCGTAACGCGTCGAGACCTTTCGCTTTGATTTGCTCGAACGTGCCTTTGCGAATGATGAGTCCGGCCTGAAAATAATTGCCGCGGTTGATGAGGATCAGCGCCTTGCCGTAGTTGATGTTGCCCAACACTTGTTCCGGGTCGTGAGGCTGGCGCGAGATGCGAAACCACAGCACATCAATGGGCACGCCGAACTCTTGCACGGAGAGCCGCGCGGACTGCCGTATCGTGGAGTGCCGGCCGTCGCAGGCAACCACCAGATCCGCTGCGATCTGCAACGGGCCATCAGGGGATTGCGCCTCTACTCCAGCGATTCGCCCGCCGTCGCGAAATAGTCCAGTGCCCTCGTGCCGCATGCGAAGTTCGAAACTAGCGAAGCGCTTGGCGCGCTCGGATAGGAAGTTCAGAAAATCCCACTGCGGCATCAGCGCGACAAATTTGCAACGGGAGGGCACGAGGCGAAAATCGGCGGCGGCAAAGTCGAGATTGCCGATGCGCGCGCTCACCGATGTAACTCGCTGGTGCGGAAGTTGGAGCAAGCCGTCGAGTAACCCCAGTTGGTGCATTATGTCGAGGGTAGACGGGTGGACGGTATCACCGCGGAAATCCCGGAAAAAGTCCTCGTGCTTTTCGAGAACCGTTACTTTGATGCCGGCGCGCGCCAGTAAATAGCCGAGCATGACGCCGGCCGGACCGCCTCCGACGACACAGCAAGTGGTTCTCAACGTTTTCATCGAGGCCTCCGCCGATGAGACTCAGCAGTGTGCGGGGCGGTTACTGCAAAATTGATACGTTGGCGGACGAATCTCGAGAATATAGTGGCGGGAGTTTCGTGTTTGGACGGCAGCGAAAAAGAGGGGACACGCCTGCTGTCCCCACTTTTTCTTCGGTGCAGACAGAAGAATTCGACCGCCACCCCGCGTGTTTGGGAGCAGCGCTGTCATGGATACCTCCCCCTTCTACGGGTAGAGTAGACGAACAGGCGTGACTCTTTGGGTCGGACCCGCACCGAACGTCCCCGGGGGATGGTGGCGGGAGATGGAAACTCGCTGGGTTCCGGAAATACGTTGCCGCTTCTTCGCAGTCGCGGCTCGGCTAGCGGTTTTCTGTGCAAAGGAGGCGAGTTAGTGGAGAGGCGCGGACTTTGCGCCCTCGGCGCGGCTTATCACCATATTGCGCACCGCAGTGTGGATTCGCCTCACCGCAGGCCATCGATAATTCCACTGATCGTCCTTTTCAGGCCGTTGCACCACCATGGTGGCATTCGCCTCAAACAGCAGAACTGCGCCTTGCTCGCCGAGGCCAAAATCGATCCCCCCATAATCCAAACCGAGCGTCGCCTGTATGTGCGAAAGGGCCGTCATCACTCGGGCACCTAAGACAGCGGGCATATCTTCCAGAAAGGCAGCGTCCTCGGCGCGATGCTCCGGATGATTGGCCATGTCCGCGCTGTAGTAATGGATCTTCCAGTGGCTGGAAATGGCCAGGTGCAACGGATAGAGATGTCCGTCCACCATCATGACCCGGCACTTACGCGACTTGCGGTCGCGCCCGCGGGCGTCCATATATTGAATGACAGTTAGCTGTTCGCCGGGGAGTTCGGCCAAACTCGCGGCCAGGTCCGCAGCGCTTTCGACCTTGACGAAATAGCGCCCAGTGTGAAAACCTGGCGTGCGCAACAATAACGGAAAGTGGAATCCGTGCAGAGCCAGCGTGTGGAGGCCATCCCGCCCGGCTACTACTGATCGCGGCAGAGTCACGGTTAGCGGTGTCACAACACCGGGCAGGTTTCGCAGGCGGCGGGCGTTGTCCACACGTCCGGTCGCAGATACCGCGGTGGGATCGTTAATCACCGGCGCAGTTGTCCGCGCGAGTATCGATTGCCCCGCCAGCAAAGCCGCGCCTGCTAAGTCGGCGTCACCTATGGAATTGAAGACGACATGATGGAAGGGCAAGGTCTCGCGCTCGTTGTAGTAGTCCGCCGTTAAGACGAATGTTCGAAAAATGCGATCGTCCAAGATGTGGCGAACGGGAAAATTGCCCCTGCGCTCGGAAACCAACAGCAACACATCCACAGGGCGCTTGTCGCCCCGGTAAGGCAGCGCCGCCAGCGAGTTGTTTGTATATCCCGATTTCCGGTGGACCTCGGCTTGTTGCTCATTTCCTAACTCCGAGAGAGCCCGCGCCATACCTTGATGAGCGGTGGCAAGGCCGTTTTCCAGATGCAACGCTTGCGCGTAATGATCGCGCGCCGTGGCCGCATCGCCTTCCTGCAAGAGCACATTCGCCAGATTGACCAGGCTGGTCACATCGTGCGGATGCTTGGCCACTGCTTGGGCATAAGCCGTGCGCGCGGCCGTGCGATAACCCGTTCCATAGAGCAGCGTCCCCACATCATTCAAGGCCGCGCGGTGACTCGGATCTCGCTTCAGCACGGCGAGATACTCTTCGCGAGCGTCCTGCGTCCGGCCTACGTCGCCCAGCAAGCGGGCGCGCTGCATACGCAGCTCGATCGCATCCGGCCCTGCTGCGATTTTCTTGTCTAATTCGGAAATGGCAGCCTCATTCAACCGGTACGGCTCCCAATCGTCCGCGCCCGGCTCCAGAGGCGCGCTCAATCCGCATTCCAATGCATGGCCGATCGCCACCGTCCGCTCCACCAACACGTCGAGCTCTTTCCGTGTCGTCCGGTGATTCACAATAGCCGCTCGAATCACAAGCTGCCGGTCGATGGTGGTTGTTGAAGGCGCGACTTCACCCGACTCCTGCAACTTCACTACAATCTGCGCATTGACTCGATCGGCTCTGACGGCTCGAAAACGGAAGCAAACAATGTTGAGCGAAACGGGAGCCATCAACTCCAATTCGGGGGTCTGGCTCACTCGCTGCTCCAGATAGCTTGCCAAGGCGCACGATTCTGAGATGGCCGCCCCGATTGCATCCGTTCCAAAAGTCTTCAAAGTGAACCAAGTCTTCAGCGCTTGAAAGCCGCGTGAAAGGTCAATACCGAAATCGCAGGGCCACGCTTCTCCCGCGGCGAGCCCTCTGGCTTCTCGTCTCAAGTAAGGCGCGGAACAAGCAAAAGGCCCACGGTGCAGCAATCCGTGCCGCACCAGTAGAAAACCGGCTGAATACGGTACCTGACCCCACTTATGAAAGTCAAACGCCAGCGAATCGGCGCGCTCGATACCCTTGAGGCGCGGAGCTAGATCCGGAGCGAGCACCGCCAGCGCCGCATAAGCGCCATCCACATGGAACCAGACGTTCTGGCTGCGAGAAATCTCGGCCAACGCGTGCAAGTCGTCAATCGCGCCAATATCCACCGTACCTGCTGTACCAATGATTAGAAAGGGAGTTAATCCAGCCCGGCGGTCTGCCTCAATCGTGCGTTCGAGTTCTTCTAAATCAATACGCTGATAGCGGTCGGTCCGGACGATTCGCAGGGAATCGCTGCCGATTCCACTCACATCCAGCGCCTTTGGGATACATCCGTGCACGGCCGACGACGCGTAGGCAATCAGCTTCCAATGCGCCGGATCAGGTGGGCACTTTAGTGCTGCGTCGCGAGCTACCACGACTGCGGTAAGATTCGCCATCGACGTTCCGGTCACAAACAGTCCGGTCGAGCCTTCGGGAAAACCGAACAACTCGCGCATCCATTCGACAATCTGGCGCTCCACTTCAATCGGGATATGATCGCGGCCACCTAGGTTCGAATTCATTCCGGCCGCCAGCATCTCGGCTAGCATGCCCACTGGTGTTCCGCCTCCTTGCACCCAACCTAGAAAGCCCGGATGCATATTGCCGCTCCCATAGGGCAAAATGTCGCGCAGGAACAGATCACGAACGTGGCTCAAATCACTGGGTTGCTTTGGGACGCTGCTGCGAAACTGCCGGCGAACCTCAGGCGGGATCGTTTGCCAGACGGGACGTTCGCGAATGTGCTCGCAGTACCCAAGCATGTCGTCCAACATTTCATGCGCCTGTTTCCGGAAGCTGCCCCAATCGTTCGGGTCTAGACTTTTGCCGTGCTGGTGCATGTCTGATTCGGTATAGCAGGCGGGTTGAGAGTACGTTTTTTCGGCGTCTGCTTCAAGCATTCTGACGGCGATTACGCCTCTAATGATTGGTGCTGAACGGTTCGCGATTCTCTCAACGTCAGCGCAATCTTGGGCGGCGCGGGCGCCTGAGACTCCTACTGACCACGCACGGCGGCGGGCTGAACCCAGGCACCGTTGCCGGCCGAATCCCAAACCGCGAATCGCACCCACTTCTTGCCCGTCGCGTCAAACGGCATCTTGAATTTCTTCGTTCCGAACGGTGTCGTATCGGTAAGGTTCAAAATCCTGCGGTCAACTTTCGTGCCGTCGCTCCAGACCAGTTCAGCAAATTCAAGGGGGAACGTGTATTCGATGGTCGCATTGTAAGTGGCTCCCTTGCCCGAACCCTCGACGCTCCAGCTATGGAAAAGAATTTCGCCGGTGGTCCCGAAGAAATTACCAGCTCGTATGCCTTCGACAATCGGAGCCCAGCTTTCGTTGTACGAAGGTACGCGGTCAAGTTTCAGGTAGTTGACCGCCAGTTGTGGATATGTCTCGTCATCGGGCCATTTGGTATAGGTGTCACCCTCGGCGATCATGAATTTTGGTTTCGGAGCCCAGTTGCTCATGTCGTCCATGGTGCCAAAGCAACGTACTTCACAAAGCCGTTTTTCGGATAAATCGGTCGGCAGTGATTCCCAGGATGCGCCGATGAAACGATCGCTAACAAAGAAATCCTTGTCTCTATAGGCTTCCGGGTAGCCTTCGGAACTCTTTGTGCGCGGGTGGGCCGTCCAGATGATGCCGTGTTCGCGGTTTACCATATTCAGTACGTCTTCAGCGGAGCCGAGGTGATAGACCTGACCATAGGCGGGATCCTCTTCGCTGAACGATTGGCCCGCGGGCCGCGGGTTCGCGTGAGAGAAATAGATTGGCTTCGGCGTGATCAGGTACCAATGGCCGCCTAAATAGGCGTTTGGCTCTTCGGCGGGCATTACTAAGAAATCCTTGTCGGACATCCGGCGCGAACCCTCGAAGTAAATCTTTTCCTCCGCAAATCGCTTGGGACCGGGATCATTTGGATCGGAATCGTCGTGGAAATCACCCAAATAGACGACGTCGATCCCGAGCCCACGAAACACAGGAACCCAGCCGGGCTGATAATCGAGAGTCTCGCGGTCGCGAAGCACCTCGTTGTAATCGGTATGGAAGTGGCCCGTGACCACCTTGAAGCCGGGCACTGGTTTGAATATGTCGTCATGGGTGTAGGCGAGAACGGCTTGCTGCGTGCGGCGGCCGTCTTGCGGGCTTAGGTAGTAGTAAACCGCCATTCGCTGCTGCGTGCCAGGTGGCGCGTTATATAAAGCGAAGTTGTCCCATTCCTCGCGCGATGTATCGGTGCGTCTTTTCCACTCTGCATCGGTAACACCCCACGGCGCATAACCTTCTCCCCTTTCTGGCTGCATGGCCCCTAGTGAGAAGCTGTTGTTATCGTCTTTTCGATAGTAGACATAACCGAGGTTTACTTCATTTTCGCGGGCGAAAAAGAATTTGTGGGGAGGCGGGAATACCGCCAGCGATCCACTGCCGGTGTCCAAAACTTCGAGACGATTGCGGGCGCGCAAGTTGATCGGTTCATTGTTAGGTGCTCCGCCGAATGCGTATTCTTGCCATTGCCGTGCGGTATCACGCCAAACAAGCTTCGTCTTGTCATGGATGACAAAGCCTTTCAAACCTGCTTTATAGATATAGGCCACCGAAGGCTCATCAGTCTTGGCGATTGCTTCCTGGCGCAACAAGTTCGATCCCTTATAAACCGTGAATTCGATGTCACCCGAAAACAGACCTAACGTCAGGCCATCAAACGCCACGCTCACACGAGCGCCATTGCTGGTGACATTGCAGCTTTGCGACTGGTAGCTGACGGACGCCCGCCGAATTTCATCCGCCTTGCGCGGCAGGTCAGTTGTATCGTGACCACCGGGAACCACGAGCGGCGCGTCCCAGAAGGTATTCCACTTTCTGAAGTCTTCCTCGGCGGGAGTGTCGATATCGAATTTCTTGAGCAGGTTGCGCTGGGTTAATGAGATGCGGCGGCGGCCGGTGGTTACTTGAAAGTCTGGGATCAAGTCCTTTCCGAGCACATCCCATGCAGCGCCACTGCGCGCGGCTAGTTCTTGAACCACTGGATGGCTGTCGTGAACGGTGAAAAGCGCCCGTAGTTGTTGTCCGGCTTCAACCGTGCCAGGTCAACTCGAGAATGCCCCGGTTCATCGCGGCGTGCATACCTTCGATGGACTGGTAGCCTTTGAAACTGCATTGAAGAGTTTGAGTTGCCGCCGTAGTGGACAGCAATGTGATAGCCAGCAAGAATCCGCCAGTCTTCATCGTGTACCCTAATTCTGCTCCGATTTAGAATATACAAGTTACCAACTGCAAACGAATCTGACGAGTTCGAGAATGAGCCACTACTAGGCTAAAGCTTTGCCGTACAGAACGAGCAGGCGGCCCCAGGCCTTTTCAGCTTGCGGCTCGTTGTAGACGTGGGAATCCGGAGGGCACCAGCCGTGCGCGGCGCCTTCGTAGACTTCGATTTCCGCCGTCAGAGACGCCTTGGCGAAGGTATCTTTCAGCACGTCCTTATCCTTGGGCGAACGTTCGTCATCGTTTGCCGCGATGGCGACAAGGAACTGTGCCTTACTCTTCGCTGCTTCCAGATGCGGGCTGTTCGGCAGATCCGTGACGAGTCCGCCGCCATGGAATGAGGCGACGGCTCCGACGCGGTCGGGCACGGCTGCCGCAGTACGAAAGGCTATCGGGCCTCCCATGCAATAACCTTGCGTGCCGATTTTGCGAGTCTTGGAGACGGAGGGTTGCGAGTCGAGCCAAGCAATGAACGCCTTTGCGTCCGTCATATGGGTCGTCTCGCTTAGCGTTTTCGCTAACGGCATCACGCTCTGAATTGGTGTGGCGGCGCCGGCCTCCGCCGTGGGGGCCCTCTTGGTACGGTAAAACGGATTCACAACGAGCACCGCATAGCCGGATTCGGCGAGACGTTTGCCCATTTGGCGGAACGCGGGACGCAGTCCGAAGATATCAGGCCACATGAGGACGCCGGCGGTGGCACCGCTCTCCGGATGAACGAAGTAACAGTCTGCGCTGCCGTCGGGTGTGGTGACATTCACGTCCGATTCGGTGACTTGCGCCGCGTTCGCGACTTTCGGCAGCATCATGGCCATGCCTGCTCCCAGCATGACGCCGAATTGCTTTCGTGTTATCAAACCGAGACGCTCGTAGTCTTTCACATCTTTATCGAAATGATCCTGATCACACATATCCGCTCCTGATTGGCGCCCGAGTGGCGCTGTGAAATTACATTTGCACTGCCTAGTTTATATCGAGTCGGTTGGTCCGTCTTTGCTTGTAGCCCGGTCTGACAGCGTCAACCGTAAGCCCGAGCCAGTTAGTGGGACTTCGCATGCTCTTCCCAATACTTCACATAACCCAAGAGAGCGCCCCAGTGGTAGAAGCGGTCGCTACTCGGAACGTCGTCGCCTTCGCCCAGAATCGCGTTGTAGTTTTCGTGAACGTGACCGTGCTCACGCCATTCCTTTAAGAACAGCGCGTAGGATTTGTCGACGAATACAGAGCGAACTTCCGGGAAGTTGTAATTGCGCAAGCCTAAATAGACGAGGTAATTCATGGGACCCCAGATGCGGCCGCGCCAGTAGTTTTGGTCTTTGAAGGCCGGGTCGTTCCGCGCGATGGAAGGAATCACCCATTCGCCCCAAAACTCCTCCGGATTGAGCAGGTGCTTTGTCACCATGAGTTGCACTTGCTCCGGCGTCGCGGCATGCGCGAGCATCGGATAGAAATTGGTCGGCGATAAACGATAGCTAAGCTGCCCGGTGCGCAGATCCTTATTCAGAAAGATGCCGGCGTCGGGGCTCCACAGAGTTTGTAGTTTCTTGCGGTATTTTTCGCTGCGTTCGCGCAAGGTGCGGGCGTCCGCTGCCCGGCCGAGCGCATCCGCCATTACGGCCAGGGCATCGCAATCGGCAATATACATACTCATCAAGCCCACGTCGGCGAACCGGAGAACGTGGGATTTGGAGTCGTAGGCGGCGTCGTCATACATCGGGCTGTTGTCCAGACCCGATTCGAGAATGGCTCCTTCCCGAGTTCCGCGCGCTGAGTCATCTAGATCGCCGGGTGGATTTTGGCCATCGCTGCCCCAGCTTAAATAGCCGTCGACGTCGCGATGCTCAGACCACCACTTGTTCCAGTTGAGGAGCGCGGGAAAGGTCTGGTTCAGGAACCAACGCTCGCCGAATTGTTGATAGAGGCCGAGGACTGTGATGGCGCCGACGGGAGGTTCCGAGCGATCGAAGCTCTTCCAATTGCCGGCGCGCGCGTAGTTGGGCACGAAGCCTTCGGCAGTTTCCTCGCGTAGGGTTTCGATGGCGTTGGCGTATGCCAGATCTTTGTCGCCGACGGATGCCAAAGTGGCCGCGAAAAACGTATCCCAATCGAAAATGACGTAACCGCCCCAACCGACACTCCAGACGCGGCTCACCGGAGAAACGACTCTGCCTTTCTCGGGTTCGAAGATGGTGTCCCAGCCGAGCGTGGTTTCGATGGCGTCGATGAATGGGCCGGTGGCTTTGTTCTTAGCGACCGAAGCTTCATAGGCGGCTCGCGCTTGATCGACGGCCGATTGCACCTCAGGCAAGGTGCGCCGTTTTCCGGTCGTCACGGCAACGGGGCCAAGGAAATCGGCGGCGAAGTAGGGACCGGTGACGGGAGAAATATTGAGGATACTCGCGGCATTTGAATCCTGTTTTGGATCTTCGCAGGTGCAGTAGACGCGCACGACGTTGGCGGAACTGCGTGTTTCGATCTCGCCGGGCAGTTTGGTCACCGCTCCGGGTTTGTTCCAAAGAAAATTCACTGTGAATACGATGGTGGGCGCGAGAGGCTCTTTCGTTTCGGAAGGAAGAGGCGTGGCTAGCAGAACAAGATCGCCGTCCGCATGTGCGCTTTGCACGCGCCAGCCATGGCCCTTCCACGAAAGGCGTAGATCGGTGTAACTGCCGTCCCAAGCATGGGGACCGGGGAAGACTTGTTCGGCGTCTTTCGAGAGGCGTCCAATCAGGGTGTCGGTCAGCAGCGCGTCGCTGTATAACGTCGAATTGTGCTTCAGGTTGAGATGGATTGCGAGCCCTTCTGGAAGCAGGACATGGGTGGTGACGCTATTAACATCCCAGGTGTTCCAACCGCGCGCGAGACGCCGCTGGAGGGACTGATATTCGGCGGACTCGGCAAACGGTTCGATGCGGGCGGCGGCGCGGGGATGCGATTGCGCTGGAAGCCGTGATACTGCTGCGAGAGGGATGGTGAGAATGAGAAGCGCAGCGTGGCAACGTGTTGGAAGATGCATGCGTGAAGCCAATCTACCAAAGCGGAGCGGGTGCCGACGACGTCTCAACGCGCAGAACGACGCTGATTTTCTTGTCGGCGTGCCTCTTCGAGCGTGGCTTGTAGCAATGCTTTTGCCTGCTATAATCCCGTGTAAGATTCACCCACTTATGGATTCATCGCACTTCTCGGGAGCCGAGGTGACTCGTCTTCTAAGGGACTGGAGCGGGGGCGATGCGTCCGCGCTGGATCGTTTGACGCCAGTGGTGTATGGCGAACTTCATCGGTTGGCTGGGCGGAATATGGCGCGGGAACGGGACGGGCATTTGTTGCAGCCTTCGGCCCTGGTGAATGAAGCGTTTGTGAGGCTGGTGGCGAGTGAGCCGATTGAATGGGCGAACCGGGCGCAGTTTTTCGCGTTTTCGGCACGACTGATGCGGCAGATTCTCATAGACTTCGCGCGGGCGCAAGAGGCGGGGAAACGCGGCCGGCGCGCGCCTCACTTGCAGCTTTCCGGGATCGAGGAGGAGATTGCTACCGAAACGAATCCAGTGGTTTTGCTGGATCTGGATGCGGCGCTAGTGGCGCTGGAGGAACTGGATGCGCGGCAGGCGCAGGTGGTGGAGCTGCGCTATTTCGGAGGATTAGAAAATGCGGAGATCGCCTCAGTGCTGGGAATATCAGAACCGACCGTGGTCCGCGACTGGCGGGTAGCGCGCGCGTTTTTATTCGACCGGTTGCAGCCGCCGGGCGGCCGATCTTTTCGACAAGGTTCCTGAATTGCCGGAAGCGATCAACTGACCGCCGTTGAAACGGGCTGCGCCGGAAACGATGGCTTGCGCGAACAAGTGCTGCGGCTGATCAAAGCAAACCGGGTGGCCGTTAAGGTCTTACCGCCACGAGCCTCGGGAACCAATCAGACCGGGACGCCAAGCGCTGAGTGGGCGCGGTTAGCGAAATAGTTG
>PMSX01000069.1 GCA_003167495.1 Bryobacterales bacterium | reverse complement strand
TTCGTGGACACTACACTAGCGGCTCAATCCATCATTCGGATGTTGCTCGTGCACGGCGGCTTGTTTGAGTGCTAGGAACAGATGCTCGATCCACTTTCCCGCCGTTTTGTGATCCTACCTCCGGCGTCTGCTTCTTAATCTCCGTTGCCTCTTTCACCCGCGTGTTCAGCATTTCCACTACTTGTTCGTTCACCCTCGTTGGCAGGCCATACTTTTTGCCCATCTCAATCAACGCGCCGTTTAATGTATCTAATTCCAGCCTTTTGCCTAATTCAAAATCCTGCAACATTGATGTGCGTGTGCCTGGCGGATAGGAACTCAGCATGGTCAGAATTTTGTTGGCTTCGGTGGCGCGGACTCGCGCTCCGTCGGCCTGTGCAATGGGAAACGCCTCGGCCAGAACGGCCTGCGCCAGCTCCAGATATTTTTCTTCACGCAAAATTTCCAAACCCCTGCCGGCAATGGCGGTCAGTGGATTCGAGACGCAATTGTGCAGCATCTTGCGCCATGCCGCAGTGTGGAACGCTCCGGCGCGCTCCACTTGGATGGTGGTGTTAACAAACAGGTCGGCAAACGGATTACAGGAAGATTGGGAGGGAATCGTGAAATGCGAATGCCGGGGCAAGAACGCGTGGTACACGCCTTGCTGCGCCTCCACATACACATACGAAAGCACCGGTATGGCCGGGTAGGGCGAAATCCGGTTGCTATGGCCCACGCCATTCTGAATTACCGCGACCGGTTGATTGTTCTTGCACAAGTGTTCCAGCCAGCCAATCGCCTCCGGGGTGTCATGCGCTTTCACGGTCATTAAAACGATATCGGCTGCCGGCGGGTGCCAAAAAAAGAAGGGGAAATGCCACACGGGCGAATCTTCAAAACGGAGGGGCGCCGGCATGCGCCGCACGCAGAAGAACACGTCGTGTCCCGCAGCCCTGAGTCGAGTGCCAAGGTAGGCGCCTACGTTACCCGCTCCAATAATGGCAACCCGCGACATCTTTATTGAACAGGATTTGCAGAGAGTGTTTTTACAAGCTCGTACAAAAACGTTTGCCCTTCATAGAAAGAGCGGACTAACATGCGCTCATCGCGGCCGTGGGCTCGCACATCGTCGCGGTCGCCGAAAAATCCTTGCACTCCATATGTGGGTATTCCCGCTTCGCGCAGATACCTGCCGTCGGAAGCACCGGTGGCCATGGTCGGCACGGTAATGACTCCAGGCCACATTGTATCGGTAACGCGGGTAAAGGCCTTCATCACATCGGGCCGCAAAGGCGAAGCCGGCGCAGCTCCTTCATCCTGCTTTACCGTGATCTGCACTTGCTCGTCCGCCACCACGCCCTTCAATGTTTTGATTACGTTTTCCAGCGAATCTTGCGGCAGAATCCGGCAGTTTATGTTGGCCGCCGCCAGCTGGGGCAGGGCGTTGGGCGCATGTCCTCCCTCGAGTTGGGTGGCGACGCAAGTGGTCCGCAACATCGAGTTCATGCCGGGGGACACAGCCGCGATCCGGCGCATCGCTTCTTCCGAACCTTCGCTGATTTTGGCCAGATCGGCCGCCATCTCGCCTTTCTCAATTTTCGACACTTGTTGAAAGTAGAGGCGAGTTACATCATTCAATTGGAGAGGAAAGCTGAAGGACGAAAGGCGGTATAGCGCGCCGGCCAGATGATAAATCGCATTGTCGGCGACGGGCCGCGAGCTATGGCCGCCTTTATTGCGCACTTCAAAACGGAAATCGGTGTATGTTTTCTCGGCGAGTCCGATGTCGTTGGCAATGCGCTTGCCGTCGAGCATCTCACCACGGCCGCCTTCATTGAAACAGAAATCGGCGTCGATCAATTCGCGTTTATTTTTGAGCAGCCACTCGACGCCATTGGCTGGGCCGCCGCCTTCTTCATCGGCGGTGAGCGCCACAATCAGATCGCGATCAGGCCGGAATCCCTCGCGTTTATAGCGAATGAGATTCGCCACCCAGACTGCTGCCTGCGCTTTGTCGTCGGCTGTGCCGCGACCGTAAAAATAGCCGTCTTTTTCAATGAATTCGAACGGATCGGTACTCCAATCCTCGCGTTTGGCTTCGACCACATCGGTATGCGCGAGCAAGAGAATCGGTTTGCGTTGCCCCGTGCCGTGATAGCGCACCACCAGGTTGGCCTTATCGGGACGCGCGCCGCCAATAAAGATGTCGGCATCGGCAAAGCCTTCCGCACTCAGTCGCGCGGCGACGGCGTTAGCAATTGGGGTGGTGGCGCCTGTTGTGAAGCCCGACTTGCTTTCCACCATTTCTTTGTAAATCTCGCGCGCCAAGCGTTGATCCGCGTCCGGCGGCATGGTATCCGCGGCGAGCAGCGGGAGAGCCGTTAAGAACACTGCGAGTTGAATTTGAGAACGCATACCTGTGAGCTTAAACGGTCAGCTTGAGCGTTTGAGAAATTCGAGGATATGCGGCTCCAGCGCCGGCGTACAAGCATAGCCGTTGCCTTGGTAGATGGAACTCGAACCGTCAAACGCGCCGAAGCGGCCGCCGGCTTCTTCCACGATTATTTTAAGGGGCGCAAAATCCCAAGGCTTGGCGTTCGGCTCAATCCAAACATCGGCCTTGCCTAAAGAAATAAGCATGGCGTCTACCGCGCCACCGAGTCCGCGCACTGCCCAAAACTGTTCTACCCATGGCAAAATACCGGGCATGCCGCCGACGCCTTTCTTGTTAAACCCGTTGAAACACAGAACGGCATCGGCGAGCGCGCTTATCTCAGACACGCGCAGCCGTTTCCCGTCCTGCCAAGTACCGCCGCCTTTTCCGGCCGAGACCAGAAGTCCTTGGCCGGGGCAGTATGCCGCACCGGCAACTACCTCACCATCTTGTTCAAAGCCAATGAGCACGGCCCACAGCGGAATGCCTCGCACAAAGTCGCGCGTGCCATCAATCGGATCGACAATCCATTTGCGGCCGTTCCGGCTTTCACGATTCGCGCCTTCTTCGCCGAGAAAACCATCGTCAGGAAATGCCCGCCCGATGCGCTCAACGATCAGCTTTTCGCAGGCGCGATCGGCCGCGGTGACAGGCGAGTCGTCTTCTTTTGTATCCGCGGTTATGCCACGTCTTTGATAGTCGAGCGCCACGCTTCCCGCCTCGCGCGCCATTTCCACCGCTAACTCTACTTCCTGTTCAAATGCCACGTTCCGATTATCGCGAACGCAACGTTCGGGAAGACCGTTTGGGTGTTATCCTCAAAAGCTTGATGCGTTCCCGTCTCACCAACGCGCTGGCAGTACTCTTGTCTTTCGCAGCGCTGTTATTCCTGTTTTCGGGCCATCTGAAACTGGACAAACTAACGACACCGCGCTTATTGCCACTCGCTCCGGATGGCGGAAATGCACTTTTTGTTTCGCAAGGCGGCTTTGCGGAAAATGCGGTTTGGGTTGGGGTGATGCCGCCAAGAATCGGCCTCAATTTGAGACATTTCGGTTCTTGGCTCGGTGCCGACTTCACGATGGGAAAAGCTCAATCGGCCTGGTTTCAACTTGTCCCCGAGTTCAGTCTTCAGGTTTCGGGCTATCCAAATAGTAATGGTTGTCAACTTTACATTGAAACGGAGACTCCGAGCGGAGCGGTTCAGCGCATCGAAGTGCCCGGCGACGATCCTGGAGAGACCTGGCAAGTCCGGACCATTTCATTACCCCCGACGGCGACCAGATTCCGTATCGTAGCAATCGACGCGGGGACAGGGCCCGGCGGCTGGGTGGGCTTCTCACAACCTTTCCAATTCATTGAAGACGCGCGCGAGCTTTGGAAACAAGCTGGACTGCTTACGCTGGTTGCCCTGACCGCCTCTGCCGCTCTTGTGGCGCTGCTTTTTCCAGGGCTCCTGCTTCGCCGTGTGCGCCCTAGACTCGAGTTTGTCTGGATACCGGTTCCTGGATTTATGGCTCTCGCCTCGGTGGCACTCCTTTGTTGGATCGGACCGCACACGGTCGGAGTCCGCCGCATCTCCCAGTTATTTCTAGGTCCGCTCTTCGCATATGCGCTGTATCACTCGCTGCGTTTTCCACTCACCGCCTATACAACAAAATGGGAACAGCGTGTCCTGCTGGCGACTCTCTTACTCAGTGCGCTCAGCGTCTCGAAAGCGAGCTACTCACTGGGACCAATAGGAGAGCTATTCGGCGGTCGGATCTCGCGGACGATCGAGGTGGGTGACAGAAGCGATAGCCGGATTCCCTATCACGTTCTTCAACTGATCGCTGCCAGGAGCGATCCGCACGGATCTCTGGCAACCACTCTCTTCGGCGATTGGGGTTTTTCCGCGCGTACACCCTTAGCTTCCCTCACCGCCAGCCCTGTCGTTCTGGCTATCCCGGTTCGCGTGCCCCAAGGGTTGCCGGAGCAGATTTGGACGGTTTTCGATCCGGAGGGTTTCAGCGCTTTCCGAGTCGTCATGATTGTCATCGCCTGTTGCAGTCTGATTTCCGCTTTCGGAGTGGCTAACCTTTTTCTGGACGAGCAATGGGCTTTGCTCGCGTTTCTTGTCACTGCCACGACACCGTTCGTCGTCCACGAAACTTACTTCACTTGGCCGAAATTAGAGTCTGCCTGGTTTGTCCTTTTGGCTGCATATCTGATTTTGCGCGGGCGATTGCTTATGGCTGGCCTGTTTTGGGGGCTCGGTTATCTTTGCCACCCGCTCGCGCTGCTTTCGGCCCCGGCCTTGCTGGGAATTGTCTTTCTCTCACAATCCAAGCGTGTCAGTAAGACCGCCTCCCGATTCGGCGAGATCTATGCGTGGGGCTTGCAGGCTGCCGCTCTTATCCCCGGCCTTACCCTCTGTATTGCGATTTGGGTGTTGGTGAACCGTCACGACTTTAACCAGATCTCATTTTTGTGGTACGCGCAGATGGCCGATGGGGATGCAAAACCCAGCCTCGCTGCTTGGCTTCAGTCGCGTTGGAGCTCTGTTGCCAACACGTTACTCCCCCTGAGTCTGTTTTTGCTGCATGGTGACCATCACTCGATCAATTCGATTTTCCGCTCGTCGCCTCCGGTCGTTCGTTTCTACTTTCAGTATTGGAATACAGTCCCTTTTGGTGTTGGCATCACTTACTTCCTTTTCATGGTTAGGTGTCTGTACGTTGGTTTCGTGGAAGCGCGCGCCTGGCTGATGCTGGTTTTGGTAATCCCTTTTGCGTGCTTCAGCGTTTATTGGGGAACGAACAGCGCGGGTATGCTGCGCGAGGGGTTACAGCCATGGGTTCTGAGCTTGCTCCTCTTTTCGGTTGCGATGTGGCGGCGGCTCGCGGCTCACAAGGTTTTCTGCGCCGCCTGCAGCGTGGCGCTCCTGCTGCGCGGAGTGGAAACGCTACTTATGCTGCTTCTTCCCTCTATCTGGACCAATCACCGGTTCGTAAATACCCAATTCATACTGAGCGATAGTGTCGCCCTTTTCACAATGGCGGTCTCTGCTGGATGGCTGTACGTTCTCACTTACCGCCATGCGTCATCTTTGTGCAGATCCCCTTCTGAAAGCGCAATCAGAGAGGCTGAGCCGTTGGGTGCGCCAAACGAAAAGGAGTTCAGCGGCCCCGCCAAAGCGGAAGGGAAAGCTAAACTCCAGTTCTAGAAAACCAGTCCTAGAGCATTAGTACTTTGGATTTTTGTTAGGTGGTTGAGCGCTTCGCGTCCAACTTGCGTTCCATGCCGCCCCCTTGGCCGCCTTCCATCTTAATCGTGAAGTGAATAGTATCGCCATCGAGCGTGCCGACGTAGTGTTGCGTCATTTTGTTGCCGTTGAATTCGCGCACTACATCAAACGTTACGTTCACGCCGTCCACTTTTCCTTCGGAAATAGGCGTCTCGCCCCGGCGGCCGCTGACCGAACCGGTCAAATTGTTGCCGTCCGCTTTCAGGCTCATGGTCACGGTCTGAGTATTGCCGTCTCGTCCCGGCATTTCCGCAGTCCATTTGCCCGTTGCATCGGCGGCCGTCATCGTCATTGTGGCTAGGCAACCAGCCAGCATTAGTTTCAGCATTTTCATATTTGGGAGTTCTCCTTTATTCGAACCGCTGCCTTGTAGACTGTGTTCGCCAATAGTCCGGTTACCAAAGGGCTCACTTATACAAGACTTTGAAGGATCGTAGGAGAAAGAGAGGTGGGGAATCGTACTTCGTTTATGCCCCCCTAACTATCGAGTGGGAAATATTAGCGAAATTCATGAGTCGATCCGGGATATACTGTTTTCAGAAACCGACCTCCAAGAATCAGGATGTGCCCAGCGATACTGGTCATCTCCCTCAAGGAATAGGTTGACACGGTAGCTTAGAAGCGTTAGTCTGATAATTCGTTTATTAAATTAAGAAGAAATAATTAAAGGATCTCGGGGACTGACGCGCGGCCGTGAGCGGGCAGAAATATAACTCTTAGCGACCTCTGAGGAAATGAATGACGAATGAACATTTGGTAGTCGAGCTTGATGAATCGGGTCACGAGCTAGACAGGCATATTAGAATTAGTTATAAATCACTGGCATGGATCGTTGGCTCGATATTGATTCTCGTTCTGGTCGCGGCGGGAGCCTTCACGAGCTACATGCAAATACTGTGGAAGGCGACGCAATTCGACAGGCTAGAGGCCGATTTCCAGCGGGTTCGCGGTCGGAACAAGATTCTTGAAGTCGATAAGCTGAAGAGCACGCAGCAGCTCAACCAACTAGAGAATGTGGCGCAAACAGTTTCGGTTGCTTATGGTTTAACACCGCAAACGAGCGGCGATTTGCAGCCGATGGATTCAGACGACAACTCGTCCGCTTCGATTAAGGAATCCATTCAGGAATTTAATATCCTAAAAGCCGCCAATTTCTCGCATATCTTCCATCATTACGCACACCAGTTCCAAACTAAGGTGCAACCAAGCATCTGGCCGGTGAACGGTGTTGTGCGGAGCTCCTTTGGGCAGCGAAGCGATCCGTTCAACGGGGAGGGCGCTTTCCATGCCGGGATCGACCTTTCCGCTTCCGTGGGTACGCCTGTTAAAGTGACTGCCGATGGTGTTGTGGAAGTGGTCACAACTGTTGGCCGGTATGGGCGGTTGGTTGTGGTGGATCACGGGGGTGGCTTGCAAACCTACTATGGTCACCTGTCGCAGTTCCTGGTGATTCCCGGACAAGAGGTGCGCCGAGGAGAAGTGGTGGCTTTAAGCGGCTCTACCGGTCGTGTCACCGGACCGCATCTGCACTACGAGATTCGGATTCACGGGACACCAGTGAACCCGTATCACTACTTGGGTTTGAGAGAGGTAGCATCCTCCGGCGCGAAATCGCACAACGATCTTGGCCTTTGACTGCCAATGAGGATTGCGGCACCGGGGATTGCGACACTGAGGAGCGCAACCGGGCCGCGATTCTTGGCGTCTCTTCTTTAGTGAACAGAAGCATCACGCGTCGCGCGATGCTCGCGACATTGCCAGCCTGTCTGAATGCGCAGACGGCTCGGAGCCGCTCAAAAACGAAACCGCTCGGCAACGTTGGCGAGTTCTTTCGTTTCTCCGACCCAACGACGGAGACTTTTGTCGTTCGGCTTACTAGTCTCAACAGTTCCAGTTTCCTGCCGGCTAATGCGAATCGATTCATTTCGCTGAAAGATCGATTCCTGCTCTTTTCTTCCGATCGCAGCGGCACTCTTTCGCCATTCCAAGTGGATTTGCGGGGTGGCGCCGTACGCCAGCTGGCTACCACTGTCCATTTGTCGGCAGAGTCTTTGTGCCTCGATCCGAAAGAGCGGTGGCTGTACTTTCTGGATGGCGACCGGCTACAGCGGACGGAGCTGACTAAGAAAGAATCCAGGCGTCAGGTGCTGGAAACCCTAGCGAGCGAGGTAAGCGGTTTCAGTATCGCTCCAAGCGGAAACGAGGTCTTCTTGATCCGCGCCGGCAATCTGCAACGCCTGGAGGGCGGCAATGAGGGCGCAACGCTCGCTGGCGCGGTGGGGAAGACGTGTCTGGCTCAACCTGGCAGCGGCAAAGGCTGTCTTTTTTCGCGCGAGATCTCTGCCTCCGAACGCGAATTTTGGTATACGGCCGGCAGCGGTCCGAAACCGGTTTTACTCGCGAAAGGGAGCGTTTCCGATCCTTTCTGGTCGCCTGATGGTCAATCGCTTCTGTTTCTCCGCGATGTAACGGTGTCCGAAGTAACGCTGGCCGAGATTCATGAGGTGGGACTAGACGGTACGGGGGAGCATTGCGTCACATCCACCAGCCAATTCGCCAGTTTTGCTCCTAATTTTGACGGTTCGGTCTTCGTTGGCGCGAGCCGGAGCAAGGCCCAACCCAACGTGGTTTTGCTGCTGCGTTCCGCCAAGAGAGAAATGACTCTATGCCAGCACCACTCGAGCCATGCAGCCAGCGTTTCACCGGTGTTTTCACCCGATGCCCGCCGGGTTTATTTTCAAAGCGATGAAGAAGGTAAACCGGCAATTTATTCGGTCAACGTTGAGATGTTAGTCGAGCCACCGGGCGAAAGCGGCCAAGGATAAGCTTGCACTCATTGAGCAGGTGTTTCCTGCGAGCGGTGAGCCATACTTTCATCTAGAGCTACCTTCGTCTGGTGAAGAGAGGTGGCGAGCGAATCTCTCGATACGCGGCGCACAATGGGCGTCACGATCATGCGAAACGCAGCCGGAATGTCGCGGCTTAACGCTATGGCCTCCAGTTCCGCGTAGACGCCTCCGTCACGCTCTTCCAGCCGCGTGAAGCTGGATAGCCGCCAAATCAAACCGGTGCCTTGGTCCTCGGGCAAGGTTCGTTCCTCGGGTGTTCCAAATTTGTCGACTTCACGGATATGGGTTACATTAGAAACACCGTACCAGCGCCGTTCGTCGACGCGGATATAGGAAGCTTCGCAGTCCGCATCGAGAGCCGTTTTCGCTACCGCGGATTTGTTAACCAAGCGCAGGGAAAATAAGTCCTTCGCTCCATCCGTACCGTGTGAGATTGAGGCGATTACACCGGGACGGTAGATTTGCTGGTAGCGGTCGTAATTCCGCAAAATAACCAGGACGTCCTCGATCTTTACGTTGGGGATGAAGCCCACGCCGAGCCAATCGTGGATCAGCCCGGAGGGAACTTTCTTTGGAATATGCGGCCCCACCGGCGATATGTAAGGCCCTTTCTTGTGAATATCTTCCATCCGGTCAGGCTCGTCATCAAGCCAAAGGAAGCGTGCGCCAGGCTGGAGGCGGGCCTGCATGGCTGCGGTTGCCTCTGCAAGGTAGGCCTCCCAGGCTGCTTTGGTCTCCGGCTTTAACGTGGCCGAAGCAGCGGACGGATGAAATCGTAGGAGGATTAGGGCGGCCGAGATTGCAAGTTTGTACGTCATATCGTCGTTACCAATCCC
The DNA here is from genome assembly GCA_003167495.1 of Bryobacterales bacterium. GTDB lineage: Bacteria > Acidobacteriota > Terriglobia > Bryobacterales > Bryobacteraceae > Bog-105. The sequence continues at coordinate 35,055 of PMSX01000069.1, read as the reverse complement.
TTTCGGGAGAAAGCATCTTTCCTTTCTGGCTTTGATTCGGCCCAGTCTCAGAAAGTTTCGCGATTGGACTCTTTGCCATGACAGCCCGCAGTGAAACTGTGAGTAAATAAAGAGTCGCCGCCCAGCGCCGTCAGGCCGTTTCGATGCACAGAAGAAGCGGCTCAGCGAATGACACTCTGCTGACTATGGACAAGCACACACTCGCTTTGATCAGCATTATCGGCAGTTCGCTCGACGTGCTCGGAGCTTTGTATCTTGCATACGATTTGCTGGGCGGAGAACACGGTCCTTTGCGAACTCTGACGCGCGCCGTCACCTACGGGGCACTTTTTGGAGCCGGTTACGGTCTCGCCCTGGGGCCCATATTCGGTCTGGCCAGTGGAGCGGCGCATGGCATTACGCTGGCTTGGGAGTTTTCCCGCATTTCGAGAGGTGGACCGAAGCCGGGATTCTGGCTGGACACGGCTATGAGCGCCATACGCGGGTGCGGTTTTGCCGTGGGCTCATCTTTTTTGTTCGGGTTCCCATTCGGCGTCACATTTGGCTTGTTGAGCACGGCCGGACAGTTATTCGCCTATCGGATTGGCATTCGGCCGACGGTCGAATATAAACCCGCGATTCGTCCCCGTTTTACCCGGTTCCAATTGTTAGCGGCGGCGAATCGCACGGTTGGCTACGCGGTTACCGGCTACGTCAGCAGCCTAGTGGCACAGCAGCGCGAACATGCCATCGCCGTCGGGCTGCGAGCGGGACTCACCATCGGCATTGTCACCGCGATCTCCGGCGCGTGCACTCCCTTCATTGAATGGATGGCCGATCATTTGCCCGAAAAGCGCATGGGAGTCTTTGGTGTTGGTCTGATTCTGATCGGCTTCACGCTTCAAAGCGTTCAGTATTGGGTGGTGCTGCTCGATGGAAACATTCGATAGGCGCAGCTCATGGGTGCCGAGCAGGTTCGCCATGTGATCGCCTTTGCCGGAGCCGATAGTTTTACCCGTATCGCGAGGGTGGTTTCCGCGATAGACTGGCGCTCTAGCAACAGCCATTTTCGCGAAAGGTTGTTTCGCATCGCCGCGAGTTCAAACAGAACGAATGCTAACTCGATCATTATTGAGGAAGGAAAAAAATGAGCACCATAACGGTAAAAGACGGAACGACGATCTTCTACAAAGATTGGGGCACCGGGCAGCCGATTGTGTTCTCGCACGGTTGGCCGTTGAGCGGAGACGACTGGGACGGGCAGATGCTGTTCTTCGGCCAACATGGCTACCGGGTGATTGCCCACGACCGGCGAGGCCATGGCCGCTCGAGCCAAACTTGGGATGGTAACGAAATGAATACCTACGCCGACGACTTGGCGGCGCTGTTTGAAGCGCTCGATTTGCAGAACGCCATTATGGTTGGGCACTCCACCGGCGGCGGCGAAGTTGCGCGCTATCTGGGCCGGCACGGCAGCAAACGGGTTGCGAAGGCGGTGTTGGTGAGCTCCGTACCGCCGCTCATGTTGAAGACGGAAGCGAACCCCGGCGGCCTGCCGATCTCTGTCTTCGACGGGATACGAGCCGGAGTAGCGAGCAACCGGCCGCAGTTCTACAAAGATCTGACGCTGCCGTTCTACGGATTCAACCGGCCGGGCGCCAAGATCTCGGAGGGCATTCGAGAGCACTGGTGGCTGCAGGGAATGCTGGGCGGGATCAAGGCTCACTACGATTGCATCAAGGCATTCTCAGAAACGGATTTTACAGAAGATCTGAAGAAGATCGATATCCCCGTGCTGGTGATGCATGGCGACGACGATCAGATTGTGCCAATCGACGCTGCCGGGCGCATGTCCGCGAAGATACTGAAGAACGCTACCCTCAAGGTCTATCCGGGCTTTCCGCATGGCATGGCGACGACCCACCCGGACGAGATCAATACTGACTTGCTCGCATTTTTCAAACGGACCGAGACCGCGGCGGAAAAGCGGAAAGCACACGCAGTATGAGTGGCTGTCTTACGTTGCCAGCCGGCCGCTTAAATACTTGTAGCTCTGCCGCAAACTATCAATCGGGTCGCCAGCGGTTTGATCCTGCTCCACGAAATAATGCCTCACGGCAGACTTTTTAGCGGCGACCAGAACTGCCGGAATATCCACCGTTCCATTGCCCACTTCTTTGAACGTTTCCTTGGGGACGCGCTCGTTGTACTGCACCGCCGTGCCGCTCGCTTTGTCTTTCAAATGCAACAGGGCCACACGGTTCGAGTATTTTTTGAGCAACGCTACCGGATCATGCCCCGCCACGCTGACCCAGAACACATCCATTTCGAGTGACACCAAATCTTTGTGAGTGTCTTTCAGGAGGAGTTCAAAACCGGTAGTTCCTTGCATGGGCTCAAATTCAAACGCGTGGTTGTGATAACAGAGTGTCAGACCGGCGGCCTTGGCCTTTTCACCAGCTTTGTTCAGCGTCTCGGCCAGCTTTTTGAACACGTCGAGGCCGCCGCGCTGTTCGGGTGGGATGTAGGGGAGCACAACGTACTCGAAGCCGCGCTGCTTGACGTCGGCGATGGCCGCATCGAGTTTGCTGCCGCCTTCGAAGAACAGGGCCGTATCGAGATGGATGCTTATGGGCTTCAGCTGCGTCTCTTTCAGAGCAGACCAAATCTGATTGAGGTTGCCATAAGTGGCCTCCACTTCGCGATAGCCAATATCTTGAATCGCTTTCAAGACTGTAGCCGGATTGGCGCCGATAATGTCGCGCACCGTGTACAACTGCACTCCGAGATTGGCGGCGGTCAAGGCATCGCGGCCTAGCAGGGCTTTGGCGGCAGGCAGCAGGGCCGCTGATCGAACGACGAAGTTCCGACGTGAGATGGACATGGATCTAGACGACATGGATCTATACTATCGAAACTCCAGCCTTTCATTCGGGCAAACCCTGTTTGACCTCGTGCTTTTGAAAGACGCGCATGCCAACCGTGAGCACCGCGGCCAACGCTAAAGCGCCCAAAGCCGCCTGCCACGCGTGGGTTTTCACGAAATGCGCGGTTTGCCAACCGTAATGGATGGCTAGGTAGGCGAGGCTGAAATAGCGAATCGTGCGGGCTGTCAGCACAACCGTCGCAAAGTAAGGCAAACGGACTTGGAGCGCGCCGGCACAGAACACTGGAATCTTCATTGGCAAAGGAATAGGCGAAAGCGCGGGCACAAACACAGTGGCTAATCCCCAACGTTGAAACCAGAGGTGCATGCGGGCTCCCGTTTTAGTGGCGACGTGCCGCATCAATAGCACTTCGCCGCCTTTGCGAGCGATGAAGAACAGAACCAAACTGCCTAAGAGCGAACCGGCCACTGCTAAGAGCGCCGCAAAATAACCCTCGGCGGGTTTGTTGGCTGCTACCGCGATCAACAATGCATCGACTCCGCCCACTACGGGAACGCCGGCCGAGTCGAGGATGGCTAAAAAGAGAAGGCCCGCTGGCCCCCAACCAATCAGAATGCCTGCAAAATGGCGCCAAGAGAGGGCAATGGAATGAAAGAAAGATTTCAGGTTGTGCTCCGACTGTCCAGCAAGGCGAGCAGACCGGGTTCGTCGAGTATGGGTACATTTAATTCGCGCGCCTTCTCGAGTTTTGAACCGGCTTCTTCGCCCGCCAGCAGATAGCTGGTCTTGCTGCTGACAGAGCCGGCAACCTTGCCGCCAGCCTCTTCGATGCGCGCTTTGGCCTCTTCGCGCTTGAGGGTGGGCAGCGTGCCGGTGACGACAAATGTTAGTCCGGCGAGTGGCCCGCCCTTTTTCTTGGGTTGCTTCTCGCCGGCAAATTGCAGGCCGGCGCGGCGTAGTTTTTCTACTAAATCACGGTTGCGCACTTCGCCGAAGAATTGCTTGATGGATTCGGCTACCTTTGGCCCAACCTCATCGACTTCTTGCAGCGTTTCGACGGAGGCATTGGCTATGCGATCCAAATCTCCAAAATGCCCAGCCAGCAATTGCGCCGTGCGTTCGCCCACAAACGGGATACCAAGGCCGTTCAAAACGCGCGGCAGGGGCTGCGAGCGGCTCTTTTCGATATTCTTGATAACCTTGCTTGCCGATTTTTCGCCCATACGCTCGAGTTCGAGCAATTGTGGAACGGTGAGGTGATAAAGATCCGCGACGCTGTGAACGAGTCCGCGTGCGAGCAGCTGATCGACGAGGGCGTCGCCTAAGCCGTCGATATCCATCACGCCGCGCGCCGAAAAGTGGAGCAGTGTTTCGCGCAAGCGGGCCGGGCAACTGGCGTTGACGCAGCGGCTGGCGGCTTCACCTTCTTCTCGCACAATGTGCCCTTTGCAAATTGGGCAATGCTTGGGAATCTGGAATGGCCGGCGGTCTTTGCCTTGCTCCACCACGCGCACAATCTTCGGGATGACGTCGCCGCTACGTTCCACTAAGACTGTGTCGCCGATTTCGACGGCTAGCCGGACGATTTCATCCTCATTGTGCAGCGTGGCGCGCGATACGGTTACGCCACCTACGGTGACTGGTTTCAAGTGCGCCACCGGTGTCAATGCACCGGTACGTCCCACTTGCACTTCAATGTTCTCGAGCACGGTGGCCGCCTGCCTGGCTGGATACTTGAAGGCAATGGCCCAGCGGGGCGCTTTGGAAGTCCAGCCGAGACGTTCTTGCTGGGCTATGGAATCGATCTTGGCGACAACGCCGTCGGTTTCGTATGGCAGCGCGTCGCGCCGGCTTTCGGTGTCGCGAATGAATTGCAGGAGCTCGTCCAGATCTTTGCACTTGCGCCGGTGGTTGTTTACCTTGAAACCAGCTTCCGCCAGGCGTTCCAAGCTTTGCCAATGGCTGGGCAACATAGGTTTGCCGTTTTCAAGCAGAAAATAAGCGAAGTAATCTAAGCGGCGCGCGGCCGTAATGCCGGGGTCGAGAGCGCGAAGTGCGCCCGCGGCGGCATTGCGCGGATTGGCGAAGCGCTTCAAGCCTTCTTTTTCCTGTTCTTCGTTGAGGCGTTCGAAAGAACTGCGTTGCATAACGACTTCGCCGCGGACTTCGAACGCGTTCGAAATGGCGTTTCCCCGGAGCCGTAGTGGCAGAGAGCGAATCGTCCGCGCATTGTTGGTGACATCTTCGCCCACCCGTCCATCGCCGCGCGTTATTGCCTGATGCAATTGCCTGCTCTCATATTGCGCGGCCATCGACAAGCCATCAAGCTTGAGTTCCGCGACGTATTCGTAAGGCTCGCCTTTGAGCAATGTTTGGACGCGGGTGTCGAACTCGCGCAGTTCCTGCTCGTTCAGGGCGTTGTCCAGGCTGAGCATGGGTGAACTGTGGGCCACCTTTACAAAGCCCTCGCGCGGCTGTCCCCCTACGCGCTGGGTGGGCGAATCGGGCGTGCGCAATTCGGGGTGCGCCTCTTCTAGGGCTTTGAGTTCGCGTATCAGGACGTCGTATTCGGCGTCGCTGATTTCCGGCGCGTCTAAAACGTAATAGCGGTATTCGTGATGTTCCAGTTGCTTTCGTAACTCTGTGGCGCGCTTAGCCGGGGACTCTTTCATTGATGAACCAAATCTGGCTGAACCTATAATGTGAGTTGGAATCTTTTAGCGCAAAACGCGCCGCCATTATCTACAATCCGATAGCGAGAAAACTCTCACGCAGCCAGCATCTGCTCCAACGTACCATCGATACGTTGAAGCGGCAAGGCGTGGAAGCGAGTCTAGTGGGCACGACTGGACCGGGTAGCGCCTCGTTGCAGGCGAAGAAACAAATCGAGGCCGGTTGTGACCTCATTCTAGCGGCAGGCGGCGATGGAACGATCAACGAAGTGGCGAACGGCATGCTTTATAGCGGCGTTCCGCTGGGGATTATTCCGGGTGGCACGGCAAACGTTCTGGCCCGAGAAATCCGCCTTCCGATTGACATGGTGGCGTCTGTTCGCGATCTCTCCAAAATGGTGCCTACGCGAGTGGCGATTGGCATGCTGCGCATGGGCACTTTTGAGCAGCGGTCTTTTCTTTGCATGGCGGGCGCAGGGCTGGACGCCGAGATTGTGACCCATGTGAATCTGGATCTAAAAGCCGCGCTTGGCAAACTGGCCTACTATCTGGGCGGATTTGCGCAGGTGCTTCGGCCGCTGACGGAATTCGAAGTGACGGTGGACGGCAAGGCTTACGAAGCGAGCTTCGCGCTGATCAGCCGGGTCCGGAACTACGGCGGAGATTTGGAAATCGCGCGGGGCGCATCGCTCCTGCGCAACGAATTTCAGATTGTTCTTTTTCGCGGCAAACACAGCTTGCGTTATTTGCCCTATTTGGCGGCCGTTGGATTGCGTTGTCCCGAGCGCTTGAACGGCTGCACCTTTCTCTACGGACGCTCAGTGACGTGCAAGACACGAAACGGCGAGAGTGTTTTCGCGCAGGTGGATGGCGAACTTGCCGGTAAGCTTCCTGTATCGGCGGAAATTATTCCCGACGCGCTGACTCTTCTTTTGCCAGCCTCGTTCGTGGCAAAGGAACAATTAGCCGCGGATATTCGAGCTTGCGCCTGACTGCATGGATAATCTAAGCCACTCGCTGACTGGCTTAGCGCTGAGCCGCGCTGGATTGAATCGCATCACGCCGCGAGCAACGCTGCTCCTGTTGCTCTCGGCCAACATTCCGGATATTGATATTGTTGCCCTTGCCAAGAGCCAGCTCACTTATCTGGAAGTTCACCGTGGGCCAACGCACTCTTTGCTGGCCGTTCCTGTTCTTGCGTTAGGGTGCGTCTTGCTGGTGGCTGCTATTTACCGGCAGCGCTTGCCTTGGTTTCGTGCTTGGGTGGTTTGCGTGATCGGGGTTTTGAGCCATCTACTGCTGGATTGGACCAACAACTACGGCATTCGCCCATTCATTCCGTATTCGATGCAATGGTTCCACCTGGATCTAAACTCGCTGACGGACGGTCCCATGCTTGCGGCGTTGGGTTTGGCGGCGGTATGGCCTTGGCTTTCGGGTTTGGTGAGTAGTGAGATTGGTGAGGCTAAGAAGTCCACGGGGCAGGGAATCGCGATCGCGATTTTGTTGCTTTGCGTTGCATACGATGCTGGACGCTATAGCCTGCATCAGCGCGCGCTAACGCAACTGGAATCGCGCTTGTATGCCGGCGCTCCACCGCTGGAGGTTTCAGCATTGCCCACGTCCGTCAATCCTCTGCGATGGCGCGGCATTGTGAAAGCCAAAACGTCTTTTCTTCAATTTAATTTGAATCCGCTGGACCAATTCAATACGGAGGCCGGAGAAACGTTATTCCGGATTCCTACATCGGAGGCCACCGCCAACGCGGCAAAGACTCCCGAGTTTTCATATTTCTTGTATTTTGCGCGGTTTCCCGTCTGGTCTGTACACCGGGTGGATCTCCAGGACGGTGCTGGAAAGAGAATTGAGTTAACCGACCTTCGTTTTGGCGAACCGGGCCGTGGAGATTTTCACTGCGTCGCCGTTGAGAAGCCGGACGGCCAGGTGATTAGGTCGTGGTTCACGTACGGGAGTGGCGCGGATCTCGGCTGGAGCGATCCGCGGTCGCAATAGTGGAGTGGTTCTATCGCGCGGCTATGCTTTCGCCCACAATGCTGCGGCTTACTTGCAGCGGATCCACTTGGTATGTGCCACTTCGCACTGCAGTCATCACTTGCACTAGCTGGCTCCGCATGGCAGAAGCGCCATTTTTCAAGCTATTGAGGACGCCACTGAGTTTCGTCAGCTGCAAGTCATCTTGCGGCGCATCGGTTTGTGACGCCGATCCGGAACCAGCCGCCGCGCCGTTGGTTCTTGAATTTGTTCCCGCCTGGCGTGCATCCGGCACGTACTCAGGCAAGTTTGTACTGTTGATTTGGCCCATAAGGCAACTACCTTTGTTTATTTTGATTGCTGTGTTCGGCAATCCTGCATAAAGTCTTATCGGTTATAGATTCGAGAAGCTATGCGAAAAGTATTGGCGTGCGCCGCAACGGTAAGTTCAATCGGTTCCGAATACCCACCTCCTAACGTAATTGCCAGCGGCATACCTAGGCGCTTGGCGCCTTCGATGACTAATTCATCGCGCTGCCTTAGTCCCTCGGCAGTCAGACCTAGGCGGCCCAGCCGGTCACTTTTCAAACCGTCCACCCCCGACTGATAGAGAATCAGTTCGGGCGCCGATTTCCAAACGCTTTCAAGAGCTTTCTTCAATTTTGTGAGATATTCGTCATCTTGTGTTTGATCTTCCAGCTCTACATCGAGGCAGCTCTTTTGTTTACGGAACGGGAAATTCTTCTGGCCGTGAACGGACAACGTAAACACGGCGGCGTCTTCGGAAAAAATGGAAGCAGTGCCGTCGCCTTGGTGTACGTCCAGATCCACTACCGCGGCGCGCCGAAGGCCGTTGCACGCACGCACTTGCTGAATGGCAATCGCCAAGTCGTTAAAGACGCAAAAGCCGGAACCTTCGGCGCGAAAGGCATGATGCGTGCCGCCGGCCAAGGTTCCAGCCATGCCCGCAGCCAAGGCCGTACGCACCGCCTGCAAGGTACTACCGGCACTCGCCAAAGTGCGCTTTACTAATTCCGGCGACCAAGGAAAGCCGATGCGCCGCATTACAGCCGGCTCCAGAGTGCCGCTCAGGAAGCCATCGGTATATTCGGTGGTATGAACCCGCAGTACTTCTTCGCGAGTCGCCAGCGGTGCTTCGTGCAGTTCGAAGGTTCCGACGCCAGTGAGCAGTTCGCGCAATAATCGATATTTGGCCAGCGGAAATTTGTGCCCCGGCGGCAGGGGAAAATGATGTTGATCGCAGTAGAAGAGTTTGAGCTTCGAAAGTTTCTGCGAGTGGTGGAAATCTACCAATTCTAAGGATATTTGTATTGAAATCTGATTTCGCCAACAGAGCCGGACCTGCAGAGCCTGAAGCGGAAGCGGTATCGCCGGGGCGACGATTTGTCGGGCGAGTTGGCGGTGATTGTGGCGGAGTACTCGCATGGAGCGAAAGCGCGCAGACGTTCGCCTGGTATTCCCGATGAATGCCGCGCGAATCATTGGAGTGCTGTCAGCTCTGCTTACGCTGCCTGCAAGGACGCAGGAACTTTCGCCGGATGTATTGAACCTGGCTCACGCGATGAATACGAATCGCGATCTGTTCAAGCCAATTCTGTTCTACACGTGCCTAGAGACGATCGAACGAGCAAGGCCGCAGCTGCATGGACGGCCGAGCGCTAACGATGTGGTGCAAGTGGACGTGGGCGTAGGCGAAGAGCGCGAGATGTATTCGTGGCCCGACGACACCCGCTTTTCATCGTTAAATTTGCCCGAGCTTGTGACGCATGGGTTGTTATCGACCGGGATGTTTAGCGGATTCGCGCATAGCCTCTTTGTCGGCAGGCATGGGCTCGTGCAGCAGTCGGGGAGGGACGTGATTCAAGGCCGAGATGCTCTTCGATTTACCTATCGAGTGCCTTCGCTCGAAGCCCGCTGGACGATCAACTGGGACGGGAAGGCGGGCGAATTGAAGGAGGCGGGTGAGTTCTGGGTGGATGCGGAGGATTATCACTTGATTCGGCTGAAAGTGGATGCGCAAGACATACCGCCGCAAATGCTGCTGCGATCGCTCGCTCTTGTAATGGATTACGAAGTTGTTCAAGATGAGTCCGGCCGGGCTTTGCTGCCGATCGGAGGCACATTGACGGCCGTTACAAGCGGAGGCAAGATGTATCGCAACAAAGTGGCGTTCTCGCATTGCCATTTGTTCTCGGCAGAGTCGAAGATGTCGACGGGCGATGTGGCGGGTATGGCGGCGATGCTGAGCCGCTACAAGCAGAGCGAGGGGTCGCTGCCGGCGGGGTTGAATTTGCGGGTGGTGCTGGCCGAGCCGGTGATTGCGAAGACAGCCCGGGTTGGCGATCGGATTCACGCTCGACTTGAATCGGCACTTCGATCTTCGCCGGAGTTGGAAATACCGGCAGGGGCGATGCTCACAGGGAGGATTCGTGAATTCGCGAGAGTGGACGATCCGCCGAATACTTATCTGGTTGAGATTGGGTTTTCGGAATTGGAGTGGGGAGAGAAAAGCTATCGATTTTTCGCTGAGCTCGTTGGAATGCAGCCACTGCCGGGAATCCAATCGGAGATTTCTCGGAGCCGGGAAATCGGCAGAGATTCGTTGCCGGGTAAGACGAGCTTTACAACCAGCGAGAGCACGTTCGGCTACGCGGTTCCGGGTGCAGCGGCTTTCTTTCTCAGTGATACTCCGAGCATTCCGAAAGGTTTTCGGATGACTTGGCGAACGACAAAGATATCTCGATGAGGTACTTTAGAACAGCTGCTAGAGCGCCTTTGCCGGCCCAAACGATTCTTGAAAGGTGGCTCACGTCGACCTTTGTTGGTTCGCGATTATCTATCATAGATGCTGCGTTGTAAGATTCGTGCAAAAATTGAAGAGGCGAAGGCAGCGTGAGCGCGGCGGCGGCTTGCGTGTGGGCTAGTTAACACAAGAGCTACTAGATTCTTCGCCGTGCTGGCGATTCTTGCCGTGATTCTGGTTGTGGTGTTCGTGGCAACGCAAAAAAACTAATGGCTCACTTTTTCCGAAAGTCCCAATCCATCATTCTCCTGTCTCTTCTGACTGTGTCGCTGACGCCCCCACTCACGGGTCAGCAGCCGGATGCGCCGCCGGTCCGGCCTAACTTTTCGGGACGCTGGCGTATGGTGAAGGAGAAGAGTGATTTCAATGGCTTCAAAGTGCCTGACGCAGTGATCCGGGTGGTGGACCACCGCGATCCGGTAATCAACTTGCATACGATCCAGACCACCGGCAAACAGACAACGATGGCCGATGTCTCCTATTTCACTGACAACTCAGTCACGATGAACACGATCAAAGGCCGGGATGCGCAATGCCGGGCTTTCTGGGACGGACAGGCGCTGGTAGTGCGAACAAAGATGATCATGGCCAACGGTGAGAAGGAAGTGATTGAAGACCGCTGGGAACTTTCAGCGGACGGCAATACGCTGACGACCACGAGCCATATCGTCACGGAAAAGGGCGAAGCCGCGCTCACGCTGGTGTGTGAGAAGGAAGAGGAAAAGAAAGGGTCTTAGACTTTCTTAGACCTCTAATCCCACCGCCCGCATTAACTCCAGCGCATTGCTGTGTGTGACGATGCCGGGGCGAAGCCGATAATCGAATTCCATTTTGCCATCGGTGATTCGATCCTCGAAATGAACATTTGTCGCCGCTGATTGGAGATCGTCGGCGATTTCAGTGAGAGCGAGATCGTGAGTTGTCAGCAGGCCAATGGTGTTACCCCGCAACAGGCCCTTCACAAGGCCAGAGGCGCCGATGCGGCGATCGTGAGAATTGGTGCCGCTTAGCAGCTCATCGAGGAGAAAAAGCACAGGAGTGGGTTCGCGTGTCAAATCGACGATCTGCCGCAAGCGAGTGATTTCGGCGAAGAATCGCGAGCGGTTGTCCTGCAAAGAATCGGTGACGCGGATGGAGGCGCCCGTCTGCAGCGGCGAGAGCTTGAGATGCGCGGCGTTCACTGTTGATCCGGCCCAAGCCAGCACAGTGTTAAGCCCGATGCTGCGCAGCAAGGTGCTTTTGCCCGACATGTTGGAGCCACTGACAATAAGCAAACGAGGCGTGCTGTTGAGCGTAACATCGTTCGGTACACAGCGCCGCTCTTCGATTAATGGGTGGCGCAAGGCAGTTGCAGTGAAGCTGGCATGTGCGGGTGGAAGCAGTTCGGGAAAGGTCCAAGACGGACGTTCAAAGGCCAGTGAGGCAAGCGCGGAGAGCGCCTCAAACTCGCCGAGTGCTTTGATCCATTCGCCGACGTGGGAACCCGATTGGCGACGCCACATTTCAATGCCCATGGCGACCTGCAACGGCCAGAGAAAGGCTACCTGCACGAGCAACATCAAGGGATGAGAACCCATTCCGAGCCAATCGATCCAACGTTCTAAGCGGCGGATTTGCCGTGCCGCGGGTAGTGCGCCCGCGCGGAGCCTCCCAATCAACTGTTGCAAAAGTGGCGATTGAAAAGTCTCCTGTTCGATGCGTTGTATGAGAAGGGCCAGAATGGCGAGGTGGCTGGCTGGTGTTTCAACGGAGGCGATGATCTGTGACACGATGTGGCGCGTGAGAAAGAGAGTGAGTCCGTTGATGAGCAAGGCCAGGGCTAGAGGCCACAGAGGCAGCCACCCAAACAGCAAAGCGATGGCGCAAGCGAACGCGGCGATAGAAAGGAGGAGCGCGAGCGGCCGCAAAAGTGGAGGGAACAGTATGGGAGGCCGAGAGCCCCAATGCGTGATTACGTCGGCCCGTACTTGTGAACGGACATCTTCGCCCAGTAAAGCGACCTCTTCGCGCAGATCGATCCGCGAGGCAAGCTCACGGACAGCTTGCTGGCGAGCGGCGGCCTCTTCGAGAGTTGCCGGGTGGAGCAGACACTGGGCGAGCGCGTCTTCGCCGGCGGCAGTGCGAGCGGTGCAAAGCAATTCGAACAGACTGCCTTTGCCAAAGAGATCCAGATCTTCTGCGTAGACATGATTCGCATCGCGAAAGCGCTCACCGGCCTCGCCTTTTCCTTGCCATTGATTCTTGATGCGTTGGATGCCGCGGTCGCAGTAGCGCAGGCCGCGTTCGGCAAAGGCACGATTGCGCACGACGCGTGCATGCAGGCCGAAGAGCAGCACAAGCGCGAGGAGTGGAAGCAACAGCCACCAAGCAGAGAGCATTGCCGGGCCATAGGCTAGCCACGCCAATAAGGCCGTTATGACTGCAAGCGCAAGACGTGCGTTGCCAAGGCGCATGAATTTCCGCTGCAAAAGATTCTGTTTGGCAAGCCAGGCAGAACGGCGGGCTTCATATTCGGGGAGTGGCTCCATCAAAGGCCTAGCATAGCCGAGGAGCGTGGGAGTAAGCGATTAAGTGCCTTGTGGATGGGGCTTACCAATTTCCCAATGGTAGCCGAACGGATCGACGATCCGCCCTAAGCGCCAGCCCGGGCCGGAATATAGGAGCTAAGAACATAGAAGCTAAGAAAGACGAAAGATCGCCGTGAGTCCGGCGGCGTGGCTGTGGGGCGAGAGCGCGGTGAGCGGTCCCGCCCCAAAAAATTACATGTTGTAGAAGAATTCTTCGTGGACCACTTTGCCATCCTTAACCGTGTACAGCGCAGCTTCGTCCAAAAGGATACGCTTGCCGGCCATGGGACCCGCTTTGGCGGTGACATCGTATTTGAAACGGACGATGAAGCGATCCCCATGCGGGAACGGCCCTTCCGCTTCTGCACTATGCACCTCATGGTTCTCCTCCCACCAGGTTGACTTGCCCTTAATCGCCGCGATGCCTTCCATCCTGGCCGGCATGCTCGGACTACTGACTGCCTCGATGCTAACTATGTCGGGACTGTACAGCGTTTCGACGGCTTCCATAATCTTGCCTTGGCGGCAAAGTTCCACCAATTTCTTTCCGACTTCTAATGTGTCACTCACGTTACTACTCCTTGGTGGCGTTAATTGTTATGACCGCCACTTGATCTTTGTAGCAGACATAGCCGAGATTTGCAACTCTTTAGTGCTTGGGCGGGGGCGCGGTTGAAGAAGGGGTCACTTTGCCGTCAATTGTGCCGGGTTCCATGAGTTCCGTCCGAGTGCCATCTGGGTCGAAGAGATTGGCCTGACGTTTTCGGTTCACTCCCAACCGAACCTCAATAGGCCGCACGTACATTTCGGAAGGCTTTGACTTCAAGGCCGCAACACTTGTCTCGATATTGGGAACTTGCAGACACAGGTGATGGGCGCTTCCGCGCTGAGCGGGCGCGGGTTGATCCTTGTATAACATGAACTCAACGTAGTCATCGCCGTCGGGAACTTTTAGATTCACCCACGAGAGTTCGGTGCCGGACTTGCTGCCGCGCCATGTCTCCTTGAAACCTAGAATATCGGTGTAGAACTGATATTCGGCCGTCAGGTCTGTGACGATGATGCCGGCATGCATCATGTGTTCGGAGATGCGGACGGCGCCAAGAGCTTTTCCTTGTTCGCGAACTGTCCAGCCATCGGGCATGTACTGAAGCATTTCCAGAGTGTGGCCTGCGGGATCTGTGATGTTGAAGCTGAGATTCCCAATTCTGCCGCGGCCAGCTGCGTTTGGCACTTTTACGCCTTTGGACGCAAGGTAGAATCGGAGTGCTTCAATATCATCTGTTTCGAATGAGATGTGGCTCAATCTGTCGCTGCCGGCTTGCCGTTCTGGAAATAACTCTATGTATTGGCGTTCGTTGATTTTGAAAAACGTCATGGAAGGCGAGCCATCGGGATTGTTTAGCGAATACGGCTCGGTAAAGCCCAGAAAATCACGATAGAATGCGCGCGATTTCTCAAAATCGTGGGCGTAGATGGCAATGTGGGCAAGGCCCGTGATGCGTGGCCGCGATGGGAGTTTGTCAGAGAGCGCCGAGCAGGAGATGAGCAGAGCTATGCCCAGGTATTTCAGGAGTCGAGTGAAAGGTGAGGGCATGTCAGCTCCAGTATCTCTACCAGCTCAGTTCCACTAAGGAGATGGCTTGCAACGGGAGAGTGAAGTGGAGTAGGGCGGCACCGTCTTGTAATTCGTTCCAATACGGGGAACCTATGAGTTGGAGTTGTCCGGAGGATTCCAGCTTGGCGTATTGCTCGGCGGTGGGCGCCGCGGGAGAGCCAAGGTCTTTCCAAACAGTGTAGGCGTTGCTGTGAGTCTGATCGATGCGGTAGTGATGAACCAAGACACGTTGGGAGGTTCGAGGGATGCCGGCGATGTGTAGCTCGATTTGCGAATCGTCGCCGGGTACGTCTTCGTCTTGATAGTTCCAAACCATGACAGAGACTTTGTGCGCCGAACGGGCAGCAAATGCGTCAACGTCTATAGTGCCGCCGCGGACACCCTGGCTGGCAATGGTTTCCAGCGGCAAATGGGAGGAACTTTCGACTGCGACGCGGTCGCCTTGCATGAGTCCAGCCATACGGAAAACGTTCAGTACCGGTTTGTCGATGCCATTAGTGGCTAGCGTGCGAAAACCGTCGAAATAGGGTTGATTTTCGAATTCGAAGGCCCAAGTCAACATGCCGGCGATATTTGTTTTCTGGTTATCAGCCAAGTCTAAAATATTTTTCAACATGAGGGCCGTGTATGCGGGATAGAGCGTTCCGTTGCGGTAAGCGTTTTGCGGATAAACGCGCGAAGAACACGCGGCACAACCTTCGGGGTCGGCTTCACTGAGAACGATGGGCAGGTTCTTGAGAGCGGGGAAGGAATGAACGATTTCAAAACCACGCCGCACGTCCGACACTTCCTTAGCGATCCCCATGCGAATGTGCGACCCGGCATTTTCGGGCCGGCCCTTGGCGTGATAGGTGATGAAATCAATAGGTGCTCCCGTTGCGCCCGTGGCGTAGTTCTTACCTCCGACACAGTGTTCCAGAAACTGCTGCAAGAATGCCGCAGCATGTTCACCGGAAGGACCGGTAGTGGCTGGACCTCCCACTCTGGCCGAGGGAAGGGCGCGCTTCACACCATCTGCCGCGTAATCATACAGCTTGTCGTACTCTTCCGGAGTGCCGTGCCAGTAGCTGATGTCTGGTTCGTTCCAAACCTCCCAATACCACGTCTCAACTTCCGTCTTTCCCCATTTGGCGACGACATGTTTAACCCACTCGTTAACGAGCGAGCGCCATTTTTCGTAGTCTTTTGGCGGATAGGTCCAACCAATGCTGTACTGATCGTTTTTTGCGCCAGGCACCCAGGTTGGGTGATAGGGATCGGGTTTGGTGGAAAGCGCTTGCGGCATAAAGCCGATTTCGACGAAGGGTTTCGCGCCGGCGTCGAGATAGGTGCTCAAGATGCGGTCGACGATGGTCCAGTCGTAAACTGGTTTGCCAGAAGAATCTTCCGTATAGGCATTGGTAGAGCCCCATTTCAGACCCGGTGTGCCATCTCCCGAGGCGAGCATGAAATGAGTGCGAATGTAGACAGGTGTGCCGCTGAGTGCCGCTAGTTCGCGAATAAGCTTCTTGCCGTTCGCCGTGTATGTATAGTTCGGTTCGTCGTAGCCAAAGTAAGCGTAGATTGGGTGGTACGGACCGAGTGATTTAGCGGCGTCGACGTGGATGGCGACTGAATGTTGAGCCAACGCGCACGAGGCGACAGCTAACAAAAGAGCGGTTCGCATTTACTTAGGTTTCTGCTGGTCTGGCTGCTGCGCATCGACGGCAGCGTCCGGGCGGCGGCGAGGGGGCACGGGTTTGGCGCTGGTGAGTTCCACATAGGTCTTCAGGATTCGATCCTTTTGCGCTGGATCGAGAATCAGATATTGATGCTTGCCTTTATCTGACGCGAGGAACGAAGTGCGGCCATCGTCATGAATAGAGATGGTGCCGGGATCCGACAGTTTGAAGTAACCCTCTTTGGGCCGTCCCGCGTAGAGGGCGGCAGCCAAGTCCCACGAGGGCGCGTTATAGGGCATGGTTTGATAAGCGCGGTATGCGTCAGCGATGGGGTTGTCTTTCACGGCCTCGGCGAACTCCTTGTCGATGCTTGCGCCGGGAAATGGGAGATCTGCTCCCACCTCACGTCCACAGGCCACGACAGGTGTGGGCCACTCCGCGAAGACTCTTCGTGCGGCGGCGATATCCGCCGTAATGCGAGTGTCGGGAGGACCTTTGGGAAAAGATCCAGCGGAGACGACAAGGTATTTGATTTTTGCCGCGATGAGATCGGGGATCCCGGGGAAGTCTAAGGCTTCAGTTAGATTTGATGCCGGACCGCCGAGAACGAAGAAGGCGTTTTGATCGTATTGGGCTTCCAGATAATTGCGCAGGAGGGTGCAAGGATCTCCCGTATCGATCACACTTTTGACTTGATTTTTGTATACAGGCGTTCCGTCGGGATTCTTCTTTTGGAACGGAACAGTGAAGGCTGGGGAAGTCCCTCCCGCTGGACCTTCGGTCCGCATCCCAATGGGAGGAACCTGGGAGAAATTCCCGGCAGGCCCCCGATAAAACCTTTCGACGGCATCAGCGAAGCCAGCGACGGCCAGATTCGGCCGACTCATACTGACAATGGCGACACGGCAATCGTTCTTGCCTTGCAGGCCGAAGAGAATGGCCGTGGCAAGAACGCTATCGATAGTGGAGAAGTCACTGTCGAAAAACGCGCCTGCCGATGGCTTGCCCTTAGCGAACTGCACGGCGCTAGCCTAGATCCAGGCCTTGAAGCCGGCCTGTGGAATCGCCAAATTTGTCCATATGAACGCCCATGCGGTCCATCATAGTCAGGAACAGGTTGCACATAGGCGTTTCGCGGCGCACGACCATGCGGCGTCCCGTCTTGATGTAGCTGCCGCCGCGGCCGGCGATGAGCGTTGGGAGATCTTCGTGAAGGTGAGAGTTCCCGTCTGAGAGACCGGCCCCGTAGACGATCATGGAATTATCGAGCAGAGTGCCGTCGCCTTCTTTCGTGGCTTTCATCTTCTCAATGAAGCCGGCGAATTGGCGCACGTGATACTCGTTAATTTTGCGAACTTTCTCCATCAACTCAGGTATGTTGCGATGGTGTGTGAGAGGATGATGGCCGTCGGAAATATCGAGTTCGCGATAAGGCCGGGAAGTGCCTTCGCGAGTCATCAGGAAGGTAATGACACGCGTCTGGTCAGCTTGGAACGCGATGGCGATCATGTCGGACATGAGCTTGAAATGTTCGCTAAAATCGGCGGGAATGCCATAGGGTTTGTCCATACCCGGCTCGATGGGAGTCGTATCCTTTTCAGCACGCTCGATCTGGCGTTCGACCTGACGGATGGCTGAGAGATATTCATCGAGTTTGCGGCGGTCGGTGGGACCTAGCGACGATTCGAGTTTGTGGGTACTTTCCGTAACGAAATCGAGAATACTGCGGCGGTAGACGGATTGGCGTGCACGCTCTTGCGGTGTCATTGGCTGCCCTGTACCGAACATGCGTTCAAAGAGGGCGCGCGGATCAAGCATGGGAGGAAGTGGCTGCGATTCGCCGCGCCATGCCAGGTTATTGGTGTAGGCGCAAGAATAGCCGCTGTCGCAATCTCCCGCTTGACGCGCGTCTTCCATTCCTAGTTCGAGTGAGGGAAAACGCGTCTGCTTGCCTATTTCATTGGCGACGATCTGGTCAAAGGAAACACTACCCTTGATTTCAGTGAGTGACTTTTTAACCTGTACTCCGGTGAGGTAAGAACCACAGCAGCGGCCGTGGTCGCCGGCTCCATCAAGGAGGGCGCGGCCGGCGTTGTGTGTGAGGTTGCCAATCTGAAGAATGTCGTCCTTGAAGGGCTCAAGTGGCTTGAGGGCACGCGGCAGCTCTTGAAATTTGCCTTCGTAGGTGGGATTCCAGCCGTCCATAACCATGCCGTTAGGCACGTAGAAGAATGCCATGCGGACAGGAGCGCCGCCAGGTATGGTGCTGGATGCGAAGGCAGGCGACATAGCATCGAGGAAAGGAAGAGCGACGGCTGCGCTGCCCATACCTCTAAGAAAGGTTCGTCTTGGCAAAGTTTTCCTGGTAATCACTTGCTGGCTATCTCCTTGGTCGTGGCGATGCTGTTGTCTTTATGAAGGGTGGTGACGAGTTCGCCGCGCCGCGATTGGAACGGGAGGCTTCGCACTACTTCATAGATTAAAGTCTGAAAGCGCTGACCATCGGCTTCCACGGTTTTCGTGATTTGATTGATGGTCCGGTTATCGTAAGTCTGCATGCCGCGCCCTAAGGCATATGTCATGACCTTTTCCGTTAGACAGCGGGTGATTTGCGGCATATCATTTCCCTGAAGAACGGCGCGCATTTCGGCCGCCGTTTCGAATGATTTGCCATTTGGCATGGTGCCGCCTACGTCAACGGGAAATTTTCCATCCATCGTGCGCCACTTGCCGATAGCGTTGTAGTTCTCCAAACCGAAGCCAAGCACATCCATTTTGCTGTGGCAAGAAGCGCAGACGGGATTTGAGCGATGAGCTTCCAATTGCTTGCGCAGAGAAATATCGCTGCCTACTTTCGAAACATCGAGCGCCGGGACATCTGGCGGCGGAGGCGGAGGCGGCGTGCCGAGCACGTTGCTGAGAACATACTTGCCGCGAATGGTAGGCGATGTGCGATTCGGATAGCTGGAGACAGCCAGAACGGCGCCCTGGGTGAGAATGCCGCCGCGCTGATCTGTGGTGAGATCTACTTTGCGAAAGTCCGGTCCTTTGACGCCGTCAATGCCGTAGAATTTCGCCAGCGATTCATTCAAGAAAGTGTACTTGGCGTTGATCATCTCAGAGATGGGCCGATTTTCACTCAGCACATACTGAAAGAACATCCTGGTTTCTGTACGGAGGTCTTCTTTCAGTCCGGGAGTCCACTCAGGGAATTTGTCGGGGTCGGGTGTGATGGAGTCAAGGTTTCGTACTTCCAGCCACTGACCGGCGAAGTTTTCGGCGAAGGCAGCGGCTTTTTTGTCCGTCATCATCCGTTTGACTTGTGCGTCGAGGACAGCGGGTTCGTGGAGTTTGTTCGTTTCGGCCAAATTGAGTAGCTCGTCGTCGGGCATGGAGCTCCAGAGGAAGTAACTCAGCCGTGTCGCGAGTTCGGTATCGGAGAGACGATGAACTCCCGCGGGATCGACCGGGTTGGGGTCGCGCTCAATGCGAAATAGAAAATCGGGAGACACGAGCATCGCCTCCAGGGCGAGTTGAATGCCTTGCTCGGTTGATTGACCATGTGCTTTGGCCAAGGCGACAAATTTCATGTAGGCCGCAACTTCTTTGTTTGTTACAGGCCGGCGAAAAGCGTGGTGTGCGAGGTTTCCGACTATGCGCTCTACACACTTTTGCCCGGTAGCTGGATCGCAGATGAGAATCTTTTTGCGGCTGGCCTTTTCGACTTTGGCTGGGAACGGACCGACAAAAGTGATGGAGCCTATATATTTGTTCTTCTTGTCGCTGTACGCTTCTTTATCGCTAGTGAAAGTTTTGACAAAATCGTCGTTGAGAAAAGCAGCACGGAAGACGTGGTCGCCTTCCGGCAGATAGACGCGCATCTCACCATCGGAGAATGGATTGAAGTAAACCAACTTGGAAGGCTTGGTTTCGACATCAATGGTGTCAAGAAGCTGGCCGTCCATAAAAAAAGCCATTTTGACGGGCTTCGCATCGGCGGCGCGCTCACCTGGAAAACCGAAACGGACAGTGTATTCGCCGTCGAAATCCACCCGGTGGGATGCTTCAACAGTGCTGTAATCCAAGCGGCGGAGGGTTCTGGTCTTGAGGTCGCAGGCGCTTTCAATGGGTTTCTTGGGCAGCGGATCGGCACCCATTGCCCGGGAGGCGATGGTTTCGGCTGCTTTGAGATAACCCTCCATTAAAATCGGAGAGACACTCAGAACGTCGCCGATGTTATCGAAGCCGTAACCGGAATCGTCAGTTGGCAGATCTTTTTCGGCGCGGAATTCAACAGCGAGAAGGTCGCGAATGGTGTTGCGATACTCGTTGCGATTCAGGCGCTTGGCAGTAACGCGGCCCGGATCTGGTTTGATGGCAGCGTCGGCCTTGTCAAACTCAGTGTGAAGAAAATCGACAAGAGCGGAGATTTTCGCTTGCGGGGGGCGGGGAATTCCTTTGGGAGGCATTTCGCCGGACTCGATCTTCTGCAAGATTTTTTCCCAAGAAGCGCGGTCGTCAGAAAGGGTTGAGGCGTCGAGATAGGGGAGAAGGTTGACGCCGCCGGAAGTCAGGGTTGCGTTGTGGCAGGCGGAACAGGTGTTCTTGAGAATGGGTTTAACATTCGCGTCGAACCCCGCGGTATCGACGGCGACACTCTTTGCGGGTTTGGACTGAGGAGCGTCCGCAGCGAAGACGCAGGCCGCCGAAAGAACGACGGCGCACGCGAAAATAGACGTTCGTTCGGTTAGATGTCCCAACCTCACTCCTTCTCGACTCTGTGGGGTCTTTATTATTATATAGATTTTTTGTCCGGAGGTGCCGAAAGAAGGCTAGCCCTGCCTAACGGCATGGCTGGGAGACAGAAGCCGAGAAGAACGGCGAAGACGGGGTGCTGCTTGAACGGGCGGTGACTTTCGGCGATGGAGCGATGAGGCAGCGAACAGCGCAAAAATGGGGACAGCCAGCACGCGATGGTTGGGCGGGCGGCTTCGTATCGGGCCGATTCCGGGCGCTGTGGCAGTCCCCAATTTTGCTTCGTCGAGGCTTGAGATATGGCAATGATTCACAATCTCAAAGAAATTGTTATGATGCCGATGACGGCGGAGCGCTACAAGCTTGGTGTCAGTCGGACTTCGGTTTGATTGTGCCTCTTTGGGGTTACCCCAAGGGAACGTGGATGAGTAAGATTTCGTCGCGTGAACTGCTCTGCCCTGCAGGCAGTTGTGTTCGCGCAGAGTGAGACTCGTTGGAGCGTTCCGCCGTAATAGAGATCGCATGTTCACACCGTCGTTGGTCCAGCTGTTGGCAAGCGCGTTTGTGGCGGGCGACGCCGCGCCGGACGCGATCGTCGAACGAAGCATTCGAGTCTTGGGACGGCGTTGGCGGTGGCTTCGGCCGCTAGCGGTGCGCTATCAGAAGGCGCTCGCCAAAGGCACTCGGCCCCGGCATTCCGACGTTGTCGGTTTCCTGCACGCGGACAAGCGGTTTTGTCGCGCCATTGAGCGTCACTCAAAGACTCTTGAGATCAGTCAGTGGCTGGAAGACTCGCCGACGATGCAGCCGGTGGCAGCGGCGCGGAATTGGAAACTACCCCGCATTGAGACGATAGGCAAACTGGCAACTTGGTTGGACGTGACGCCTGGTGAGTTGGAGTGGTTCGCCGATTTGGATGAGTTGGGCAACAAACAACGGAATCCGAGACTGCAGCATTATTGGTACCGCGTTTTGCAGAAGGATTCAGCTAGCGCGCGGTTGATTGAAGCTCCGAAAAAAAGGTTGAAAGAGCTGCAGCAACGGATACTGGGCGGGATTCTGGAGCGGATACCGATGCACGATGCGGTGCATGGTTTTCGGAAGGGCCGGTCAATTCAAACATTTTGCGCTCCGCATGTGGGGCAGCGCATTGTCTTGAAGATGGATTTGCAGGACTTCTTTCCCTCGATTTCGGGCGCGCGGGTACAAAGCCTGTTTCGCACGTTTGGATATCCGGAGGGAGTGGCGGATTTGTTGGGCGGCTTGTGCAGCAATGCCGCACCGAAGGAGATTTGGAAGGCAGTTGGCCGGAAAACGCAACTGCTTTATTGCCGGCCGCATTTGCCGCAGGGCGCTCCGACGTCGCCGGCGCTAGCCAACTTGTGCGCATATCATGTAGACTGCCGCCTAAGCGGGCTAGCGGAGGTGGCGGGCGCGCGCTATACGCGTTATGCCGATGATCTTGCTTTTTCCGGCGGCGAGGATTTTGAAAAGTGCGCGGAACGATTCGGCATTCACGCCGCGGCGATTGTGGCGGAAGAAGGGTTTGCGGTTCATCACCGGAAGACGCGGATCATGCGGCAGAGTGTGCGGCAACACGTGGCCGGGCTGGTAGTGAATGAGCGTTTGAATGTGAGGCGCACGGATTTTGATGAGTTGAAGGCGATCTTGACGAATTGTCTGCGAGTGGGGCCGGCGAGCCAGAACCGCGAGGGACACGTGGATTTCCGGGCGCATTTGCAGGGCAGAGTGGCGTTTGTGAAAGCGATTCATCTAGAGAAGGGAACGAAGCTGGAAAGAATACTGGAGGGGATTGAATGGGAGCCGAACGGGGGACAATAGAGTCTGACATGCCGATAAGCCAATTGGTAAACAGGTTGCGCATTTACCTGGGAGTTTTCATGCTGGGTCTCGTGCTCAGCGGTTTGACGGCTTTCCCGCTACGGACAGAACTGCCTATGGTGATTGGTGTCCTTCGGCATTTGGGCGCGCCTGCGCAATCGGCGTTGATACTGTGGCTGAACAAGGTGGATGAGGTTCTGGAATCGACTGGCCAACAATATCCATTTCTGGCTTATGGCACCGATTGGCTGGGGTTTGCGCATTTGGTGATTGCGGCGGCGTTCATCGGTGCGTGGCGCGATCCGGTCCGGAATAAATGGTTATTCACATTCGGCTTGCTGAACTGCGCGGCGGTGGTGCCATTCGCCCTGATTGCCGGCGAAGCTCGGGACATACCGTTTTATTGGCGCTTGATCGATTGCAGCTTTGGTGTTCTTGGAGCCATACCCTTGTGGATTTGCACGCGGTACGTTGCGCGCATTGAGCAAGCGGGGAAGAACTGAGATACATTCAAATCCTATGAGAAATTCATATTGGATCGCGACCGGCTTGGCGCTGGCTAGCTTTTTGCATGCGGAAACAACTCCGCCGAAAGCGTTGCTGGTTCTCTCAAAGGGTGATCACACGCTTTCGATTGTAGACCCCGTTAGTTTGAAAGTGATTGCGAGTATGCCGTCGGGACCCGATCCGCACGAAGTGATCGCTACCGACGATGGGAAACTGGCGTTTATTTCGAACTACGGCGGCGGGGCGTACAATACGCTGACCGTGGTGGATTTGGTTCGGCAGAAAACGATCGGGACGATTGACTTAGGCGCGTTGCGGGGACCACACGGGTTGGACTTTGCCGGGGGCAAGGTCTACTTCACGGCGGAAGCGGCCAAGGTGATTGGCACTTATGATCCTGCTTCGCAGAAGATTGACTGGGTGATGGGCACGGGGCAGGACCGTACGCACATGGTTTGGGTGAATCGAGATTTGAAGACGATCATCACGTCAAATGTGAGTTCAGCGACGATGACGATTCTTGAGAAAGTAACTCGTCAGATGGGCCCACCGCCGGGAGGTCCTCCTCCCCAGGGTGCTGGACCAGGTGGCCCTCCTCCTGGAGGTCCGCCGCCTGGTGGATCGAGAACGGATTGGGAGGAGACCGTGATTGCGGTGGGACGCGGTGCCGAAGGATTTGATGTGTCGCCCGATGGCAAGGAATTGTGGGCGGCGAATGCGCAGGATGGGACGGTTTCCGTTTTGGACTTAGGGGCGAAGAAAGTTGTGGCGACGCTGGACGCCGATGTGAAGGGGGCGAACCGATTGAAGTTCACGCCAGATGGGAGGCGAGTATTAGTATCCACGCTGGGAGGCACGGAATTAGTGATACTAGATGCGGCCACTCGGGGAACTATGAAGCGCGTGAAGATTGGCCACGGAGCGGCAGGGATACAGATGGCCCCGGACGGCAAGGTGGCATATGTAGCTTGTACGCCGGACAGCTACGTGGCGATTATAGATCTAAGTTCGCTCGAAGTGGCTGGCCGTATAGAGGCTGGGAAGCAGCCTGATGGTTTGACTTGGGTGGAGCGGCATTAACTTGCAACGCCGGGCTAGCTCGCTTACGCTCGCGGCTCGGTTTCGGAGTTAGTGGACTGGAGTACTTACTTGCTGATGCCGACCTGGGTGAGGAGCCAGGCGTATTCGAAGGCGGTATCTTTGAGGCGGTCATAGCGCCCCGAAGCGCCGCCGTGTCCCGCAGGGTCCATCTTCATTTTGAGAAGCAAGGGATTGTTGTCGGTCTTCAGCGTGCGCAGGCGGGCGACGTACTTGGACGGCTCCCAATACATCACCTGACTGTCGTTGAAACTGCTAGTAACGAGCATGGCGGGATAGGCGCGCTTTTCGAGGTTGTCGTAAGGACTGTACGTCTTCATGTAGTCATAAGCTGCCTTTTCGTTGGGGTTGCCCCATTCGAGATATTCGCCAACGGTGAGTGGGAGCGTGGCGTCGAGCATGGTATTCATCACATCTACGAAGGGGACGGCTGAGTGGACGGCGCGGAAGAGATCGGGCCGGAGATTCACGACAGCTCCCATGAGCAGACCGCCGGCGCTGCCTCCTTCGATCACAAGGCGCTGGCTGGTGGTCCATTTGTCTTTGATCAGGTATTCGGCACAATCGACGAAATCATAGAACGTGTTTTTCTTTTTCATCAGCATGCCGTCTTCGCGCCATTGCTCGCCCATTTCATTGCCGCCGCGGATGTGGGCTATGGCATAAGCCATGCCGCGATCGAGCAGCGCCAGCCGCGAGCTAGAGAAAGTGGCCGACATGCCGATGCCGTAGGAGCCATAGCCATACAGGAACAATGGGCCTGAGCCGTCGCGCGGGAAGCCTTTCTTGTAGACGATGGAGATGGGAACTTTTGTACCGTCACGTGCCGTAGCCCAAAGGCGTTCGGACGCGTATTGGCTGGGATCGTATCCGCCGGGCACGTCCTGCCGCTTCATGAGAACACTTTGACCGGTTGTGAGAGAGTAATCGAAAACGCTGGGCGGAGTAGTGAAACTTTGATAGTTGTAACGGAACGTCTCTGTGGCGTATTCAGGATTCGCCCCCACTGAAGCGGCATATACCGGTTCTTGGAAGGGGATTTCACTCCACTGTGAGGTGCTGAACTTGTAGATGCGCAAACGATTGAGCGCTTCGGTTTTATCGGCCAACACCACGAAGTCTTTGAAGGGCTCGACATCCTCTATCAATGTGCCAGGCGTGTGGGCGACGAAGGTTTGCCAATGTTCGCGGCCGGGGAGAGTATCGGGAGCAGTGACAAGCTGGAAGTCTTTAAGCTCTTTGCCGTCGGTGGCGCGGTTGGTGCGAATGAAGAATTCGTTCTCGCGATGGTCGACATAATAACGATGTTTCTTCTCGCGCGGAAGGAAGACGGCGAAGTCTTTGGCCGGTTGGGAGGCGCGGAGATAGCGGAACTCGGTGGTGTCTTTGCTTTCGATCTCGACAAGGAGGAATTTCTTGTCGCGCGTTTTGTCAACGCCAATGTCATAGAGTTCGTCGTCTTCGTGATAGATTTTCTCGGACGATTTGTCTCCCAGCGAGTGACGGAAGAGTGTATCGGGACGCTTGGTTATAGCGTCTTCAGTGGTGAAGAAAAGGGTTTTGTTGTCGGCGGCCCATTCAACGGAGGTGACACGCGGGGCGCTATCGGCATAGGTTTGACCAGTGCGCAGATCTTTCACTTGCAACGTGTACTGGCGGAAACCGGTGAAATCGAGTGTGTAGGCCAAGAGGTTCTGGTCGTCACTCAAAACGGCCGAGCCCAAGCCGACGAACTTCTTTCCTGCGGCGAGTTGGTTCAGATCGAGCAGCACTTCTTCGGGTGCGTCCATGCTGCCTTTGCGGCGGCAGCGAATGGGATACTGCTTGCCTTCTTCGGTGCGCACATAGTAAAGATATTCGCCACGCCGCACGGGCACATCCAAGTCGGTCTGCTTGATGTGGCTCAGCATTTCTTTGTATAAGTTGTCGGCGAAGGGTTGGATGTCCTTTGTCATCGCTTCGGTGTAGGCATCTTCCGCTTCGAGATATTTCCTGACATCGGGATTGGACTTCTCGCGAAGCCAGAAATAGTTGTCGGTAACGGTTGCGCCGTGGCGCAACTCCTGATGCTCCACTTGCGGGGCGACGGGAGGGACGGGGTTATTTTGAGCGTTCGATAAGTTAGTCAAGATGAATATGCCAGAGAGCCAAGCGGGCGTTGTCTTATGCCGTGGCTTCGATCTCCTGCGTGACCTGTTCCCACTGTGCCATGGTTGCTTCCAATTCATTTCGGTTTAGCTCCAGTTCTTTCGATAGTCGAACGGCTTCATCGGCGCTTACGAATTCGGACAACTTGGCCTCGGCCTGTTGGATGCTTGATTCCAACTGGGCGATTCGTTGTTCCAATTCGCGGGCCTGGTCTTGCATTTGTTTCAGTTTGATGGGATTAATGCGTTTGGCCGGGGCGTCGCTGCGCAGCGGCATGGGAATAGGAACGGCCGCCGGCACGCCGATCAGCACATCATTTAGGGTTGGCGTTTTTTCGTGACCGCCTTCTTTGCGCCACAAGTAATCTGCATAGTTGCCGGGGAAAACGCGCACTTCGCCGTCGGCGATTTCGAAGACGCGGGTGGCCAGATGTTCGATGAAGTAGCGATCATGCGAAACGAAGACTACCGTGCCGGTGAATTTTTCGAGTGCGTCGAGCAAAACGTCTTTGGCGCGAATGTCGAGGTGGTTGGTGGGTTCGTCGAGAAGCAGGAAATTCGCGGGATGCAGCAACATGCGCGCGAGGGCGTAGCGGTTGCGCTCGCCGCCGGACAAGACGGCTATCCGTTTGAAGACATCGTCTTCGCTGAAAAGAAAGCAGCCGAGGAGGTTGCGTAATTCCGTTTGGGTGCTGCGCGGAGCGGCGGAAGACAAATCGTCGAGCACGCGCGCTTTCACGTCGAGTTCTTTGTATTGATCTTGCGCGAAATAGTCGGCGTCGACGTTGTGGCCGAGCGTGTAGTCGCCGGAGGTGAGGGCTTCGGCTCCCGCCAGCAGTTTGATAAGAGTGGATTTACCCGCGCCGTTGACGCCGACAAGGGCGATGCGCTCGGCCCGCTCGATGATGAAGTTAACGTTGTCGAGAACGCGCTTGGCTCCGTAGTGTTTGGAAACACCTTTGAACTCGGCCACAATGCGGCCGCTGGCTTTGGGCTGGGGGAAAGTGAAATGGATGGTGGCTTCTTCGGGCGGGAGTTCGATACGCTCGATTTTTTCAAGTTCCTTGATGCGGCTTTGCACTTGTTTGGCTTTGGTGGCCTGGGCGCGAAAGCGGTTAATGAAGGCTTCGAGTTGTTCGATCTTATCGCGCTGGTTTTTGTAGGCCGATTCAAGCTGGGCCAGGCGTTCGGCTTTCTGATTGCGGTATTTTTCGTAGCCGCCGGTGTAGAAAGTGACGCGCTTATTCCAGATTTCGGCGATCTTTTTCACGGTGACATCGAGGAAATAGCGGTCGTGCGAGATCAGAATGTAGGCGAATTCGTAGTTGGTGAGATATTGTTCGAGCCAGTTGCGGGCTTCGAGGTCGAGATGGTTGGTGGGTTCGTCGAGCAGGAGAAGGTTGGGTTTTTCGAGCAACAATTTGGCAAGGGCCAAGCGCATTTGCCAGCCGCCGGAGAATTCTTCCGTCTGCCGATGCCAATCTTCTTTGCGAAAGCCTAAGCCAGCGAGGACTGCGCCCACCTGGGCTTCCACAGCGTAGCCATCGCGTGCGCGGAATTCGCTATCGGCGCGTTCGAAACGCTCGGCCACGAGGCGGTAGTCTTCGCTGGTGGGATCGAGGTCGCTCATTTTGCCGGTGAGCGTTTCGAGTTCGATTTCGAGATCTTTGACGTCCGCGAAAACGCTCATGCA
Organism: Bryobacterales bacterium; assembly: GCA_003167495.1. Lineage (GTDB taxonomy): Bacteria > Acidobacteriota > Terriglobia > Bryobacterales > Bryobacteraceae > Bog-105. Next base: position 6,812 of record PMSX01000069.1, on the reverse strand, counting down.
TTCGGCAAACACGCTGCGCCCGCTGATTGTCAGGCCGTCTTGCGGCAGATAGCCGAGGCGGATGCCCTTCATGGCCGTGAGGTTGCCATAGTCTAGCTGATCCATACTGGCGATGACTTTGAGGAGCGTGGATTTACCGGTGCCGTTGCCGCCGACCAAGCCGGTGCGCTCTTTGGGCGTGATGAGCCAATCGAGGTTTTCGAAGAGCAGTTTGTGGCCGAAGCGCTTGCCGGCGCCGGAGAGTTGCAGCATCCTTCAACTATTATTGACGACGACAGGAAATAGAAGATAGAAGACAGAAACGCGCGGGGCTCCGAAAATACGTTGCCGCTTATTCCCAGTCGCGGCTCGGCTAGCGGTTTTCGTATGAATCGAGGGCGAGTTACCGGAGAGAAGAGAAGAAGACAGGAGATAGGAGACGAAATGGGGCACAGGTAGGCCGCTACAGTGACTCGAGGCGATTCGATATTTATTCTTTCTTCCTATTTAGGTTGCCTTTTTTCGGAGTTTTGTTTTCCAATCGCGGTCAAATTGGGGTAAAGCGGCTTCACCGAGGGAATTCCAGACGTCTACGCGGAGGTCAAGATATTCTTTGGTAAATTCGAAGCCAAATTCGGAGGCTGGGCCGGGGCTCTTGAAAGTGAAGACGCCGCGAGATTCGCGCATGGCCTTGTTGCGGCGGTGGAATTGGATGGGGTCGTCGGGCTTGGTGTGCAGTTCTGCGAGTTCGGCGACGTGCTTGGCGAGAGTTCCGCGGAGACGGCGTTCTTGCAGGGTAATATTTTGTAAATCCTTCTTGTACGTGCGTGCTATGAGAGCTTCGATCATGGCGGCACGGACGGTTTGATCCGATTCGTAAGCGCATTCGTCGGCGAGTTCGTGACGGCCGAGAGCGTAGGTGGCAGCTTCGAGGGTGGGGATGCGGAGGAGACGCCATTCGGTATCGGCGATGGTTTGAACGAGGTGTTTTTCGTAATCGTTTTCGGGTTGGTGTTTTTCGTTCATGAGAGCGACGAAGTTTTCGTAGGCGGCGACGTCGTCGCCCGGCAGCAGAACGGTGCGACCGGTGAGGCCGGTTTTGACGGCGTTATGAGACGATTTGAGACGGCCCTCCGTTGACGACGGGCCGGTGGAGTGCTGCGCGTTCGCGCGGTTTGCGTTGATTTGAGCTTCGGTTGGCATAGAGTATTTCCGATTTGATTGGAGCAGAGGGGTGTTCGGAGAATTCGGGATTTTGGCGGGAAGTGGTTGAAAGGAATCAGGAAGATTTCTTATTAGGGTTCGTGAACGGGGCTAAGGGTGCTGAGCTGTCAGGAATTGGAGGATGTACGCTTTGCTGCGGTCGGCTAGTTCGGGGCGCTCGTTGGCGAGGCGGTCCAGTTCGGATTCTAGTTCGGTTTTGACGTCGGGCAAGAGGTCGGGGCCGCAGGTTTGGCCGCCGAGTTTAGAAAATTTCTGGGCATCGGAAAGACTGCCCCTCAGGAAAAGAGTGATGGATAACTCAAGTTGGGCGTAGCAGAGTTTTTCGTCGTGGGTTGTGAGAGTGATGCCTTTATTGTCGTTGATGATGTAGTACCACGCCAATTGGTTTTCGGGTGAGTTGGCGATGAAGTTGTCTTGGAGCCAGCGAAGCGCTCGGTAATTTCGGGCTTCGGCGATGTTGAGGTCATTCAGGAGGCGGTTGATTTTGGCGCTTTCGAGAGCGGCGGAGGGGAACTCGTCGATCTTGTCGTATTCTTCGGTGGCACGTTTGTACTCGCCGAGTTTGAAATATTCGTCGGCGAGGTTGTTTCTGTATTGGGGAAGGGGCGATAGGTTGGCGGCGCGCTCGAACATTTTGGCGGCGTTATCGGGATCTTTTTTGAGGTCGTAAATGGTGCCGAGACCGAAATAGGCTTCGTGGTTTTGGGGATCGAGGTCTTTGGCGTTTGTGTAGGCGGTTTTGGCGGCGTCCCATTTTTGCTGACTGTAGAACTGGTTGCCCCGCGCGACTGACTGGGCTGAGAGCCGGATGGTGTATTGTCTCCAGAGAAAGGCGCAGGCTAGCAGAATTGCTGCGAGAGCGACGAAGCCAACGACAATGGGCCAGCGGCGGTGAATCTTGTGAGGGGCGACTCCGAGGCCCTTTCGTTCGTTGCCGGCTGTGCGCAGATTCGTTACGACGGAGCGTAGGCCTTGCACCACGTTCAGGAGTGCATCGTCTTTCCATTTGACGACGGGCCGGCCGCGTTTAGGCAGAGCTTGCAATTTTCCGAGGGGCGACGATTGCCAATCGCACGAGCGAAGAATGACCGGAATTACGCGCGCGTTCCCAGCTTGGTTCCGTTCGAGTGCGACCCTCATTTCCATCTTGCAGTACTCAGTCGCCAAGAGATCTCTAGTGACCAAGAAGACGACAATCTGCGCCGATTTGAGGCGCTCGTCAATCTCTCCGGCCCAGTCCGCCCCTGGTGCGATCCCACGGTCGCGCCAGACTTCAACAGATTCGTCTTGCAGGACGCTGAGGGCCCTGACGAACTCATCACAAAGCGCATCGTCTTGGCGGGAATAGGAGACGAAGACGCGGATGGGTTGCGGTTTGGCGATGGCAGGCTGGGCAGCGGTGCTCAAGGGGATTGCTTCTTTGCGATGGGGAAGGTTTGGCCTGTGATGAGGCGCATGGGGAATTGCTCGTAACCCCAGCGCTGGCGGGTGATGGCTGGAACGCGTTCTTCGACGTAATCGGCGAGTGTGCTCACCTGGATGAGTCCGGCCTTATCGACGGCAGTGATGAGCCCTTCGAGCAACGCGGAGGTGAAGACGCCGTGATTGTCGTAGCCCTCCAGCGCCATTTGGTCGCTGCTTGACGCCGCGATGGTGGCGCGGCCGGTGAGCTTGGATAAACGTTCAATGGAACCTTTTTCGCTTAGGATTGGATCGCGTCCGGCGATGGCAGAACCAGCGCTACACGTATCGAGGAGCAGCAGGGTTTTGCTGGCGGGAATGCTCTTGAGCAGGTTTTGCAACCGTTCTTCATTCAGGCTTTGATCGTGAAGGGCGTCGCTGCCGCTATAGATTGCGTTCCACGGTACAAACGTGTATTCGCCGTTGATGGCGGTGCCGTGGCCTGCCAGATAGAAAACGAATTCGTCGGCGGGGCCGATGGTTGCGGCAATTTGGGCGGCGGTTTTCTCGATGTTGTCGCGGGAGGCGTTGGCGTCTTTCAAGACGTACGTGGTGACTTCGCGAAAGAGGCCAGTGCCTTGTTGCTTGAGACGGGCGGCGATAATATCGGCGTCGTTGGCTGCGAATTTGACGCCTGGATTGAGCGAATGGTCGCGATAATTACTGATGCCGACCGCGAGGACATAGAGGGCGGGGCGCTGCTGAGGCTGCCTGACGTTTACGACGGACGAAATCGAGCGGGATTCGAGTTTACCAGCGCCGTTGTATGCCGATGCGGAAAGGGTGTGGCGGCCGGGAGGCAGATTAAACAAGAGCGAAACGGTGTCGGTGTTCTTGCCACCGGTAGGCGCAATGGTTCGTCCCTCCATCTCCTGGCCATCGATGCGATAGACGAGGCGTCCGTGGCCGGCACCGTGATCGGTGATTTTGAATTGGAGAGTGAATTGGCCGTTGTCGGAGTCGCTTTCGGGTGGTGAGAGGAGGGCGAGTTCGGGAGGGGAGCCAGAGTGGAGGATGGCGGAGACGTCGCCGATTTGGTTGAGGGCTTCGCTGAAGAGCTTATCGCTTTCGGGTTTGAGGCGTTGGGCGAGGAGATCGGGGCGGTAGAAGAGTTGCTTGAGTTGTTCGACGTGGACGAACTCACCTTCGTGATCGGGGCCGTGGTTGAGGTGATAGCCGATGAGGGAGTCGGCGTTTTCGGAGGAATCGTAGAAGCCTTCGGGGGTCCAGAGAATCCAGCGTTTGCCGTCGGGATCGGCGAAGAGGGCCATGACTTCTTGGCCGTTGGTGGTGTGATACCAGCGGATGGTGCCGTCGCCGAGGGCGCTGACGGCGAATTGGCCGTCGGGAGTGAGGTTGACGGCCCAGGCGACTCCGGGTGTCGGAGTTTGCCAGAGGAGATGGCCGGCGCTCTCGAAGAGGCGCAGGTGCCACTCAGAGCCCAGCAAAAAGGTGTCTGCTTTCGCGGAAATGGCGAGACTTCGGGATCTTTCGTACGAGTCCAACGGCAGGGCGTCGCCGTTGAGAGTTGGTTGAGTGGTGCCGTCCCAATCCTTGATGCCTAAGCCAGTTGTCCGTGGTCCGGTGAGCGTCGAATCCGCGCTGACGTTGAGGGCCATTTGCCTACGCGTGAGGTCGAAGCGGCCGCAGCGCGACTCAGATGTCACGAGGAATCGGAACTCGGCGATGACACCTTCTGGCGAAAGGTTTACCAGACCTGCGGGCGTGCGGTAGTCGAGAACTTCGGCCGAGTGCTGCCAGAGGACGCGTCCCGCACGATCCAGCACGCCGACGGCGGGATCCTGGGCGCCGAAGATGACTCGCCCGTCCGAGAGCGTGCGGATCTCCATGATCGTACTTCGCGCCGCAGGCCAGTAAGCAGGCTCCCCGCGCGCATTGAGCCATGATGCGATCACCCTCAATTCGGCTGCATACGTTCCGCCTGCGTACAGCGTGTATCCGTCGTGCGACCAAGCTACGTTTGCGAGGCTTCCTCCGCCACTGGGCGTTTGTGGGGCAGATAGAAATGCGAGGTCGCGGCCGGAAAGGATGCTTACGGCGGTGGTGTCTTGGAAACCGACGGCTATTTTGCTGCCGTCGGGTGAGAAGCGGGCGGAGAAGGGCCGCGTCCCGGCGGGTGCTTTCTTCTTTGCAATCAATTGGGAACCCTGGTTGTAGAGCCGTAGGAAGCCATCCCGGCTGGTTGTTACCAACCGTCCGGTTCGGTCGAACTCAACCCAATCGCACGAATCGCCGTAGCCGGAGTCGCGCGAGGCCTCGGTGTAGTCCGGCGCGCGGTACACGCGGATGCCGCTCGAACGTCCGAGGGCGACGGCGAGATAGCGGCCGTCGAGTGAGTAGGACAAGTGGTTGATGACGCCTGGAGAGCCAGGAATGGTGTGAGTTAGAGTGCCGCTGGCGCGGTCGAAGAGATAGACGGACCAAGGTCCGCTGTCAGGCCCGGTGAGGCCGGCAACGGCGACAGTTGCGCCGTCGGGTGAAATGGCGACTGCATAAAGCATTCCCTCACTTCCGGTACCTTCTGGGGGACGTAAGATCTGGAGCAGCGTTCCAGTCTTCAGATCCCAGACGCGAGCCGTCTTATCGTCTGAAGCGGTGACGAGGAAGCGTTCGGCTGCATCGATGTCTATTCTCGTGATCGGCGCCGTGTGCATGCCGGTTTCGATTCGCAGGAAGGGAGTCGTGGGTGGATAGGCGGTTTGGGCAGCGGCGAAGTTTGAACGCGAAAAACCTACGAGTGCCGCCCACAACCCGAAAGCGAGCCCGAAACGCACGATCATGCTGGTTACTTCGCTTGGCGTTCTGCGACGTTACGTTTGCAGGACGCGACCTCCTCAATGGTCTCTTTACTATAACTCGATGTAGTAGCGGTGGAGTGCAAGTTAGTAGATGGTTTTGCAGAAGTTCGGTTCTGAGGCGTGGGGGTGCCCGGCGATGAGAATGTGCTGCGTTGAGTGGTCGTTACCGCTCCTTTTAGCCGCGGCTCGGCTAGAGGCAGTGCATGGTAACAAGGATGTTTTCGCTAGGCGCTATTGCTTCTTCGCGATTGGAAAGTTTTGACCTTTGATGAGGCGCATGGGGAACTGCTGGTCGCGGGTGATTTCGGGGACGCGTTTTTCGACGCGGTCGGCGAGGGCGCTTACTTGAATGAGGCCGTCGCCGCGGTCAGTCACTTTGAACTGGAGGGTGAATTGGCCGTTATCGGAAACGCCTTGCGGTGGTGAGAGGAGAGCGAGTTCGGGAGGGGAGCCGGAATGGAGGGCGGCGGAGACGTCGCCGATTTGGTTGAGGGCTTTGCTGAAGAGTTTGTCGCTATCGGGTTTGAGACGTTGGGCGAGGAGATCGGGGCGGTAGAAGAGTTTTTTTAGCTGATCGACTTGGACGAATCGCCTTCGTGATCGAGGCCGTGGTTGAGGTGGTAGCCGATGAGGGAGTCGGCGTTTTCGGAGGAATCGTAGAAGCCTTCGGGGGTCTAAAGAATCCAGCGTTTGCCGTCGGGGTCGGCGAAAAGGGCCATGACTTCCTGGCCGTTGGGTGGTGCGATACCAGCGGATAGTGCCGTCGCCGAGGGCGCTGACGGCGTATTGGCCATCGGGAGTGAGATTGACGGCCCAGGGGACCTCAGGAGTGTCGGTTTGCCAACCTAGCTGGCCGGTGTTGTCGAAAAAACGCAAATGCCATTCAGAGCCGAGCAGGAACCTGTCTTCTTTCGCGGAAATGGCTAGACTTCGGGACCTTTCGTATTGGTCCAATGGCAGAGCTTTGCCGTCGAGAGTTGGGTGAGTGGTGCAGTCCCAATCTTTGATGTCTAAGCCGGTGGTGCGCGGGGTGGTGAGCGCGGAATCGGTACTGACGTTGAGCGACATCTGTCTGCGCGTCAGGTCGAAGCGGCCAAGACGCTGTTGCGAAGACGCGAGGAATCGGAACTGGGCGATTGCGCCGTCTAACGAAAGGCTGACCAAACCTGCCGGTCTGCGGTAATTGAGGATTTCAGGGGTGTGCTGCCACAGAGCATGTCCCGAACGATCAAGCACGCCGACCGCGGGGTCAGCGGCGCCGAAGACGACGCGTCCGTCTGTGACCTCAGGGGATGGATCGAGTACTATGGGCGCTATGCTCCCTCGGCG
>PMSX01000042.1 GCA_003167495.1 Bryobacterales bacterium | reverse complement strand
CACTTTATGCTTCAAGTCACAAGACAGTCGACGGCCCCGTCGAGATCAATGAGTATTTCGTCGATCACCCGCAGCACATGCTCGGTACGCCTGCACTCGACTCGACCCAGTACGCCGCCGCGGGATTCACTCTCAAAGGGCAGTTCTGCCCGCAACGCTTCGCCGACGCTCTCAGCACCGTCCCCGGCGGCCTGTATTCAACATCGACAAAATCGGTTCGGATCACGCCCCTCGCTCCGCTCTCAGGCGCCGACTTGGGCTCCATCAAAGACGGCGCGTATGGCCTTTTCGATAACGCCCTGGTCATCCGCAATGGCGATGCCCTCGAACCCGCCAATCTCGGCAAATCCGTCGAGTCCCGAATCCGGCTCCTCTTAACCGTTCGCGACGCCGTCCGCGAAGTGCTGCGCACCCAGTTGGAAAACGCGAGCGAAGAACAAATCCTCCGCGCCCGCCGCCAGCTCCACCTTGAATACGACCGTTTCTTCTACCGCTTCGGTCCCATCTCCTCGAAAGAGAACTTCCGCGCCTTTGCCGGCGATCCCGATCACCCGCTCCTGCTGTCTCTCGAAGACTACGATCCGGACACCAGGCGCGCCGCCAAAACGCCCATCTTTCATCAACGCACCATCGAAGGCTACCAACCCGTCGAACACGTCGAAACCGCCGCTGAGGCGCTGCTCGTCAGCCTGAATGAAACCGGGCAAGTCGATTGGCTCCGCATCGCGAGTCTCACCCAAAGAAGCATTCCCGCTCTGCAACACGAACTGACCGGCCTGGTGTTCCGCAATCCCGAGGGCAACGCCTGGGAGCCCGCCGATGCCTACCTTTCCGGCAATGTCAGGCGCAAGCTCGAAACCGCCGAAACCGCCGCCGCCGTTGCGCCCGAGTTCACCGCGAATGTAGACGCCCTCCGCACCGTGCAACCCCGCGATCTCGAACCCGGCGATATCGACGCGCGCCTCGGTTCCCCCTGGATACCCGTAGCCGATATCCAGCGCTTCCTCTGTGAACTGTTGTCCACCGAAGAGAAACACGTCACCATCTCGCACGCCCAAAGCATCGCCAGTTGGACCGTCGAACTCGGCTACCAAGCCAAATACGCCGCTCCCAACACCACTACCTACGGTACGGCGCGGTTCACGGCCGCCGTGCTGGTCGAGCACGCCCTCAACAACCGCACCCCCACCGCCTACGACGAAATCACCGGTTCCGATGGCCAACCGAAACTCGTCGTCAACCAGAACGAGACCCTGGCCGCTCGCGAACGCCAGCAGGAATTGAAGGATAACTTTCAGAAATGGATCTGGCAGGATGCCGATCGCGCGCAGCGCCTGGCGCGTCAATACAACGACCAATTCAACCACCTGCGCCTCCGCACCTATGACGGATCCCATTTGACCTTCCCCGGCATGTGCCGGCACAGCCTCCGCAACGGCGAGCTGGCGCCGCACCAAAAGAACGCCGCCTGGCGCATTCTGCAATCGAATTCCACCTTGATCGGCCACGTCGTGGGAGCTGGGAAAACGTTCACGCTCGTGGCGGCCGCGATGGAACTCAAACGGCTCGGCCTCGCTCAGAAAACCATGTTCGTCGTTCCTAACCACCTGGTGGACCAGTGGGCTACCGAATTCCTCAAGCTCTATCCGCACGCCAATCTCTTCGTCGCCGGCAAAGACCAGTTCGCTACCGGCAACCGCCAGCGGGCCATGGCGCGCATTGCCACCGGCCACTACGACGCCATCATCGTCTCCTTCCGCAGCTTCGAATATTTGCCGGTCTCGGATGACCTCTTTAAGCGGTTTCTCGACGAAGAACTCGCTGAGATCGACGACGAGCTGACACGCATGAACGCCAGCGACGGCGACAACCGCCGCATCGTCAAGCAACTCGAAACGGCCAAGAAGCGTTTGAAAGTCCGCTTTGAAAAGCGCGCCAATCGCGAGATGAAAGACGACGCAGTGACGTTTGAGGACCTCGGTATTTCGGAGTTGATGGTCGATGAGGCCGATGCCTTCAAGAACCTGGCGTACATCTCCAAAATGCCGCGTATCGCCGGTCTGCCGAATTCCGACTCCTTCCGCGCCTTCGATATGTATCTGAAGATCCGCTACATTCAGCAAAGCGCGCACACCCGCGGCGTGGTCTTCGCCACCGGCACGCCCATCAGCAACACCCTCGCCGAAATGTACACCGTACTGCGTTATCTGGCCCCCCCTCTGCTCGAAAGCACCGGCACCCGGCACTTCGACGCCTGGGCCGCCAGCTTCGCCGAATCCGTCACCGCCCTGGAACTCGCGCCCGATGGCAGCGGCTACCGCATGAACACCCGCTTCGCCCGCTTCATCAATATGCCGGAACTGCTGACCATGTTCCGCTCCGTGGCCGATATCCAAACCGCCGACATGCTGCAACTGCCCCGGCCGGAACTCGAAACCAGCAAGCCGATCATCGAAGCAACCCCGGCGAGCGACACACTCAAGAAATACATCCAAACCCTGGTCAAACGCGCCGAGGCCCTCAAAAC
>PMSX01000265.1 GCA_003167495.1 Bryobacterales bacterium | reverse complement strand
AAGAACTGCTGGTGAAACAAACCGAACTGAATGCAGCTCTCGACCTCAACAAGAACGATGTCCAAGCAGCAGTAGCACCTCAACCAGAGGAACGGGCAGCCGACGAGTAGGGCGGTCGGGCGAGGCCAGAGCATCTTACATCTTGCTTTGGCCCTGCACCGAGATAAGGGCAAAATGTACCCATAGCCCCTGGGCTCGCTCACCCCATCAGGTAAAATGAACCCCGATATGGGCAAAGCAAGCCGCAGGAAAAGGGATCAGCGGTCCGGGCGTCTGCACCCCAAGAGTGCTGCCAACAACGTGTTTGTGCTCCACAGGCTATCGAGTTCGCTCTCGAAGGATCAGCTCATCCACGCCGTCTTTCCGCTCTGGAAATTTGGTTGGATTGAAGAGGCCCGCACACTGGCCAAGAAAACGGCGGATGGTTATGAAGTCCTGCAAGACTTTTTGGATTCCGCAGCGGCCGAGCGCTATTGCGATAACTTGCGACGTCACCGGATCGAACACATCCCTGAACCATTTGCAAAGGAGGGGTTCGTTCCGTTGGCTCAAGTAATGCCGGAACTGACAGGAGTACTTGCGACCATGCTAGCGGAGGATGCGGATGTAGCGCTGTCTATCGACCTCAGCACGGCTAAACGAATGGAAACGAAGCCGACAGGTGATTACCTCTTCCCCGATCTCTCTCCAGAAGCTTACGCGGAAGTATTGAAGCTGCGCCAGAAAAAACCGAACTGACGAATAGCTGGGGTTTAGCATTTTGCAGACGTCGGCTTCGTTGTACAGGCCAGGCCCAACCCGAACCCACGGCACGCCCTTCTCACAAGGTGCCGCTCCGCGAAGTCAGCCGCAGGCGCGATGAAAGTGTCTTCCTGAAACTCCCGACCTAGATCCTACCTACCCAAAAGTCCTTGCTCTTGCTGCTGTCGTCCCATCCTAGCTGACGGTCAAGGGCTGAAATGCACTCCGCTTCGCTCCGGCCCTTGACTTCGCCAGCTCCCCTGGGACTGTGCAGCACGCACACACAAAAGGAGATTCCAATTCTTATGACGACCGATAAAGCGCGCTCCCTCACCGAACAAATCGAGGCTAGCGTCAATCAACTCGCAACCGAAACCGATGAGGCTCGCCAAAGCGAACTCTTCCAATCCTGGCTCAATGCCATGGCGCAGTTCTCCCAATACAGTTGGAACAATCAGCTGCTCATCGCCTGCCAACGCCCCGCCGCGTCCTCCGGTCAAGTCGCCGGCTTCCACGCCTGGCGCCGACTAGGTCGTCACGTCAAAAAAGGCGCGAAAGGTATCGCCATCCTCGCTCCCTGCGTCTACCGCAAAAAAGCCGATGACACCAAAGAAGACAGCCCCACCATCAAGCGCCTCTCCGGATTCAAAACCGCCTACGTTTTTTGCGAATCTGACACCGAAGGGGAACCTTTACCAACCCTCACCTATGGCGCCGAATCTGGTGGCGACGAATTACTCAGCCGCCTCGAATGGGTCACCGAAGAAGATCTCAACATCATTCTCGACTACGAAGAAATCAAAGAAGACGGCGTCGAAGGCTATTCCGCCGGCGGCCGCATCGTCATCCGTACCAGCTTGTCCCCCACGGCCAAAGCGGGGGTCGTAGTGCATGAACTCGCTCACGAGATCTTACATAAACGCGATAAACAACCCGATTCGGTAACCAAAAACAGACAACAGCGCGAACTCGAAGCCGAAGCCATTGCCTACGTCGTCATGCGCCACTTCGGGATCGAACACGTCGCCTGTAACTACCTCGCCACTTACAAAATCGATAGCACCCAACTCAAACAATCGCTGCAAACCATCAGCACCACCGCGAAATTCTTGATCGCCGCCATCGATCCGCAACTCAACCAAAACCAGGAGGCCGCAGAGGCGGCCTCCGATCCGCCGGCTTAAGCCGGCTTCTCGGAAATAAGGATCAAGAGCTTTCCCCTCATTCGCCCCCTCGCCCCCTCACGGGGGGAACCAAGCCGATTTACTTTCCACCCTTAGGACGCCACCCGAAGCTGGTGAGCAATCGGAGGGTCGGGCTCAAACGTCCGCCCTGAGTCAGGGATTTCTCATCGTCTAGGAACTTGGCAAGGTGTTCCACTTTCGAAAGGCTCAACTCGTGAAATTCCATTGACCAATTCGGGAACTCTCGCGCTGAAATGTTGCGTTCGAGTAGTTGAATGATGCCTTGATGCCTACGATCCGCATAAATTGTTGTTGCCAAATTTCTAACGGCTTCGCGCGGTCCTTCTATCAGCTGCATAATATCGCCGTCTTTATAGAGGAGAATGCCCGTAACCTTCAGACGGCCGTTCTTTTCCCGGCTCTGCGCCAACAAAGCTTCCAGATCGGCATCCGAGAGCGGCTGCACCGCTGAGCTGATGTAAACGATGGCTATCATGAGCTTTGCTTGGGATTGTAGCAATCGCACCCCCATATGGATTCCAGTCTGTTTTGGGCCGATTCGCATAACCAACGTACTTCCGATATTGGTCCTCCCGACTCTCTGGAGGGAAGGAGCCCCTTCCCTGTCTTCAGCCAGGCGCATCACCCCGCACCGCTTCTGCTGCCAATCGCAAGGCTCCCCACCCACCGCCTTTTCCCTTCATCGCCTGTCTTCCGCCACCCATCCCAGCGGGCCGTTCCCTCCCGCAACGCCCACCCTCCTATAAGGTCCGCTGCGCGATCCATTGCGCTTCTCCTTCCCTGCGCAACGTTACGCTTCGCTCCGGCGGTTGCAAGGGCGCGCCCTCCGGGTTTTGGCTCCTTCCGCTTCGCTCCCTCCAAAAAATCGCTGACGCGATTCGCTAACCCCTGCCAACCTTCGGAGACTTCGCATTTGCTCCGCCTATGGAAGGTGAAGCCGCCCCTGTGCGGCTCGATTCCAATTCGCTTACAAAGGACCCATTCCAAATGCTGAACCTGACAAAACTAGAAACGGTTGAGATTCCTCTCCACAAGTTGACCCTCTGGGACGACAACGTCCGCACCAGCGGAGCCGAAGAAGGCCTCGACGAATTGATTGCTTCCATTTGCTCTGTCGGCTTGCTCCAAAGCTTAGTCGTCAAAAAAGCTTCACGTGGAACATTCATCATCGGCGCAGGCAAACGCCGTTTTCTCGCGCTCTCCCAGATGGCGGAAAAAGGGGATGTGAAACTGTCTTACGCCGTCCCCTGCCGCATCGCCCCCGACGACGCCGACCTCACCGAAATCTCACTGGCTGAAAATATTTGCCGCTTGGAAATGTCGCCCCATCAAGAAGTGATCGCCTGGCGTCGAATGGTGGACGAAGGCAAATGCATCGGCGACATCGCCGCTCGTTTCGGCGTCAGCGAAACCATCGTCCATCGCCGCCTGGCTCTCGCCCGTCTCAGTCCCGCTCTCTGGACCGCCTACGAAGCCGATCAGATGACCCTGGAAGTCCTGCAGGCCTTCACCCTCACCGCCGATCATGCCACGCAAGAACGCGTCTGGAGCGAGTTGCGCGAATGGGACCGCGACAACGCCATCATCGTCCGCCGCATCCTCCTCAAAGAAGAAATCCCCGCCACCGACAAACGCGTCCGCTTCATCGGCCTCGACACCTACGAAGCAGCGGGAGGCCTCGTCACCCGCGATCTGTTTTCCGAAGGCGAAGACGGCGCTTCCGTCGCCGATCCCGAATTACTCAACCGCCTCGTGAACGAGAAGCTCCAAGCCCTGGCCACCGACGCCAAAGCCGATGGTTGGAAATGGATCGACGTCCAACCCCAAGTCGATCATCAAGCCCTCGGCAAGTTCCGCCGCATTCAACCGACACCGGAACCCTTACCCAAAAAGGATGCCGCCAAACTTGACAAACTGCAACAGAAAATGGCGAAGCTCCAGGAGCAAGCCGAATCCGACGAGAGCGCCGACCAGGACGCCCTCTATGACCAAATCGAAGCCGTCCAGGAACAAATCGAAACCATCGAAAGCAAGCAAACCGGAACCTTTCACCCCGACACCAAAGCCCATTGCGGCGCCATCGTCACCATCGGCGATAATGGGGAACCGACAATCGTCTGTGGCTTGATGAGCAAAGAAGACGCCGCCCAACTTGCCAAGACCGAAACGCCCGCAGACGAAGAAGCGATTCGGGACGAATCCACCACCGGCCAACCGCAGGCCGCTTATTCCGCTGTCTTAGTCGAGTCGTTGACCGCCGTCAAAACCGCTTCCATCGCCGCCGAACTCAGCCAGCAACCGAACGTCGCCCTGGCTGCGGTCGTCCATGCCCTCGTTCTCAGCCAATTCGCCCTCGACCTGCGCCTCTATCGTTCGCGCGGTTGCCTCCAAATTCAAACCACCCGACCGCATTTGGCCGAAGCTGCGGACTCCAAAGCTGTGCAATCCCTGAGCCAGCAGCAGACCGCCTGGCTCAAGCGCTTGCCGAAGACTCCCAAGGCCCTGTGGCAGTGGTGTTTGTCCGCTTCAACAGATACTCTTCTGTCTCTGCTGGCGTTTTGCTCTGCCCTCAGCCTCAATGCCGTCCAACACAAAAACGACGCCGACGCCGAGCGGATCCACCACGCCGATGCGCTCGCCACCGCCCTTCAGATCGACATGCGGCAATGGTTTACGCCCACCGCCGCCAACTTCTTTTCCAAAGTGTCCAAAACCCGCATCTTCGACGCCCTGAGCGAAGCTGGCAAAGCCGATGACGCGCGAAGCGCCGCCAACTTCAAAAAAGGCCCGTTAGCCGAATTCGCTGAAACCACGCTCAAAGGCACCGGATGGTTGCCCGAGCCAATCCGCATCGCGCCCGAGCGCCCCGAAGACACCACCTTCGCCAGCTTCGACGACGAAGACCAGGAGGTGAACCACACACAAGAGTAGTACCCGGATTGGAATCCCCAGCCGTGGGAGTGGGCGAGCTCGCTCCCATGGCATGAACTATGGATCGAAAGCTCATAGCCGGTAGCCAGTCAGCCCGTTGACCGATTTGTCTCGCAACGGCGCCGAACCCCAGACCAACGGCACCGACTACCAATTCCGTCGAAGCTGTTGACCAAGATCGCCGCTAACCCCGCCTTTACAGCGCCTCCGAACAACCATCACGGAAGCCACACGCCCGGCACCGCCCCGCATGCTGATGACTGCGCCCAGGCTCCGCCTGCACCCGCTTCGCCTCTTTCACTTCGCCGATCAGATCGAGGACCCACTTGCGCCGCTGATCGTTAAACGGAATCGTAAACGCTCGATTCGAATATTCAATGATCCCCTCGCGCACCGTGCTTTGATAATTCTCTTCGAGTAGCAGACAGTATGCAAACAATTGCTCCAATTGCGCCTCGTGCGGACCCGTCCGCGGTGCCGCGCTACTCTTCAATTCCACCGGCACAATGCCCCGCGGTGTCCGCACAATCCGATCCGGCCGCCCAGAGAGCCCACCGCGCCGAATACAAATTCTGCTGTTTGAGCGTTTCCAGGTTCGCCCGTTGCGTGTCGATCGACACCAGCTCGCCGGCCGGCAGCTGCGCGTCTCGCAAAGCTTGCCGCGCTTGCCGTCGCGTCCAGAACGCCCAAGCGACCACCGCACAGAGGAGCGTTACCGCTGCAAATAAAACCATGCCACCAGCGCCACAATCGCGAGCACAACAAGCCAAGCCAGGCGGACCGCCCGCTGTGCTTCTTTCTGGCGCATGACAGCGCGCTCCACCCGCTCATCGCTCTGCGCTTGATACGCATCGCCCGCGGCCATTTGCTCCGCCGCCAGGTCCGAAAACAAACCCCTGTGACAAAACCCATAACTCTGCCGAAGTGGACCCGTAACCTTGCCGCAGATAGCTTTCTAAGCTTTTGATTCTTGGTCCATCGAAAATCTGCATGAAGCAAGGATTGGACCCATAAGTTTGCAAGGAGTGCGAATTGGACCCATAATCTTGCCGGGAGCACAAATACCTCGGCCCACCGCGCAGGGCTTCACTGTACGAGGAACCCGTGTCTCGACAACGACGAGATTCCGTTTGTTTCCGGACAGCCTACCATCCGGAAACAATCTGCGGGTTCACTTCAACGACTAGCGCGTTCTACGGCAAGGTGACAACCATGCCTCCGATTTTGGCTTTGATTTCAGTCGACAATATCGTGTTCGGCCATTTTTTCCTTTGAGGTGGTCCGACAAGTCAAGTTCCCGTTCTTGCCTTCCCTGATCACGGCCTTGGTTTGCTGTTCGCAACGCAGTCCGCTGTGGTCGCTCTGGATGCGCGCCCGTGTGAAAGAATGTATGAGGTGGACATCGATCAGGCAGCTGCATACTGGGAGGAAAGGCTCAAAGAAGGCAAACCCATCTATCGCGTCAGGGTGCGGCGTCTTCTTGAATTGGCAGGTTCTGAAAGGCGTGGCTACGTTATAGTTCAGAAGATTCGGAAGGTTCTTGACTCTCACGGACTGGTGACGATTCCCGATTTTGAGCCGGCTTGGATTGATAGCCTCGTACGAATCCGCCGTGCCTCAGATGGCGATGCTCAGGACTCACTTGAGCCCACTTTGGATCGAGTGGTTGGAGAGTTGGAATCATCCGAAGAACCGATGGTTGATCCCGCGATCAGTGATCAGAACCAGTCACCTTTGGCAACAGAAGCGGTTGCCGAGCCGCTGAATGCTCCTGTAGAGGCAGCTACTTCAGAAGCGACAGATGCGAGCGCGAACTCCTCCATGGATCCTATCGTGCGAGTTGCGAGTCTCGCCGCAGCCAACAGAGGGGTTGTCAGCGTCTCTATCAGTGACAAACTCGACAAAGCTACCACATTGATGCTGTTTGAGAACTATTCTCAAGTGGCGGTAATGCAAGGTGCCCGCGACGTGAAGGGCATGATCAGCTGGGAGTCAATTGCAAGGCGATCAATGCAGTCGCCTCCGCCTTCGACTGTGCAGGATTGCATGATTGAAGCAAGGATTGTTAATGCGACCGATGCGCTGTTTGATACTCTGCGCGAGGTCGAGCAGTATGGCTATGTTCTAGTGAGAGATAAGGGCAAGATCACCGGAATTGTAACTGCGACCGACTTCGCCACAGAACTGGCATCCATGTCTCAAGCCTTCATAATCATAGGGACTATCGAGCGTCTGATTCGAAGTAGGCTCCATCCGTGCTTGGTCGAGGCTGATCTTGGTCATCTTGAACCACATTCGCGAGCCTTGGCGGACAAGGACTTCGCCCGCCTCACCTTCGGCGAGAATGTGCGACTCCTAGAGCGCCCAGAAATCTGGACCCGTCTAAAAGTGTCGGTTGATAAGGCGGAGTTTACGAAGCGGTTAAGCGTAATTACAGAAATTCGGAATGACGTTATGCATTTCGGTCCTGATCCTTTGTCTGCTTCTGAGCGGAGATGTCTGGCACAGATGGAATCGTTTTTGAGACACGTTTTCGACTGACACTGGTGTAGACGACCTGCATTATGTCCATAAGCATATAGCTTACGCGCCATGAGAAAGATAAATCCCGAAGGACGCACATATATGAAATCTATCCGGACGGTTTGTCGGCATATCGTCGAAATGACCGATTTAGTCATTCCGCTCGATTCCCGGTTTACGGGGTACTCGGAAACAATCGCCTCAGTGGCCGTGTAGTGACGTTATCGGAAGCTGGGAAATCGTGCATCTTTCTGGCGATTGGACCCCATAAAGTTGCCGCAACGGCAATGATATGGGTATAGTCACAAACCCTGTGCCTTGAAGGATAAGCTGGCAGCGCCGGGAAGCATAAAGTGGCAGTCCCGGATCGCGTAAGTCCTTGCTTCTCGTCATTGGACTTCCTGGCCAAGTGTCTCGTTAGGAAGTATAAAGTGGCAGCAGGTTCAAAACGGCAGCAAAACGTGGCAGTGAGTGCAAGGATTCCGGGAACCGCACGTTCGGTGGTTTGGCGACTGGGGTAAATGTAAACGCTACGCCGTTACACACGGGGGATCTCCTAAAATGAGGCTTGCCCGCGCCACCGGATCGGAGCCTTGTACGAGTGGCGCGTAATTCGTCCGGAACCGCAAGAGAGGTGTCCGGCACTTCGACGACGTGCCGACTAAGAGCTCGTTTGTTTCCGTACAGGATTCCCAGGAGTATCAAATGGGACGCCCTCGGGCCGCTTATTTCGACCGTTAGGTCGTTATGCGTCGTGGTGATCTAAATCGAGTTCAGGCTGACGCGTAACATAGGAGCTATTCTTGACCTCAGTAAGGCTTTTACCCTCATAGTATCTTCGAGTAGCTTGATTCCGGACAATTCCCCGGCGGCGATGCCGCGAGCGCTGTGCGCCCTCCCCCCGGGTTCTGTTTGCACCATCGAAGCACGTCTGTTGACTATCGCGGTGCAATCTGGAGATCCGTCTGAGACCCCTGAAACAATGCTGCCAAAGAGATCAGACAGCCGCGAACAGCCGAAGGACTGTGAAGGCGAGCATCAGGGCAAACCAGAAAGCGGGCTCGGCCTGCTCCAGAGCGCGAAAATGTCTTGTAGTCCAGGCTTCATGCCGCCAATTTACGTAGGTGATGGTCCAATCCTGCTGTGGGTCCGGACTCGGCTGAACCGTACTGGGCTCCTGGTTCGAAGCGCTGCCCTCAGCCGATTTCAGCGGAGGCAAAACGACCGGTCGCGCAGGCTGCTCTTTTGTTCCAGCTGCGAGTTCACCGTTGGTGGCCGCAATCATCTCTCCAAGACGCGACAACTTTCGGGAAGACTGGAACTGCTGGATCGACCAAAAGCCAGATGCCAAGCCGCTGCCGAGAAGGTAAAACAGCTGCTGGATCAGGTGAGCCGTCGGATGGTTGAACTGAAGTAGCGCAAGGCCGATCAATATGGCGCGGTTCAGAATGCGCACCGGTTCGATGGATCTCAGCAGCGCGGTGTACTCGCTGAGCAAAATGGACTTCGATGCATCGGCGAATTGCTGCTCCCGCCCCGATGAGGGAGGTGAATCGTAATCCGTTCTAGTAGATGGCATTTTCATCACTCCGCCGAGTCCAGAGTCTGCGCGATACTCTGCACGAGTTCCTTAGCCAGCCTGTCACCGAGGCGAGTCTTCGCTAAAGCGCATGGCAGAACGTCAATTGCCCTCTTCCCCCCAGGCTCGTAGAATCTATTCTGTAGTGATTCATCCAAAATGTCTCGTATGTAGGATTCAAATAGTTTGCGATTATCCTCATCCTCTTTATCGTCCTTAGCTTCCACCCGGTCCCACTTGTTAATGATCACCGTCATCGCCTTTAGTCTTGCGACCACTTTCGGGTTGCTGATGAGTAGGGTGTTTAAAAGGGGACAAAACTGTCGAAACCATTCCAGCGAGGATGCCGACGCCGGAAATCCCCAAAAGGTCGTCGCGTCGAGGACCACGATGATGCAATGCGGCTTATAATCCTTTATGTACTCTATGTGATGAATTGGCATCTGGCCGGCCACGTCGCGGGGTTTTCGCACGCGCAACTCTAACGTCCCGTTCGGTCCTAGTTTCAGCGTCCGATCGTGTCCGGTGTGTACTCCCACTGTGCTGCCGGTTTGCTTTTCCAGGGGAAGAATCAGATGTTCAAGATAAGTCAGGAAACTAGTCTTGCCAGCGCGCGCCGGCCCAAGAATGAGGAATTTCTTCCCGGACCAGAGCATTCTGACATAGTCGGTAACCTTAGGGACGGCCTGCTTGATAATGACTTCCGCAATCTTTCCCTCTGCTCCTGACACCATCGACTCGTCCTCTCTATAACCGGCGGTGTTGTCGTTTCCCATCGCAAAAGATCACCCGCCTGTCGGTCGTCGCGTGAGCGGAAACACCGTTCACTCGAAAAATGCGCTCGACGCCAAACTTAATGGGCTCCCGGACCAGTTGCTAGTATACAGCCGGTGAAAACTGATCCCTCCGTCAGATGGCAAGAAGGGACAAAAGGGAAAGTTTGCGGTAACTAACTTCGCTTGTTTGCGTTTGGGGACTATGGCGGCGACTCTATCCCGACGCGCAGAATCACCCGACCAAATCGCGCCGGGACTACCTCGTGCGTGGTCGCTAACCAGGAGAACATATCCACCTGGGTTTGTCGTCACCAACCGTAAGAAGAAGTGGTGGTTGCCAGCTCCGGTCGAATTGTCCGGAACTCGGAGAATGGATGCTGTTAGGTTTTCGTCGCCGTCCAGCGGGTTCGGCGGTAAGTTTTGTACGAATACGAAAGAAGATCCGATGACGACCGTCGCCACCAAGCTCGCCGAACTGGTCGCCTTCTACCCCGCTCAAGCAGGCGGCAGCGCTTTGTAAAGACTGCTTCGTGTCGATCAAGTTTTCCCCTTACGCTCTCGGCCACCACCGTGACCGAAGCACTCGTTACTTAAACACCAGGAAGTGTGCCCAGAAGGTATCAAGCGGCCTTCTGCTACGAGCGTATAATCGCAGTTGTTTATGGACGACTGGACGAAAGCGGTTGTGAGCACTGGTCTTGGGTTTGCCGCAGGCCTTTTCGCGGAACCAGTCAAGATATGGTTGGGGACTCGTGCCAAAGTTAGAGCCGCGCGAGCGGCGCTGTACTCGGATATGGGCCGGATCTATCACATCCTCAGTCGTTGTTACGATGTTGCGCAAGGCCCCAATGGCTTCGAAAGCACTTCTGCGACCGACCAGAAGCGAGCTGCAGAATGGATCGCATCCTCGAAGCCGGACGTTTTCGCCTTTTACTCTGCCGCTGAACGAGCCGTGTTCTATGGCATCCCGGAATACCAAGCAATTACAGAAGTGTATGCCAGCGTTGCAGATGCAGTCGCCGAGGGAACCGCATCCTGGGCAAAACAATACAGCGCCGTCATGAACGTATTCCAAACGTTCGACCGGCTGTTCAAACAGGGCGCGCTCGACTCTTCGCGTTTGCTCAAATACCGGGCACAACATCGCGAACGTACCGTCACTCAACTTACGCAGTACCATCGGCTCGAAGAGCAGTCCGAAGACCCCGTCGTGCGCGACAACCAATACGTCGGGGGCAACGTCCCATCAATTCTCGTCAAACCCAAAGGCTGACGGTCGACGGTTTTTATCGTCATTTGAACGATGAGCCTTGACGCCGGCTCCGGTGTGCAGCCTTCGCTAACCGCCACCTCCCGGTCGGTTGGTCCGCTATCCGGATTCTGGCCCGAAAGGCGTTCTGGAAGCGTCGGCTCCGGGTGATTTGTCCGCCACTCGTACATTGATAAAAAACGTCGCTCTGGTAAATTACTCCTCCCTAGTCGCGAAGGGTTTACCTTCCAGCCGGGAGAACGACTCTCGGAATGTGCTCGTTCCTCTGGGAGTTACCCATCTGTATCCGATTCTCTGGAGATCTGTAGCGCTGCGGGCCCCGTCGAAACGGCCTCGGAATATATCGACGACGAGAGCGCATGGCTTGACCTCACTGACCCTAGAAGGAGCGGCTGCGGGGAGATCGGAAGCATAAAGTGTTAGCCAGTGCCATTTTATGCTTCAAGTCGCAAACCCGCGCGCCCTTTCGCCGCAGCAGCGCCCACGCATGTCTGCAGAACACATACTCGGCCAGCTCTGTCGCGGTAATTCTCGGCTCCATATCCCTATTCGCTTCGAAGTGGATGCGCCAACACCGCCGCGCTAACGCGCGGCGTCTGCCTCATCAGTTTCGAGTTGGCTTTCCTGTTCAGAACTTACGAACGCTGTCATTTCCTGGCTGCATTCCGCACATCGAAACTTGCCAGTTTCCAAAGGCCCAACGACAATCCCACCGCAATTGGAGTGGAAGAACCGAACGTAATCTTGTAGGTCCATAATGTCATTGTGCCCAAGCCACTCTCACGAAAGCGCCGGGATGACATCAGTGCCGAAGTGTGGGCGAAGGCTGATCGCAAAGAGCAACCGCCAGTTGATGACAGAGTTACGAAACGGCTGAAATGCGGACATGAAGAGATGGTTGCGCCGGCGCTGAATCCAGATCACGCCGTTTGCTCGCAATGCAGACAGAAGAGTTTGCTTTCGAGGGCGTAGCGTGGAGCGTTTCGAATTCCCCGAAGACGACCAGCCATCATCCTTACGAGTGATTTATGCGAGTACTTCGGCGGGTGTGCTGAATGTCCGGGGTTCACAACAGCCGGCGAGCTGCGGCTTCCAGACAAAGACCCAAGTGAAGCGGTGTTCTGTACGAATTGGTGCCACCGCGCCAGTGACCCAAATTGAACCTACTTGGCTAGAATGCAAAATAATGAACATAAGAATCGGAACCAGCGCGGCGCGGGAGCAAGTTCAGCCCCCGCGATCCAACCGTCAGATTATCTCGAGTGTTCATCCATGAAACAGCCGAGAGAAAAGCTGTCACTCTTACCGATAGCAGCCATGCTGGCCGTGGCGTTTCTGATGGTCGCGACGATTGCTTATCTCTTCTATGCCAGTGGCCGCTCCCATGACCTCGCGACAGTTCAATCTAAAACATCCCGCCAGATTCAAGACATCACAAACGAACTTCTCTCGCTCGTCAAAGATGCCGAAACAGGGCAGCGCGGCTTCATTATTACTGGCCGGGAATCGTATCTAGAACCCTACAACAAGGCCATGGCGGCCGCAAGGTTATCGAGGGCCATGTTCAACGCCCCCTCCAGCGTGTCATTGGGAAAATAAAACGCCCGCAATTTCGGGAATCATGTAGGCAAAGTTGAACGAGCCCATTGGCGGGGACGCGGTAAGAACTCTACAGCAGTTTCTAAATCTTTGGTGAACAGAGCAATGCGATAACGCCAGGTATGAGCGAACGGCGCTGCCGCTACTGTGAGAAGTCCTTCCAGCCATCGAAGTATCAGCCGCAGCAGAGCGTTTGCAGTGAGACTGAGTGTCAGAAGAAGCGGCGCAGTGAGTCTCGCCAGAAACGGCTGGTAACGGACGAAGTTTATCGCCAAGTCTGTCGGGACAGTTCACGCAAATGGCGCGCCGAACACCCTGGGTATTGGAAGCGATATCGCGAGAAGAACCCTGATTCAGTAGTGCGCAACCGGGAACAACAACAGAGCAGGGATCGAAAACAGCGCCTGCTCGATCTTGCAAACAACAACTCAGCTCTGGACCTAAAGCATTCAGCTGCAAGCATTTGGCTTTTGAACGCCGGAGCTGAGGACCTTGCAAACAACAACTCAGTTTCCGCGCGAGTGTGGGTAATAGAACCACTTCCGCCCCGCAAGGGGCCAGGGCGGGAGCCTTGCAAACAACACCGTGCTGGCGTTTCTACAGCATCTGCCGGATAACAGAATCCAGGCTATGCTGACGAGTGAACAGATCAATGACTTGCACCGGCTGTATTGGTCGGAACGCTGGCCGATCCGCAAGATCGAGCGCCATCTCAACATGGGTTGGCGGACGATCAGGAAGTATCTCGATGCGCCCGCGCAGGGAGTGACCAAACGCCAACGAAATAGCAAGCTCGATTCCTTCAAAGCCATCATCGCGGACTGGCTGGAGAAAGATCCTCAAGTGACTGCCGCTGTTATCCATCAGCGACTGATCCCGCTTGGGTACAGCGGCGGCGATAGTTTGACGCGCCGATACGTCCGAAACGTTCGCCCGCAACTCCCGGCTAAACGAGCCTTTGTCCGCATGGAGCCGCTGGCCGGCGAACGCTTCGAGGTGGACTGGGCACACTTTGACGTGCTGAATTACTCAGGTGACATTCGCAAGTTATACGCGTTCGCCTTGGTGGATGCCCATAGCCGCATGCTCTATGTCGAGTTCACTCACAGTCAGAACTTCGAAACGTTCGTGCGCTGCCATGCGCATGCCTTTCATGCGCTGGGCGGCGTGGCACGTGAAATCGTCTATGACAACCTGGCGACCGCCGTGGCCGAACATGACGGACGGCTGATCCGTTTTCTCCCGCGCTTTCTCGGCTTCGCGCGTGACTACAACTTCTACCCGCGTGCCTGCAATCCAGCCAGCGGCTGGGAGAAAGGCAAAGTAGAACGGGCTATCAGTTATCTGCGCCAAAGCTTCTGGCCGCTGCGTGAGTTTAACGATCTGCACGATGTCAATCGGCAAGTGCGCCAGTGGCTCATCGAGATAGCCAATCAACGCTTGCATCGGGAGACACGCGAACGGCCAATAGAACGTTTCCAGCCAGAAGCTCTTAGGGCTTTGCCGATCATCCCCTACGATCATCGCGACACAGTCGAAGCGCTCGTGCATAAAGACTTGCGGCTGCAGTTCGACGGCAATAAATACTGCGTGCCCCATCGTTACGTGGGTCAGCGGCTCACTGTGAAGGCGGACTCCAGCGCAGTCGCGATCTACCAACGTGTTGAAGAGGTGGTGAGTTATCCACGCTCCTGGCGTCGCGGACAAACCTTCGGCGCAGAGCGTTTTGAAAAGCTGCTCGCGGAGGAACGCCCCGCCGCACGACGTTCGCAAGCGCAGCAGCGATTGCTTGACTCACTCGACGGACTCTGTTCGCGCTCGTTGGTGGAAGCCGCGATCCGCAGTTGCGCGACCTGGTGACCGATCCCATCT
This sequence comes from Bryobacterales bacterium, assembly GCA_003167495.1. Lineage (GTDB taxonomy): Bacteria > Acidobacteriota > Terriglobia > Bryobacterales > Bryobacteraceae > Bog-105. The sequence goes on along the minus strand of PMSX01000265.1, from coordinate 52,780 downwards.
CACTGCTGGCTTACGACGCTTTCATTCTTAGCCCTGGAAAGGAACATGATGACTCCCCTCGAACAGAAACTACAAGAACTGAATCTGGCGGCGATGAGCCGTCAACTGGAACAGACGATCGCTGAGGCCGCCGTCAAAAACATGAGTGTGGCAGCTACTATCGAGTGGCTGGCCGATATGGAACTCGAAGCCCGCCACAGCCGTGCCATTGATCGCCGCTTCAAGAGTTCGCGGTTACAATCGCAGCCCAGTATCGACGCCTTTCACTTCCACCATCACAAAAGCCGGGTGCAAGCGAAGAACCGCATTCTGCGCTTGCTCGATCTGACCTTCTTGCGCCAAGGTACGAATCTGGTTCTCATCGGCAATACCGATCCTGTGACATTCTAAGTTACCTCGCTAACCTTTTGGAAACATTCGTTGCTGCTTGTCGTCAAGGAGAGTTCGCGGGACGCGCACTCCGTTCTTGATTTTGTTTACCGCAGTTCTTACTGCTGCTGCGTCCAAGGCGGCGATGGCAATCTGCCACGGAGCACATGGGACCACTTGAGTGGCGGCCAGTTTCTTCTGTTCGATCAATCGTCGTACGGTTGTCGTGCTCACGCCCAGACGCTGTGCGGCCTCCTCCATCGTAAGGATGTCCTGATTGGTTTGGTTTGGATTGTAGGCGGGCAGTTCATTGTAGTGGCGCGCGGAGTACACGCGCTGCTCATTCCACGTTTTGCCGGCACCGGTTGAGAACCCAAGCCGGTTCAGCGTTGCGGCGATCTGTTCGTCAGGAAACTTGCCGGCCATCTGTCGAATCACTTCGATCGCTTCCATGCTGGTGCAGTGGCTGTGTCTTCCAGTTGCATTCTTCTTCACGCGGAGTTCCGAATGACGCCCTCCGGCCCAGTGAATGACAAGCACGATCTCGTTACTGTTCTCATCCACGTCGGCAACAATCTCGCGAATGAGAATTCGAACAATCCGCTGCTTCAATCGCATGTCGGAAGACGGCGCGTGCCAGACCGCCGGAAGATCTTGCACGAGACTCAGAAGGATCTCCTTGTCAGGCATCGCAGCGGAAGTTATGAAACTGTCGAACTCGTGCAGCTTGATCTCCAGCCCTTCGAACTTTCGCAGGGCATCGTTCCAGCGAGCTTCTAACTCCGCGGCGACTAGACGATTGTCCGGGTCCACGGATTCATATCTTCGCGAGGCCAAGCGCGCTTCATATCGAGCTTGCTCGACTTCCAGTTCGAGTGATCGCCGCTGATCCTGACGCTGTTGATGCATCTGCGCGGCCGCGTCCAGTGCCGCCTCAATGGCGTTTCCACTGATGGCGTGAAGGACTTCATTGGCTACTGCCTGATCGCTTCGAAGACCGCCGAACGAGATACACCAACTGGCGCCATGATTGATGTGCGCACCTCTACAGTGGTAACGCAACGCGGCCGCTCCAAGACCGGAATAGGTGACGTGCAACATTCGGCCGCAACGCCGACACCGCAGAATCCCCGCGAGCAATGCGCGCCCTCCGCGACCTGCCTTCGGCTCCATGCGTGACTTCATATTCGTGTTGGCCGCAATCAGCGCCTGATTACGTTCATACTGCTCCCAAGAAATGTAACCGGGATGGTGGTCGCGAATCAAGACGGTCCAGTCTGGCCGCGGCTTGCGGTGTCCCGCGGTTTTCCTCGCGCGACCATCGACAACGGCGATTCGACTTTGTGTCTTTCCGAATGCGTACGCTCCGGCATAGATCGGATTCGTCAAAATCTTCAGCACGACGTTGTAGACGGGAATCTTCCAAATCATTCTCGGTTCGCCAGGATCGCGTGGCAACGCTGGCAAGCTGATGCTCTCTTGTCGGAACCATAGCAGAACCTGCCGAACGCTTCCAAGCTCCATCATCTTGGCGAATACCAACTGAATCGCTTGTTGTACACGTTGGTCCGGATCCTTCTCGATCTTACCGGCGGCGGTCCAGCACAATCCCACTGGCAGAAGAAACTGTAGTTCTCCTCGGCCGGCTTTCTGCCGAATCGCTTCCAACGATCGCTGCCGGAGTAGGTTCAATTCAAACTCACTCATGGTGCCTTTTAAACCCAACAGCAGCCTATCGTTGATGATGCCCGGATCATAGACGCCGTCTGGATCTACGACAACCGCTCCTACCATTCCACAAAGCTCGATGAGATGATGCCAGTCACGACCGTTGCGGGCGAGCCGAGAGGCCTCAATGCAAAACACGGCGCCGACTTCCCCGGTGCAGACCTCGGCAACTAACCGTTGAAATCCGGGGCGCTCCACCAAGCCGGATCCCGAGCGCCCAAGATCGTCGTCGATCACGGTGACATTGTGGAACCCTAATTCGCGTGCTCGATCTGCGAGGCCGTATTGACGACGGCGGCTTTCGTGGTTGTTCGTTACCTGTCCCATAGAGGACTGCCGAACGTAAATAATGGCTCGCCGTTGAAGGCGATCATTAGTCAGCTTGAGATTCATCGCTGCCTCGGCTTATTGGTTGATCGAGCTTTTCGTTTGCCGCGCTCATGAGCAGCTCCACGAGTGCCCTTACCAGTTCTTGCTGTTTGTTGTCTGGGAGAACCGTTGCCGGAACGTCGAGCAGCGGCAGGTTCAGTTGCGCGTTTCTTTTGGGAATCGATGGCTTCACTTGCCCTCTCCTTCGGAGTTGGATTCACTGAAGACTTAGCGCAATCGTTAGGGCATTGCAAACTGGATAAGAACTCGCGAAGAGAAGTCAAGGCGTCGACCGCGACTAAAGGTGAGCTCACCGAGAAAATTGCACATTCTGGACTGAACATCCACGCAGGCAGTGAACAGATTGTTTCATCCGCCAGTTCGACGAAAATGTGCTCGCCGTGGCGATCCTTCATCCGTTTGTGAACAGGCAATACTTGGCCAAACAAAGGGTGCCACCGATAGTGGACGGTCACCGTCTCGAAATGATGTGCATTATGTCGCCTATTCGCCCGGTGTGGGCAAAACGTTTCTCGCTAAGGTAATCGCTTGGAAAGCTTGTCAGGCGAACCAGCGCGTGTTGTTCACCACCGCCATGGACATGTTGAATCAACTGTCTGCTTCGCAGGTGGATCATTCGCTGGTTCGTAAGCTCAAGACCTACACAGAGCCAACTTTGTTAATTTGTGACGAATTAGGATATCTTTCTCTCGATCAGCAGACTTCCAATCTCTTCTATCAAGTCATCTCCACGCGTCACAGTCACAAGCGTTCCACCATCATTACCACCAACACCGCGTTCTCAGACTGGGGCAACATCCTGTTCAACACCACCATCGCGACTGCGATTGCGGACCGCCTGGTCGAGAACTCCGAGATCTTCTTGCTGGGCGGCGACAGTTTACGCAAAGCCAGCAAGTCAGGTTCGCCGGAAGACTAACGGCCATTCCGGCAGCGTGCAAGCGCCGCGCTGTGGTGATATCCCGTAACGGAGGAGTCCGCCGGGTAACCCCTCAACGGCGCTGCCAATGGGCGGAGATCCTCGTGATCTCCGTTCCTTGTCTCAGTCCTTCAATGTTCAACTTCAGCGCCAATCATCTGTTCCTACTCTCGCGGACGGAACATCCTTCTTATGCCGTGTTCCTGTTGCGGGATCGCGACACGCAGCGGGTTTACCGGCTCTATGACTTCAGCAAGGCTCAGCGAATGCGGCCCGATGTGGCTTATTGCATCGCGGGCAAAGTCAATAGTGCCGACAAACTCTATCTCGTGATCGAATCGGTCCGTCTCGACACCAAGCACGCTCGATGTTCCATTGCTCCTTCTCCTGCTGACGGCGCGGGAGGGTCGGCTAAGTCTTAATTCCAATGTGCGGCTAACTCGACACCGGGCACTCACGCCCTTCGCGCCGCCTGCGGCGCCGCTGCGGGCGTGCGCGCCGACTACACAATTACCGCCCTTTCTGACGACAAAGCTCCCAAAACTGCGGTCACTTTATGTTGGCGCTAACACCAGCGGCACAAGCGGCCCGTCGCCAAGCTCGAAATGGCCGGCCTGCGCGTAGTTGAGGAGGTCTTCCAGTAGTTGCCCCATGCGTTGAGTGGCTTTTTTGATGCGGGCAAGAACATCTTGGCCATCGCCGACAAGCAGGGACTCGTAACGCTTTTGAAGCAACTCCGAAAATATGGCCACTGAACGAAGTGGCGTGCGCAAATCATGAGCCGCTGCATCCACGAATTCCCTGAGCTGCTCGTTCAAAGCCTTGAGCTGTCGTTCATCCTCGCGCCGCGCGGAAATGTCGCGAAAAATCAAAATCGCCCCTTCGATCATCCCCGTTGAGTCGCGGATCGGCGAGCCGCTATCATCGATGTGCACTTCCCGGCCCGCAACGAATGCGGAATACTTCCGCGTCACCCTCAACAGTATCGGAGATGGTCTGATTGCGACCACAGCGGATAAAAAAATCACATTCATCAATCCGGTCGCTGCAAAACTGACCGCCTGGACGGAAGAGGAAGCAATCGGCCAGAGCATTTCTGAAGTATTTCGGATCGTTCACGAAGAGACGCGTATCGCCGTCGAGAACCCGCTCGTTAAGGCCATTGCTACGGGTGACGTCGTGGGTCTGACCAATCACACTATTCTCATCGCCAAAGACGGCCCGACATTGAAGCGTCTAAGGCGGTCGTGACGTTTGCGGATACGCTTCCCGTCCTTCCCGTCCATGATGCCCACCTCGTGCAGCTTTTTCAAAACCTAATCGGCAATGCCTTGAAGTACCGCAGCGCGGAAGAGCCCCGCATTCATGTGAATTGCAATAAAACCGATGAAGGTTGGATTGTTAAAGTCAACGACAACGGCATCGGGATTGAACTGCAATATAGGGAACTGATTTTCAAACCATTCAAGCGGCTTCATGGCGACGATCGCCCCGGCAGCGGCATCGGTCTCGCGACCTGCCAGAAAATCATCGCCGGATACGGCGGCAGGATTTGGGTGGATTCGACGCCGGGAAAGGGCTCCACGTTCTTTTTTACGATCCCCTTGCGCAAAGCATACGCCGCCGCAGGGGATTCAACGAGAAACTAGCCGCTTTCTCCCTCCCTCACCTTGCGCGTCAGCCATGCACGTTCAGGACGCGGAGGCCACTTCGGATAGAGGATTGTTCACCAGATCGAACCCAAAGGAATTATCAGGAAAAACAAACTCCGGGAATTGCTCGGCATCGTCGATTGAGCGCGACGGGAAAACGCCAACCCCACAGACCAACCAACACCCAGGCGGTCGCAAGAAAGTGGACCTGTGCTTTCCTGCTTCGTCCCATCCTAGCTGGCCGTCAAGGCCAAGGTGCACTCCGCTTCGCTCCGGCCTTGACTCTGGCCAGCTCCTCCGGTCCTGTGCAGCAAAGCACACGACAAAAACGAGATCACCATGCAATCCGATACACAAAGCAAAAAGACGCTCACTGCGGCCGACCTCGCGCAATTCACCGGAACAGAACGGTGGTACCGGCATTCGATCAATCGAAGCATTCTCTACACCGAGGGCGCACAATATGTCGCCGAACACGGGGGGGCGTATTGGCTTCTCGACGAGATCGCTCTGATTCAGCCATACGACCAGAATGTCGCCGCCGAAGAGTTCCAGGTTTGGACACTCACTGTCCGGCCCGATAAAACCGCCACCCTCGCCTGTGACGACGGCAACGGAAACGTGGTCTTTAGCAAAGAGATCCCGTACACCGATTTCCCGCTCGACACCATCAAGCTCTATTTCGCCAACAACGTCATCCACTTGCCCAGTGAGTATTGACGACGCAGAAACAAGGCCACGTCCGGGTATTTCCCCGGCGTGGTCTCTCTGCCCGGATGGACCGCCACGCTCCGAGAGACTCGAAAAGGCTTATAGTGGAAACCTAATGTGCGCTCCGGCTGAGAAGGATTTCCGCGTAGTGTGTCTGGGCGGCTCAGCTGGCGGCCTGGAAGCCTATAACGGCATTTTGCGCCATATGCCCGCCGATACGGGGATGGCGTTTGTCATTGCGTCACATCGGAATTTCGAGAACGCGAGTTTGCTTTTGCCAATTCTCGCCCGTGTCACAACGATGCCTGTTGTCGAAGTAGAGGAAGGCATGTCCCTTGAACGAAATCGCGTTTACCTTATGCCTCCCAGCGTCGAAATGACGGTGAAAAATAATGAGTTCGATCTCCAGCCACCGCGAAAGCCGAGAGGCTGGCCCATGACGATCAGCATTTTCCTGCTGTCTCTCGCCGAGGCATGCGGACAACGCGCCATAGCGGTCATTCTCTCCGGGATGGGTCACGACGGCAGTGCGGCGCTGAAGGCCATCAAAGCGGCTGGTGGTATGACGTTCGCTCAGTCCAATGCGGAGTTTAAAGACATGCCGAGACATGCCGTGGAAACCGGCCATGTCGATTTCATATTGTCGCCTGCGGAAATCGCCAGCAAATTGTTAGAGTTGAACTCGTCCGGGGGGGGGACCTAAAACATTCCCTAGCGGCTTTGTTCCAACGTATCATGAAGGACAGCCGCGCGGCTGGGCATTTTTGTGTCAAAAGCTACCCTTTGTGAAACAGAGCAAGGAAGAGAACCCGCTTAGGCTTCTTCGTAACGCAGGCGCTTTTGAACGGCCTTTTCTGCTTCGTCAACACGCCCTTGCATTTTATTTAACATCTCCTCTTGGCCTTGTCTCACCAGCTCATGATTTGTGCCTTTGCCGATGCCGTAGCTTGTTATGGCCAAAAATAAAGCTTTTTGCGCTCCAAAGAATTTCTCGCGCAGTTCATCCGTCATAAAAATTTGATTTTCGATCAGGTAATTGAGGAACTTTCTGTGCTTCTCGTTTGCCTCGTTGAGGCTGTGGCTTTGAAGTGCGTCCATGTAGTATTTCTCTTGCTTGTCGGCACTACCAGCATTTCGCAACTCTTCTTTTTGATAGTCGGCCAGCCAATTCACTGGCTCGGACTTCAAAAAGTCTTCCAGCTGGGCAGATGAAAAATTTCGAAAACCGGGATAGGGTTTCATAGTGAGGTCGAGGGCATGTTGTGCCGCCCCGCGCAGTTCAATGAGCATAAGCCATGCTTTTGGCAGTACTTCGAATTCCTTCTCATGAATTTTGCTGATGCGGCCGGAAAGAAGATGGCGAAGACGTTCTAATTCCCGTTGCTGGTCGGCTTTGTAAGCCTCCAGTCTCTCCTGTTGCACGGCTTTGAATGCTTCCAGTTTCTGATTGAAATGTTGATCGATCCATTTTTCAGCCCACTTTTGACCTAAGAATTTCGCGCACGCCCATACGATAGCGAGTACGCCAGCCGTGCTCAGAAGCCAACTCCACAAAGGGGAAAGGTTCATTTGAAAACTTTATACCTCATGACCGAAGCGGGGAAGAACCAGTTTTAAAGAATAGCGTCAGGAAACTTAACCATTACGGGACACCGCAAGTGAGCCGAATATGGACCACACTCGACTAACATTCTCATATCCCGTGGCCCAGTGAACGCCGCTATTTAGTGTTATAAACAGAGGTGATGGGACACCATTCCGGCATACCTCACCTCTGGAATAACGCCGCTAAAACATCGTTACAGCTCTCCCGAAGAGAGATGCTGGCTTTGAGCTCTATTTTGCTCGGTCCCAAAGCCTTGGCGGCAGAAGCCCAAGCATACGACATCTTAGGACTTCAACTAAATATGACGGCCGCAGAAGCGCAACAAATTCTTGCGCAGCGCCTTCACGCTAAACCAAAACAGGACGGCTATCGCATTTTCGCCGGCAACCCCCAGTATGTTCCAAACCGTCCCTATACCACTGCGATCTCGTTCGAGCCCCTCGGACCGAACAGTGGTGGCTGGAAAGCTCCCGAGTTGAACTTGGGCTTAAACTTCGCGGAAGTCTATCCAGGTGAAGGGAAAGGCCCGGAAACCCTTTGGAACATTGAATACGAACCGCGACTCGACAGTGAGGCAAGTAAGAAGGATTTTGTACAAAGCGTCATCGATAAGTTCGGGAAACCTACCGCAAACGTATTCAATTCTGAGTACATCTGGGCAGATAAAGATTATGGATCAGAACTCGCTTTTGATTCAGCAAACGTTCCGGTCCTACGGCTCACACCCGCAGGTAATCCGCGTTTGAAACTCTCCAATCCCGGTATCCGCACCCGTATGGAGAAAATCTATAATTCTCAACGCTCGAAGAAAGTGACCCCCTTTTGAAGCGCGGAAACAATTACGCCGCCGCAGTCTTCGTGGCCACGGGCTCTTTCTCTTGCTCTTGCGGTTGGTAGTCGGCCGGCGACTCGATACGAAACTCGCGTTTGCAAGTCGGACACGTTCCCGTTTTGCCCTCGCTGCGTAACTGTTCGCCACAAATACATCTAACAGAAAAAAGCATTCTTCGGCGTCTAACCAATTTCCCATGCCCTGCCTGCTCTTGCGATTCTAGCTCCGGGGTCAAGGGTAAATGGCACTCCGCTTCGCTGCGCCCTTGACTCCCTCCGCTCGGCCAGTTCGCTGTCCAGCAGGACAGAAAGGATTTCATTCCACACTATGACCACGCAACCTTTTCAATCGCGCAATGGCGAAACGCTCCTCAAGCCTGTTCTCACCGAAGAGGAATATCGGAGTTTCCAGAACGAATATGCCGGTTTCTGCCTCGCCTGCGGGGAGACCGCCTACAACGTCGAGCCGGATGCGCGCCGCTATGTCTGCGAGACTTGCAGCAAACCCAAGGTGTACGGCTTTGAGGAATTGCTGCTCATGAATTTGATTGTTCTCCAGTAACAAACGAGACTGGCCACAGGGTCACGAAAGTGACTCTGTGCATTGCATTTGCTGCTGCCCAGTGAGCACTCTTTTGTAAAGCGTGGCCTTTCGCGTTTATCGATACCACCCAGTCAAAACGGGATGTCATCGTCCGTGACATGCATTTCGTCATCGCCGGCCCCGGAGGCCTTGCTTCTGCCGCCACCGCCAGCGGCTGCGCGCGCGGCCTGTGGTTGGGCATTCTGGCCTTCGACCTGACCACCGAGTAGAAGCACTTCCTCGGCGACCACTTCCGTGGCATATACCTTTTTGCCATCTTTGTCGTCGTAGCTGCGAGTCTGAAGCCGCCCTTCAACGTAAACTTGTTTGCCTTTCAGAAGGTAGTTCGTCAAGTTTTCGGAGCGCCAAAGAATCACATTCGTCCAATTCGTTTCTTCTTTCCATTCTTCCGACTCCTTGTCTTTCCAACGTCGCGATGTAGCAACGGAAAACCGCGTCGCGGCCACGCCTGACGGAGTAAACTTCGTCTCGGCATCGCGGCCCAAATTCCCAATCAAAATCACTTTATTCACACTACGGGAAGCCATAATTTGTTTGTCCTTTTCTTCTCTAACGTCTTCGTTACACTTTTTTCAACCGATTTGTCCTCGTCTTCAACTGCCGGCGACCACAGCCCTCTCAATGACCCAGTCTTCTTTTTCCCCGGAATCGTCACTGCCGCCGTTCAATCCCGCCGATCTTCAATGCTCATATGTTTTCCTTCAGGCCGCCGCCGTCTTCGTTCCGGCGCCGGGCTCTTTGTCTTCGTCAGCTTCGTACTCAGCCGGCCATTCAATCCGAAACTCACGTTTGCAAGTCGGACACGTCCCCGTTTTGCCCTCGCCGCGGAGCTGCGCGCCACATACACATCTAAGAGAAAACAACGAATGCGTGAGCATAGATACCTCAGTGGTGGAGCAAGTAACCCGCCACGCCGCCGGCCACGAAAACCGCGAAGAAGAGAAACGACTGGAGCGCAACCGCCCCAGAACTTGCCGGCGCTGGCGGACGCTGCTCGAATTCGTTCACCTGTTTCAGCGTTGCTAGCAGGGTTGTCGTCTGCTCCCCCAACGTGACACTGATCGGCTGCAGTGTGGTCACCAGTTCGGTAGACAAAGACTTGAGCGTGATCACCGCCGCCTTCATGAGCGAAGCGGTCTCGTGTAAAGCGGTTTGGCTCAACTGCTGCCGGAAACTGTGGCTCATTTCTTTAGCGATCGCGGATGGATCAAGGCCCGCCGCGATTTCGGAAGGAAGCTTTGAGAGCCGTTCATCCGTCGCCGCGTTGGCCTTTTCTATTCGCTCACTCAAAGACCGGATAGCCCTAGCTTCCTCTGCTAGGGCCTCCGGTAAATTGTTTCCAACGAGGGTGAGAAATCCCAGGAGCTTCGCGACTTTCGAAAACTCGTCATCCGCCGGCTGTGACCGAAACCAGTGCAACAGCTCTGCAAACTCCTGACGGTCTTTGTCAGCCGTCAGCCGCTGCACTATGTCACTCCACGCGTCCGGTTCGTCAACGCATTTTCTCAGAGTTGTGACGCTCACAGAAGTAGCAGCCCCTTTACTGTGTCTAACTGCGCAAAGATGTTTTTACGGTAGCCGCCGGCGCGCATCACGTTCGGCATTTCCTTGAGCCCCGGAATGTCAACGCCTCCGTTTGCCACAGCCTGCATGGTCACGCCATGCTGCCGCGCCACCTGCTCGATATCCTGCACTCGGTATTGCATTGTGATGACCTTTGGCTGAGCCAGGCGCCGAAACTTCTCAGCCTCCGGATCGGTTTCCCAGACGCTAAAGTCTGCCGGGTTAGTGATCGAGTTTTTCACAACTACGTAATCAACCCGATCCCGCAGAAATTTGCCCCAAGAAACAACACTTGAAACACTGGCCGGATCTGGCGTAACAATGCCGATCGCTGTGAAAGCGACTCCGCTGTCAGCCGCCGACTCATACATCGAGTCAAACCACTCGTGAGCAACGTCGCCGGCACTCGCGCCCATGTCTGCTACCACAATCGGCGTACCCTCCGCCAGCGCGAACAGTAATCCATCCAGCCCGCGCTCAGTTTGGATGTTCGTTTTCCTCGCCTCGGGGAAGAAATGGGCGAGCGATCCCCGGCTCTTGTTCTCACTATCCATGTCGATCAAGGCGACCGGCGCGCCCTGCTTTCGGTACCACTCAACGAGCATGGTTGAGAATGCGGACTTTCCTACGCCGCCCTTGCCGCCTTCCGTGAATACAATCCGGCTCGTGGGCTTCGCCTTCTGAGCCGAAATCTCTACTACTGATGCTGCTGCCATCCTATTTATCTCCTTTGCGTCTAAAACTTACGTTGTCCGGCTCTAAGAGGTCCCAACCGCTTGGCGGTTGCTGTTCTTTGACGACGGGCTTGCTATTGAGAGAGCGAATATGTGCGACTGCAGCGGCCCGTTCCTCGGGCGTTAGCCTCTTGCTCCCGGAACTCGACGCCTGGCCGAGTGGTGTTGCCGGTTCCAGGTCTAAATCCAGTTGGTCCTGTAAATCCCGTTCAGCCTTACGCGCTTTCGAGTGCCGCTTAATGAACCGTGTGAGGACTTGCCGCGATATAGTGACCGAGCACTTTTCCGCCAACAGTTCCCGAATTCTGGTGTAGCCCCTGCCCTGCCTTCGCCAGCGTAGGATCAATTCTTTGTAAGGTCCGAGGCGGGAGTGAGACTCGTCCAGTGGCAGGTTTACCAAAGTGTGAAGATCTTTCGGACTCAGAGAACCGGGCATGATTGGCCCTCCTTTGTGTCGTACGATCCAGCAATTTCCACACCAGCAAAAACAACCAAGACATGGGCATCTCGGACCCACGTAGGCATATGCACAAAGAGGCAGTGTGGGTCACAGCAACTACTGAAGAAAGAGACACTATCCCTAACGCCTTCGGCGTTAGGAAAACCTTCATCGAAAAACCATGCTTTGGCGCACCCTTCGCGCACCCTCTTTGCACCCTTCGAGCACCCATTCCGCACCTCATTTGCACCTCGTATTTTTGCGCGAGTTTTGACTACGTTCCGATACATTTCGAGAGGGTCTTTCCTAATTCTCTTCGCTGAGATTCTTGACTGAAATGGACTCGATGGCCGGCCCGTCATGCTTGACCGCGCCCGGCATGCGTACGCCAAGCGTGGCTTCGCTCTGGCTGGGTTCCAGCAGTCTTACTACGCGCTGGCTCGCGATAGCTGTCAGCAACGCGCCCAGGCCTCGGCCAGTGACCGTGAGCTGGTGTGTCGCAAAAACTATGACAATCTTTGCGCTCTCGCCCTCCGCATAAACAAACCGAAACCAGGGGAAAACGAAGGCGCTGCGGCGAAGCTGCACGAATAGAGATTCGGGCTTCTGCTCGTCGCCTTTGGCGGTTTGCCAGTCCGGTGAAGTGCTAACTAACTCTGATACGGGCATGGTGTGTAATCTCCTCTTTGATCGTTTGTTTTTTCGCCGATTCTGCCGGCGGTTCGTGGAACTTCTGATAAATCCGCTGATCTTCGCTCTTGACCTTTTTGGCCCAGTCGGCCCGCTGAGCGAGTTCGCTGGCCGACTGGCGATCGCCAGAGATGCCCAGCGTTTCGCGTAGGGTTTCGGCATCGCAGGTAATGACGATAATTCCCTCTTTGCCGCGGGTGAAGGTCACATAGGCCAAATCACGCCGCATGCCATCCGGCACCGCAATAACGACATCGGCACCGTCTCCCTGGCTAACGTGAGCCGTGACCGCATACCCGCTTGTGAACTGCTTATAGCCCGCCGGCAACCGGCGGCCGTCTTCAAGCGTCATGACCCCGCCGTCAATGCTCTTGACTGTGACGAGTTCGCCGTTCGTCGCTTTGAAGCCGTCCCGCCCTTTTTCTTTCCAATTGACCTGTAAGAGTAAGCGGTCACCCGCCGAAATCTCCATTTGCTCGCGCTCAAACACGCTGTACGCCTTCGATTGCTTCGCGGTGAGAGTTACTTCCTGTCCGTTCGCTTTGCACGCCGTCACGCTGTCTCTGGTGTGGGAAACCACCTCCAAAGATTCGTTCTTTGCAATGCCCACCACTTTTTTGTGGAAGGTGATAATCTGGCCGGGCTGATAGCGCTTAAACTGCTTTTTTTCCGCTTCGGTCCAGTCCAAAGATCGGTGTTTCTCAAACTCTCGGCCTTCCCCGATTTCTCCGTGAGCCTTGCGGTCTGCGCGAATGGCGTGCGTGATGGAGGCAATCTGGTCATGGGTACGCGTCACCACCAGGACAGAACGCTCTTTGCCGTCCACATTTGGAATAGCGGCAGCTTCGCGCCAGGCATGAGCCGTTTCCCGGCCGATCAACCGCCAGTCCACCTGACGGATGGCGCCCATCTCTTCGAGCAGTTCAAAGCCTTCTTCCGGCTTCTTTCGCAATGTCTCCATCGCTACTCTGTACTCTTCGTTTTTCTGGCGGATAATCTCCCGGACGGAAACCGTTTGAAGTTGAGACTCGCGCTCTAAGATCCGGAGAGCATCGCCCTGCTCTACGCTTTTGATTTGGTAGGTATCGCCAGCGAAGACGATGCGCGCTCCCTGCTCTTTCGCCAAAGTCTCCAGATCAAACATGCCTTGGCTGGAAACGAATCCCGCTTCATCAACCAGGAGCACGCCGCCGCTGAGCTGCGCTCGCTGAGCCGGATCGACCAGCAGCCGCGCAATAGTCATGGCCTCGGGAAAGCCATCTTCATGCAGAACCTGCACTGCTTTAGCGCTTGGCGCGACAACCGTCAGACTTACGCGCGCTTCTTTGAGTCCGCGCTTCATATCCTTCAGCAGGTACGTCTTCCCGACGCCGGCGCTACCACTGATGTTGAACGCAAAATCTTTGTTTGCCAGTGCGCCTAATACGGCTTCTCTTTGCTCACTTCGCAACGTGGTAGACGGTTCAAAGGCGAGGCCCCGGCCCAGCGGTCCATATCGGTTTACGCCCTCATCGATGTAAGCTTTCATGTCAAGCTCACGCTGCAGAGTCGCTTGCGTGGCAACCTCACCACGCGCGCTAATCATCTCGCGCCTAGCCACCGCCGCCGCCAGTTCGCCGGCCAGCTCCTCCGCGTCAATTCGCCCGCGGCCATGCCGTAAAGCTTCTGTTTTCAGTTCGTAGTGTTTAGCGACAGAAAGCCGCTCAAACGTGTGCTCTATTGAGTAGCTCAGCGAAGCCCCGGCCGGTGCAACTTCTAAGACCGATCCCCGCTCTAACGCCTCTTTATGAAGCGTTTTTCCTCGCTCGATTTCCTCGGAAGTGAGGCGCGCCCACTGCCTGGCTTTCACATCAGCGGTGGCGATTTCCGCCAGCTTTTCAGGCCGGGAGTCCCGAACGAGTAACGCGATTTCCCGGTTAGACGGCCGCCGCCCGTGTTCTTCCATAAAGTCCGCAATGGCTTCATCGCGTTGCTTGCTGCGCTGGCTGAACTTCTCTCGCGTTTCTTCCGTCATGCCTTTGATGCCGAAGCCGTTATCCTCACCGCCCTTGAAGTGGTCCTCGATCTCATAGCCGAGCTTCATGGTTTCCCGCGCCGCCACATTCCGGCAAAATTCGGTGAGGTACGCACGCTGGTCGAAGATCTCGGAGGCCTGCAGCGCGTACCATTTGCCGTCGACGTGATCCCACGAAAGGTTAGCTGCTACCAAGTGACTATGAAGCATCGGGTCTAATTCACGGCTCGCGTCATGGTCATAACGCGCAATGATCATGTTCCCGGTGATGCGGTTTTCATCTAAGCCGCCCTTGCGTACGCGAACAGCGGCGAGCTTCTCCATCTCTACCGCCGTTTCACTTACCGCTCTGTTCCAGACATCGACTAAACGCGAGTCAAACACCGCTTGTACCGAAAGGTCTTTCGGAGCGCTCACGGTGAAGTCGTAGAGGTTGCGAGCCGTGCCAGTCTTTTCAATTTCTGTCTTGCCATTGCGGGTTACTTCCCCATAGCGATCGGCACTCTGACGCTGGCGAAGGAACTCACCCGTTGATGGGTCATTTCCCTGACGGATGGCTTCAAACTGTTCAATTGTGACTTCCCCCGACAAGCCGAGTTTCTCCGCGCCATAGCCCAGCCATTGGCCGGTGACTTTTTCACCCTCGGAATAGTAATCGTTATTAGAGAGGTGATTCGCCAGATAAGTCTCACCTCCCGTCATTGGCTTGCCGGTCACCATTTAGCTCTGCTAAGCCTTCCCTGCCAGCGCTTTCTCGCCCTCTAAAACATCCGTTCGGAAGTCGTCAAAGTTCCACGGCGCCGGAATTGGATCGTCCACCGGACAAACCACCACGCCATCGGCGGCCGGAAGGCTCTCGGCGGGATCTTCACGGAAGATCAGCGGCGGAATGGTCCGCAAAACAGGCTCGATTAGAGCGCCCTTCTTTCGTGGGCGCCGGATCTTAAACCGAAGGACACGGCCTTCCTGCAGCATGTAGCCGTGAAAGCGCGGTAATGCTTGGATCTCCGCCGCCGTCACTGGCGCCGTAGACGTGATCTGATTCGTGACCGAGCGCGCCCGGTGGCCCTTGTTGAACAGCAGTAAATGCCAGGGCCGATTCTCCGTCACCCGGTCAATTTCTTCATGGCCGATCATCTTTTCGATGTGAGCGGCTTCTTTGTCTGAGCCAGTGCCGACGATTATGTTTGTGTAGGCTTGCGCCGTAATTGTCTGCGCACCCTTTTCGCCGTAGCGTTGTTCCAGTTGCGGCAAATCATGAAAGCCCAACACAATCGGATTCCCTGACGCCCTTTGTTTTGTCATGCCGCTTTCGAGTTGGCCAACCCGGCCCATGGTCGCGGCTTCGTCGAACACAAACCAGACGCGCGGGACATCCCGGCCGTGAACTTCCGCTTGCGTGTGGAGAATCGCCATGTCCGCAATAGCGGTATGAAGCGGCATAATTGCCTCTTGCGTTTCCGGCTCGGAACACAAGAAAATGCAGCCCTGGCGATTCTTTTTCCACTCGCGCAATGAGAAGCGCCGCCGCCCTTCCGGACTTGCCGGCATCATGCGCAGAACTTTGGCGATTTCTCCCAAAGTCGTAAAGAGGCTTTGAGACATATCGCTAATTTCGACTGTTGTAGAACCGCCGCGATTCAGACTCCGATAGTGTTCCGTGCCTTTCACGCGCTTCAGAATCTCGCTCTCACCACCGCTCAGCCATGAACCAAGCCGCGCGCACGTCGCCGGCTCACCCGGCTCATTGTGAGCTGAGTAGCGAGACATCAGATAAGCGAAAATCGCCCTCGGCTTCCTGACAAAAAACGGTTGACTTCTGGGATGTTCGGGAAAGAAGCTCGAGGCCCACGGTGTGGCTTCGGGCTCGTCCGCGGCTTCGTCTTCCATCGCCCAATACGGACACTCTTCTAAACGCGGATCGATGGCCCAATCAATGCCAGGCCGATAGAACTCCCGGTAAAACTCGCGTTTCGGATCATGCACCACAAACGTTTCGTTCCGTGCGCGAATCAATAGAATGATGTTCCGGATCAGGGTGCTTTTGCCGCGCCCCGTTCCACCGAACAAATTTAAGTGATAGGGAATCAACTCCTCACTGATCACCGCCCTCGCCAGGAGTCCGATCTCCAGCGCCAGGCCCGGCCCCTCAGCACCAGGCCAACGCAACCCGACAAAGCGCAAAAATCGCGCCACTCGTCCAGCCGCAGCCCGATAACACGCGGGGGTGGCCGCCCACCGCCTACTTCGCCGGATCGCCGCTTGCACTTTGGTAGAAGCCAACCGCCGGTAGGAAAAGAACATCCAGAGCCGCCACAGCGGCCCGAGTTGCTCGCCGTTGAACCGCTGCCAGCAAATGAAGCGCGTACCACGCCGGTGTGTTCCGTCCATCGCGGAGAGTCGCCGGCGTCGATCAAAGTTCGCACCGAACATCAGTAAAACGAAAAATGAAGCCGTCTCGACTGCGCCAAGCAAACCGTACCTATTGAGCGCGGAGCCGTGGTAAACGTGATCTTTGAGCCAGTCGTGAAACAGTTTGGGATTCAAGCTTTGCTTTTGAATGATGAGCGTCCCCCGAAACTCCTCGGCATCCTCGACGCCGGCGAGCGCTAAGCCGTTTGGCGTGTTTTCGAGTGCTACTTCGTATTCAGCCGCCAACGGCTGCCCGCCTGGCGCCACAGCGAAGCTATCCCGCAAACTAAGCCAGTACGTGCGCTCGTAAAACTTTTCTAGAAACGGACTCCGCGCCTCGTTCAAGGCCCACCAGGCAGGCGTAAGTGCCAACGCCGCCAAAACCGCCAACACCTTGCCAAGCGGAATGCGCAGGGGAAAAGCCCCGAGCGGCCCGGTGGATTGACGCTCAATATTCTCCCCTGGCATCCTTAGATCCCCCCATCAGACGACATCGAAAGCCGCGGCGCTTGCGCTTGATGGTTGTTATGGTGCGACGCTTTTTGAAGTAACCCCTTTGCATTGACCAAACCCCGATTCAACTGTTGAACCGCCAAGACTTCCCCTTTGCCGTGCGCGAGTGCCTGGCCGTAGCTCAAGCTTTCAGTTTGCTTTTCGGCTTCGCGCAAAACGGGCGCGAGGTTTCGAAGTGCATTGTCGTGACGCTCTTGCGCCGCAGCCGGGTTATCCGTCGCGTAGTCCTGAGACAGATCAATTCTCTTTGCCCCCGCTTCCAGTTGGTTCGCGAGATTCGCCGCGATCGCCGCCTCAGCGGAGATGTAGTTATAGCCGCGCTTTTTTTGTTCTTCGGCCTTCTTCTGGGTAAAGGCGCGCAACTGGCGTATCAAGTCCTCGCGTGAGTAGGTCTGCTTTTGCTCTGGTGCCTTATTCGGCTGCGTAATTTGCACCTCGCTCTCGGAGATTGGCTTCGGCAACTTCTGAGCCGTCACCTTGCGGATCGCATCTGTATCGGCGTTGAATTGCATCCGCAGACCGTTGGAAATGCTCTTGGCTTGTTCGTATTCGGCAACGTTCTTTGGTGTCGCTTGCGATTGATCGGTGACCGAATCGCGGTATCGGTGCATCGCTTCTTCAAGGCTGATCTCGATGTCTTCCCGAACGGGACGCTCGGGAATGCCGTCGATCCCATGACGAAGTGCGTAACCTTCGCTCTCTACAAAATCGGCGATGCGCTCAAGTCGTTTGGCGACGTCCTGCAACTCCCCGCCCAACGCCTCAGCCCCTAGCGCCTGCTTTGCCGTGACTGGCGCCGTTGGTCCAAAGCGCTGTTCGAATTGCGCCGCCTGTTCGATCTGCTCGGAAGTAACTCCGCTTACCTGGTTTGCCCCTAAATTGTCCGCTGCTTTCTCTGTTGCCATCGGTGAACCCCTTTTTGCTCGAACTGCCTAAAACACCAGGAGCGGCTTCGCGTAAAAGCGCAACTGCGAGACCGGTCCGAAATAACGTGAGTCAAACGAATCCCGGTTATAACTGGAAATAGCCCACAATCCGGCTGTGTAACTCCCAAACGGATAATGCGTCAACGGCTTACCCTTTTTCGAAAACGCTTTAGGCTGCGTGTTCGGAATGCGACGATTCCCAACCGCGAAGCCCTCCGCATCTAACGTGATTGGCGCCTGCGGTGTCGCCTCATAGACGGTTTTCAAAACTGGCTGATATCCATCCGCACACTCGCCGCGGCCCAGCTCCAACCCCGCCGTTAACGCAGTCCGCAACGTCGCTTCACTCAAACAGAAGCCCGCATACGGCGCGCGCTCCGCTCTCGCCTGGTACAGTCCGACTGGCACGCTATCGCTACCGTTAAACCGCAGATTAGAGTGTTTCAACGCCTCTGGCACACTGAGCGCCAGCACTACGAAGACACCCGCAAACAGACCCAGCCTTGTCTCTTTCACTTTTGCCCTCCGAGGTTAATCGCTTGGTAGGGACCAGAAAAGAGCATGGACTTTTGAACCGACACATAGAACGGTTCGCCCGGTCGAATCTTCAAAGTCGGCTGTACGTTCAGATTGCGGCTCGTGATTTGCTCTCCGAGCTGCCCGGCTTGTTGGCCAACGGCGGAAGATGCAATCTGCGCGGTCGAGGGATAGGCAAGCGTACTGTTTGTGCCGCTGTGATTCTGGCTGATCTGAATGCCAGCCGCAAAGATCGAACTCAGCAAAACCCCGCCCACTAAGCGCTTGATATGGTTGTCCGTCTGATCCTTCAACCCCACCGCGCCATCAGCCGCGTGACTCACAAATTTGTCCAGGTTGATGTAACTCCCATCGGGAAACCGCAAGTAAGTCCAAACCACTTGAACGCGCCCCTGGCCATAACTCACCGACGAATTGAAGTCGCCGGCAAGCAGCGAACCCGCGGGAATCATGATGAATTTGTGTGTGGGCGAGTCGTACACGTCGTCTTTCACTTGCGCGACGAGATCCCCCGGTAAGTCAGTCACGACTTTCGTAGGCAAAATGGCAACGATCTTATCGCCACGCTCCACCACCCAGCGGGAGAGCGGCGCCACGCGCGTTGTCTTGAGATAATCGCCTTCCTCTTCCTGCTGAAACTTACGTTTGCCGTTCTGCTGATTGAGATCGTCCTCACTGACAGCCATCCCTGAAGATGCTGCCCCAAACGGCGGATAGCCGCCGCCGCCGATGACTGGCCGCGCGATACCGTTCGCCGCGTTACTGAGTTGGGCGATTCGATCTAAATCCGCCTGAATTGGATCGATAGCCCTTGAACTGGGACCGCTTTGAGTCGCTCCGTTGGACACAATCGAAGTAGGCGCCTGAATCGCAGCCAGGCGCCGTTCCTCCGCTCTACGGCGCTCTTTCTTTGATGGGTCTTCAGTTTCAGCAGACTGGCCGTAATTCGGAACCGGTGGAGCGTAATAGTAGACGGGTGCGGCTGGCGGATTCGCGGTGCCAGGAAAGGGATGGGCAACAGTGCTTACAGCCCCGCCGATCGCGTGCCCAAACGCGTCCACCGGCCCGGGATTTGAAGTGGTGACCGGTGTGTTGGGAGGCGTCTGTCCGCCAGTCACAGCACTTAAAGGCGTAGCGTCAGCGCGCCCGCGAACTTGCGTGCGATTGCTTTGCGCGGCGTCGTGAGCGGCCGTTTGGGTGACCGTGACTTCCGCCTGATGCTGCTTTTTTAGAATGCGAGTGCGAAAACCCACGATCACTACACCCAGCAGCAGTACGCACAGCGCACAGCCCACCCACACGATCCCGTTGCTCATCGCACTCACTACCTGCGGCTTGCGCCCCGCCATATCGATTGTGTTGGCCGTTGCCATCTATTTGCTCTCCTTTGTTCCGTCGTTGTGGATGCAAACTCGTTGCTGGCTCTTCCCAACTCCAGACAGCAGACAGCCCCGGTCAAACAACGCATCCACGATCAGCTTGTTTTCTTCCCAGTGCGAATTAGCTGGAATCGGCCCAGATGCTCCGGTAATCTCAAACGCCGGCAGGCCGAGTTTCCGGACTTGCTGAGATAGCTGGATCTCAGTGTGTGAACCGTTGTCGCCCACACTCACAGGCATCATGTAATGAGCGTCCTTGCCGCGTAGCTCCACCGAGTACTTCCAGTTCTTGATCTGTTTATCCGGTGCGAGCGCGGCCAGCCGTACAACCTCTTCAGCCTTCGCCTTCTCTACCAATTCGGCTTCTCTCTTTCGCCGTTGTTCTTCTTCGGGATAGGTGAAAGAGATTCGGGCTATGTGCTCGCGCTGTGTCGCGATCAGCCGGAAGTAATACACCCGTTTGTTCGTCCCAACTGTGAGCGTCGTTTCGACGTTCGCCACAGTGGGCTTGATGATGAGGTAATCAAACTCACCCGCTCGATCGCTGCCTTTGTGAACGCTGATGTGAAACTCGTCATCACCCACGTCCACATCTTTTTCAGTCGAGTGCTCACCTGGCTCAAGGTCGATTTCCGTCACCTGCAGCAAAGCGCAAACAATCGGCGGGATACCTTTCCCAAACGTGTAAGTCACCCGCCCATCCGGCCCTGCCTGCGCTTGTGGATCGGCGTTGAAAGCCGAATCGGTAAAGGTTAGAGCGGGCTTCACGTTCAGCGGTAATGGAGCGGTTCGCATCAACGGCAGCGGCTCAGCGGCCGCCACGGCTTTACCGTTTTTGCCCTTCGCCGGCGGAGGAGGAGGATTCCCCGCGCCTGGCAGTTGGCCGCCTGGTCCCACCACGCCGCCTTGCGCGCCCAACATCTGCAGCGCCGTGTTATACGCCGCCGCCCTTTGCAGAGCCTGCTCGCGTGTCATCGCCGGCCCTGTGGCTTTCGCTGGCGTAGCGGTAGTTTGCTGTTGACTCCAGAGCGCCACACCCAAAAAGAGAAAAGACAACGTCCTTAGAAAGCTCATTGCTGCACCTCGTTAAAAGTTAGTTCCGTCGCCAGAATTCCCATCGGGTTTTCCGCGCGCGCTTGTTCGTTGGTTGGAATTTTCGTGGCGTATGTAATGCGTGCATGCCACATCTTTGTTACTGTGTTTTGCCCGGTCGCTGATGTACTTGTCTCCGCCCACCAGAGCCCGTACGTGTTAGCGCCTTCACGGTCAAAGGTGCGATATTGCACTGTGACGACCTCGCCCTTGTTCGCCCGCGCGATCGGATCATTCGCCTCAGTGTCGTACCACTTTGCCAGTGTTTCGCGTGCTTGCGAGCCGTCTCCCACAAACGCAAACGCGCGATCCCAATCCGCCTTTTGCGCTACCGCGTCCGAGGTCACCGTACGCCATGACGTGATGAACTTCTTCAGCTCTTCCACACGAACGATGTCCCACGTCGCATCGTCCATATTGGCCGGCTTGATCGTCCCTGCATAGTTCACCTGCGAGCCCGAGCGATCAATCATGTAAAACTCAGTGCGTGAGGTATTCGCTAAGTGCAAAACGCTGTAACCCAAGCCCCCGCAAAGTAAGACCAAGGCGAAGGCCATCAACTGCCAGTTGCGCTTTCCGGCAAGTAACGAGGAATACCGTTCCTCCCAGTTGCGTTGATAGCGCTTTTGTTTTTCTCGCACTTCGGTTTCAATCCAGGCGTCCTCTTGTCGAATCGGCCCGGCTTCTAATAAATTCTGCATGTTTTTCCTTTCCTTCCCTTCTAATCCAAACCGCCAAAGTCTCCGCGCGGACTTGAGCCGTTGCTGTGACCGCCGCTTGAACTGGCCGTCGCCAGCAAAGACGACGCATGTGAGCTAGCGGCCGCTGCCGTTTGACCCACTCCCACAGAAGCGCTAGACGCGCCTGCAGCCGTAGGCGCCGCCCCGCCCGCGGTCATCGCCACCCCGCCGCCGCTCGCAGATGCAACACCAGCAGCCGCCCCGGCTGCTCCTACCGCAGAGCCAACACCGGAGGCAATTAACGCCGCAGTCACCCCCGCGCTCACCGCCGCGCTCATCGCGCCCCAAATCTCGTTGTGGCTGAGATTCGGACCGCCGCCTAAGATGCCCGCCGCGATCGACGGACCGCGCCAACAGATCACGCCATAGATAACCGCGCCCGCCGCAATCCCCCAGCAAGACAAAACACCGTCCGAGGAAAGCGGCGCTGCAGCGGCTAATCCCTGCCAGCCCGCGGCCACATTCTGCGCAGCGTTCACCAGGAAATAGAGAGTCATCAGCCGAACGCCGCTCGCTACGCCGTAGCTGAAATACCGCTCCACGTAAGTGCGCGTCCACGTCGAGCCTCCAAACGCGAGAAAGAAAAAACCCATCCCCATCGCCAGAAATGTTTGGACTTTTGTGATGACAAATTCAGCCGTGATGACCAAGAACGAAATCACAATCACCGCCGCAGCAATGACCATCGCCAACCCTGTCAATGGATCCGATAGAAGACTCGCCATGAAAGCGGTCCCCAGCAGCTTACCCGCTATCGTGAGACCCTGCACAAACACCGAACCCGGCTGTATCTGCTGTCCTCCGTTTACTGCCTGCCCCACCGTCGTGAACATGTCAACGATGTTTTGCATCCAGATAGGACCGTTGAGCAACAGATCCAAAAACAGCGCGATGAGCAAAAGCCTATTCGTGGTGCTCATGATCGCGGCTGTCACATCCCCGCGATATGTTTTCCACAAACTCCAGCCGAAAAATGCTAGATCGAGAAAAGCCAGCGCAGCGAATAGATCCATCGCGTACGGTTGCACCGTCGTGATCCAGTTCGGCCACAGCTTGTTGTAACAATCAATTAAATCGCCGGAAGCGGTAAAGGTCTGAGGTGGTAGAGCGCCTTGAAAGAACAGGAAAAGTAACATCAGCGCACCGCCTTTACCTTCTGAGATCCCACCAGCGCCTTCACCAAAACCACAGCCAGGCGGATCACAAGCGCGAAGGGCAGGATGACCACAAGCACGACTAACCCACCCCCGTTTCCAGCCCTCGCCGCGATTAACAACGCCGCGAGAGTTCTGTCTAATTTCGTCATTTGCTTTCTCCTTTTTGACTCTTACCTGGCTGTGCTTCCTCTACCTACCAGCCCCGCGTGTCCGCTTGAATCGGCACGAACGTAAACGCGCTTCCTTGCGCGGTTTGTGCCGACTGCTGCATGTTGAGCTGCCCCGTTGTGAAGGCCGCATTTGATCCAATGTTTTGAATCATCAGCATTCGCAGCTTCTGTAGTTGAGCCACTGTCTCCAGACCAATCGAATTGCCAAGTTGAATACTCTGGTCCTGGCCGTTCGGCATCTGGTTCATCATGTTTACTTGAGCCATCCACTGCTGTTCGTTCTGAATCATGTTGCCTTGGTACCCAGCACTGTTCGCCGCTCCGCGCATCGCATTCAACGCACCGCTAGACCACTGGGTATACTGCGATGCGAAGTTCACCATCGGACTCGGTGAATAGGGAGCGAACTGGTTTCGAAACGCGACGTCCATTTGCGCAAAATTCATAGCCAATCCTTGCGACTGCGACAGCACATTCGAAAACATCGCCAAATCCGCCGCGATGTTCGTACTCGGATGGGTGGCCAACTGCTGTACTTCGCGCGCCATCATAGTGGCTTGCTGAACCGCCGACAGCGCCATCTGCACATCTTTGATGTACTGCAGCAGTTGGGTTACGTGGCTCAGCATTGTGTTCAGCTCCGTCACCGGATCGGAAAACACAAACTGAGCCTTTGCCTCTTGCAGAGGCATCACGAGGAGCGCCGCCGGCAACACCGCCAGCGCTCCCCAATAAGAAATACGAGACATTGCTTTACGCATATTGAGCCGCCTCCTTAGCGGCTAATTCGTCGCCAAAGGCGAGAAACTCTAAACGTTGCGCTTGTGTCGAAAGCCCTTTTCTGCGCAACCACTCGACAGCCGCGCGCGGCCGCCCATAACGCTGAATGAGTAAGTCCAACGCCGCCCGGTCCGCATCTCCGGACTGCAACAGCGCCAACATCACCGGCCCCAGTTCAAGCGAAATCATCCGCTTGCCGTCCGCGTTCATCACGTAGTAATCACGCTTGGGAGTCGCGTCCGCGATCGAAAGGCAATCCATCTCACTACAGCCGAGCGCTTGATAATTTGACTGACCGGCGAAACGAGCTTGCACGTTCGGCAGACAAATCGTGGTCGCCCGCTGCTCCAACACAGCGCCCGCCAGCGGAGACGCCAGCGTTTCGGAAAGCTCCTGAATCACGAGCCAAACCGCCATGTTCAAGGCACGGCCTTCAAAGAGGTAATCCTTGAATGCTTTCGCCGCAATCGGATGGCTCAGCGCTTCTCTGAACTCGTCCACGAACATGAAGGTCGGAACATCCGAACGCAGACGCCGGCGGATACGCTCAAAGATGTAGAACAGCGTGCCGTTCATGATCTTCTGATCGAGCGCATAAAGCCTGTGCATCTCGAACGTCACCAGGCGCGACAAGCGCAACCCGTCATGATCGCCATTCAAAATCGTGTCCAAGTAGAACTGAAGCGCGCCCTTGACTGCCGGTAGACCGCACGCCATGTACAGCGCGGTCAAACTGCGCGACCCCTGCGAACGCGACAGCAAATGAATCGCCTGCCGGATGTCCTTTTGCATCTCTGGCAATACTTCCAAACCGTTCAGCTCAAGCAGAAACGATACATATTTCAGCGCCCATGCGCGCTCTGCGTCCGTATCAAGCGAAGCCAGCGGACACAAACGGTCCTCCTCGTTTTCAGGACTTAGTTCGATGAATGTTCCACCGAGACAGCGAGTCGCGGTATACAGACCGCTCTTTTTGTCGAAATTGAAAATCTGGCCACCATAGCGGAGCGCTTGCGCGGTCGCCAACGCAATGAGCGAAGTCTTACCCGCCCCGGTTGGCCCCACGATGAGGGCGTGTCCGACGTCTGCCACATGGCCATGAAAGCGATACGGAGCGCCGCCAGCCGTCGCCGCGTAAAACATCGGTGGCGATTGCGGCGGAAATTTGTCGCAGGGATTGAACTCATGTCCGCGCCATGGCTGCGACAACGGGACCATGTGGCTCAAATTCGCCGTGTTGATGACCAGCTCACGCCGCTCCTTATGTTGATGGCCGGGAAACGACCCGAGCCAGGCCGCCACCGCGTTTACCGTCTCAATGCGTGAACCGAACCCGCAACGTCGTAGAGCCGTGGTGATCGTGTCCGCCTGGTCTGCTATTTCGCCCAGACTCGACGCCATCAGAATCACCTTGCCCGAATACCGGCAATTGATTTCGCGCCCGTGCTCGGCTTTCGAAGCGCCCTCGCGCGCATCTGCAGCCAGTCTCAGCGATTCATCGTCCAAATCGTGAATGTCAGTTTTGCGAAGCTTCGCTTTGATGCCGCCCTCTCCCTTCGATTTCCACTTGCTCTTTGCGGCCTTGAAAACCTTAGTAGCTTCAACATCGTCCAGAATTTTCGCTTGATGCGAAAAACGGAACGAAAGCGGAACGGCATCCATCGCCCGCAAAATTCCTGCAAAACTCAAATCGGGAAAAGAGTCGACCGCAATCACCCGGATGAACCGCCCCGGTAAAAGGTCATTCATCGGATCGCCAAGCTGCAACTCGGCGCCGCCCGTGAAGTCATCCCCTGCAATCCACTGATTCAGATCCACCGGAATAGCTGGCACGGCAAACGGGAAACGCTCGCCCGTCACACACAAACGCAAGTACTCCAGCAACCCATCGCAGTGCTGCGGAACCTCGCCCACGACTCGCGTGTAGCCCTTCAGCCTTCGGACCGTCCGCAGATTAGAACGCAAAGCCGCATCGATCTGGCGAACCTTCGAAGTGAACCGGCGAAGCTCCTCATCAATGCTTTCGAGCCTGCTTCCATCGCCGCCCAGCAGTCTACGGCTCAGTTTCCGCAATCCCTGTTCTTTCGTCTCGTACGACAGGCAAAAGAAATAGCGGCTCAGCCGCGGCGCGCCCTCAACCCCCTTTCGCGTGAACCAAGCGCGCCGCTCTTCCTCCACCAGTTCCGCCATCGGATCAAGCCACCGGCCCGGCTGAGTCGTGTACTCTGTGTATTCTTCGCGGATCAGATCGCATTGCAGCGACCAGCCCCGACCCAGCGAAAAAACTTTGGCTAATCGGTCCGCTATCGCAAAGCATTCTTCGAGCTGAAGCGCGTCCATGTCCTGGCCCGCAAACTCCCACGCCGCGAGCAAAACCCCCGGCAGTGTCTTCACGACGCCATCCGCCACCAAGGCAAAATAATCGATTAGGTCCGCAAGACCTTTCACTTCTCGCCGCGCTTCACGCTCGATAAACATCTTCGTTAAAACCTCCCTGGTTTTTGGTATTGGTTACCGGGTGCGCCAGCGCTGCACCCGGAGTCTTTTCGCGGTCCAAAAGCCTTGGCGGTAACGTTGGCTTTCGTGATGGACCGCGATCAGATGTGGGTCTTTTTGCGCCATTTCCTGTAAGAGATGGCGCAATAGAAAGAACAAGAAAATGGCTCCGCCGATGCCGTACGCAGTGGGTACCGAGTAGCCCACTACAATGCACAGCACCAGGGCCAGCATCAGCGCCGTCGGCTCGCATCCCACCAATAAGTGCGGACGGTTGGCCGATTGCCGGATTGGTGCGCAGAATTGCGCGGGGACTTGGATCTCCATGTTTCCCCTAGATCAACGCGCCGGCCACACCCGGAATAAAGCCCAGCAGCGAAGAAGCTCCGAGGGCCACACCGCCCACGAAGAGAATCCCCATCGCGCCGGTCTGCAACGCGCTGGCGTCGTGATGATTCCGATACCAGCCAATAGCCCCTCCTACGGTTGCAATCAAGGCCAATCCATAAGCGAGTGGCCCTGAGACTTCCGACGACATGCCGTTAATCGCTTGTGTCGCTGCCATCCGGCCGCCGCCCAACGCCCACACTCTTGTACTCAGCAGAGTGAGCGAGACTAATTTCCCTAGTTTTTTCACAAATTGCTTTCTCCTTTTTTGACTGACTCACTTACAAATGCAAAAGGTCGTAGTCCTGGCGGGCGTGATCGAAACCACGAATCGCCACCACTTGCCGAACCTTTCTTCCCGCGGCGACACGTTCGTCCCCGTCAATGAAGATCACGAGCCCGATAGCGGCCGCGATTCTTTCGCGGACCACGCCATCGTGACTACCTAAAAACGTTTCGAGCTTCCTAAGCCCAGACACTGCATCGTCCGCGTGGATCGTCGCGAGCCCGCCGCTGTGTCCTGTGTTCCAGGCTTCGAGCAGCACTCGCGCCGGTTCAGGGCCGCGGACTTCGCCCACCACAACTCTCTTCGGTACCAGGCGCAATGAGGTCTTGAGCAGCTTCGCCTCATCCACCACACCGTCGACCGTCCGCATCGCTATGTGATTCGCGAGCGAGCACTGCAGTTCCACGGTGTCCTCAATCACGACCACGCGATCACCAGGGGTTTGCGCGCACCAGTCATCCATCAGCGCATTCGCCATTGTGGTTTTGCCGCTGCCTGTGGCGCCGACCAGCAAAACATTGAGGCGATACCAGTTCGCCAAGCTGATGATGTCGACATGAAGCCCTCCCGCGCGCACGCCATCAAAAAACGAATTCCGCCGGCTCTGTGCGTTCAGCGGGTCGTCGCAATTTGTCAAAACGCCTTGCTCCGCGTAATCGCGCAACCTGTAAATCTGCTTTGCGCGTGTTCGAATGGCAAACGCCGCATCCGTCACCACTGGCCGAATCAAACCCTCAATGCGATCGCCCGTCAGTGGAAATGTAGTTTCAAGAACCGGGTGAGTCGCATTCAACTCGCACCCTTGCTCTGTGGCAATGCCCGACAGCAACAGTGTGACGTCGGAGGTCGCCACCACGCCTTCCTGTTCGAAGCCTCGGCCCAAGCGGTTCACCCACATCGCGCCATCGGGATTCACGCACACGTCTAGAACGTCCGATTGCCCCAACAACATGGGCACCGGCCCGGCGTAATGCGCAATAATGTCGAGCGAAGTAGATGTCATTGGTTCCTTCTCTCGAAGAGCAACAAACCGCAGATAAACAGCCCCACGGAGATGCAAATCGGAACCATGAGCAATCGATGAAAGCTCAGGTAGCAATTGATCTGGATGAATGCACCCAGACCGAAGCACCAGAGGCTGACCAGCGTTTGTTGCTTCATTTGTTTACCGCTCAGACTGCTCAATCCACCGCCGCGCACGTAATGTGGCAAGAGCGCGATTTATGCAAACATCCGAGGCGTATTTTTCGGCAAGCAACACAGGAATTCGCCCCGCATATTCAGCGATGATTTCCAACGAACCCCCTGCACTCATCCGGCCAGGCACCTTTCAGCCAGTGGTCTTGCGTCAAGCACTGCATGAGCGCGGTTTACGAGCAGATAATCTCCGTCGTTGCTTATGTGGGCCGGACAGTCTGGCCACAAAGCCTTCACCAAATCCAGCCAGCGCTCTAAACGCTCACGGAACTTTCGCGGTCTCGCATAGTCCGCGCTACCGATCTGGTGAACCAGGCCAAAATCCCCGAAGATGGGAATTCGATCTTCACCCTTTGCGTTGAAACAGCGATAAGACAGCCAAGTAAACAGATCCAGCGCCGCCGGCGCCGAGGAGAGAGCCTTCGCAGCTTCCAGATCCGTTGGGATCGGATGGCTCATGATTTCCTGGTAAAACTCGTTGCTCAGGACAACGGCGTTTTGACATTCGCCAGGGAGAGTCTGTTGATTCGGGTCTCGCGAGTACCAGATCCGCGCTTCACTCATGAAGTTGAATCGAGCCTGATGAACGACAAGCGCTTTCTGGCGTTGTGTGTCCGTACCGAAAAAGATAGTGGCCCCAAAGATCCGCTGGAAAGCCCCGACCAGACGCCTGTACTGCGAACCACCTTGTTGCATTCCGAAGGTATCGAGCATTTCGGTCGCGCTTCGGAAGCTGATGGTCTGTCTCTGTTGGCGGATGGCCAAGGTAGCTAGGAAAATGGGAACAAGTCGATCCTGACCCCAAGGCAGTCCATGTGCCGGATGGCCGGTGACTTGAAGATGAAACTGCCCGTTGCGCCGTTCGTGCAGCAACACGCCTTTTTCGGGCCGTTTTACAGGCAAGCCGCAAAGTACAAATGGCCGGGAAGCAAATCCAAGATTCTGGCTGACGCTTTCGCGTTTCAGCCTGACCATCTCGATCATTTCTGCTTGCCGTAGTCTCCGTTTCGACAAAAACAGATCGGCATGCGTCGACTTGAGGATGCTTCCAGCCCGCTCTAATTCGCACGATGAGGACATACCATCATCCTTTCGGTGCCAATTAAAACGGCGTTAACGCTACCGTGTTGCCGACGCGAACATACTGTGCCAAAAATGTGCCAATTTGTGCATTTTGAGGGGTTCTGCGATTTCTGGAGGGATTCGAGTTTTGCAAAACATTGAGGAAAAACGAGAAATCGGAATGCGGACTGGTTCAAATCCCACCAGCCGCCCCAGGGTTTCGCTCTTTTTTATCAGTCATTTGCAGATTCGGTTTTTGTCGGAGGCTGGAGTGAACAAGCCGCCGCAATCAACTCATCGCCTTAGCCGACCGGCGCGGCTATGTGTATCTCGATCAATTCACCGCCGCCCTGCCTGCGGACGGCGCGAGTCAGGTTGACCATTACGTTTATGGCGTCCCCCAGGAGAGATCAGTGAGAGCGGCTTTCGCTGATACCTTCTATTGGGTTGCTCTAACCAATCCCGCAGATCCTTACTATGCCAATGTCATGGCCCGTCAGGATGAGATTGCGGATGCATCTATCTTCGCCACGGACGCGGTACTGTCTGAATTTCTGACATTCTTCGCTGCGGACAAACGCCTGCGTGATCGCGCGGGCCGTACCGTTGAAGCGCTCCTGAAAGATCCCGATGTCCACGTCATTCCGGAAAGCCGGCAAACCTTTCTGTCCGGCCTGGAGCTTTACCGCGCGCGACCCGACAAGGGCTATAGCCTGACTGATTGCGTTTCGATGCAGACTATGAGTAGGGAAGGGATGACCCAGGCTCTCACAAACGACCGGCATTTCGAGCAGGAAGGCTTCCAAGCGATGTTTCGGTCCTAACGGTTGCTGTCACGCCGCACGAAATGAAAGGATCGCCGCCAATCTCGATGCCGCAGGCCTACAGCAGGCGACGCTCAACCTCTTGAGGGCGAGCTATTCTTCTCATCCTCCACAATCGTTTTAGCCCAACATCGTAGGACCTCCGCCACGCTCCATGCTTGAGCGATACAGCCACGGGGCGTATGTGGCTCTTCGGCATCGAAAATTTCGCTAATGGACGAGATGCAGGCTTCGTTGAGATGACTTGCAAATGCAGAAAGCAATTCCCTCGCTTCTGCATTCTTACCGGGATGCAATTTTAACCACGCGTCTATATACGGACCAATCAACCATGCCCAAACCGACCCTTGATGATAAGCGGCATCTCTAGAACGCAAGTCTCCGTCGTAATGAGCTTTGTAGTGCGGATCATCCGGTGAAAGTGATCTCAATCCCACGGGCGTCAGCAGTTTGTGCTCGACCGTATCCATGACCGGTTGCCAATAACGGCGATCGAGAACCTCGTGCGGGAGCGAAATGGCAAACACTTGATTTGGCCGGCAAGAAGCATCATCCCCGTCCTCACCATCCACCACGTCGAAAAGATGTCCTTTTTCTTCGCACCAAAACCGCTGATTGAAGGAGCGTCGAACTTTGTCAGCCTGAGCGGCAATCTCTCGACCTTCGCCCTCGCCCTGAATGAAGTCTTTCCAGGATGCAAGCAGGCATAGAGCGTTGTACCAGAGTGCATTGATCTCGACGGCTTTGCCGCGCCGGGGTGTTACTACCCAACCATCAACCTTGGCGTCCATCCATGTGAGTTGATAGCCGTCTGCTCCCTGAGATAGAAGACCGTCTGACTCATCAACGTGTATGCCGAAACGTGTTCCATTTGTATGTTTCCGGACAATGTTTTCAAGGGCCGGTAATAGTTGGTACACGGTTAGATCGTCTCCGGTGGTCAACCAGTAGCGCGAAAGCGCATGGAAGAACCATAGGGTCGCGTCCGCCGTGTGATAGAGCCCCTCATTCGTTCCTTCAGGGAACATGTTTGGAATGAGGCCGTCCTTTATGTAATGAGCGAATGTCCGAAGAATCCACCTGGCTTCATAGGCGCGGCCAGTAATGAGTGTTAGCCCCTCAAGGCTGATCATGGTGTCACGTCCCCAATCGGTGAACCAGTGATAGCCGGCAATTACGGTTCGCAATTCGTTTCCAGACACTTGGGCGCGTATCTCATCATGCCCACGACCTCGGGGTTGAATCACAAACTGATCGGCAGCGATTACTAGTTCGGCACTTGGGCCGTCACGCAACGGAGGCCGAACGCGCTGCAGCAGAGACCGACGGCGCTGAATAGACAAGCCGTGAGATTCTTCAACCGACAGTGCATGAATAACGTCCCAAGATTCAGTGGAAGCGAGGAAAGTGACGTCTTCGCCCGCTTTCAGGGTAAGCCTAAAATAACCTGGTGTGAAGACCGGACCGCGGGAGGGATAGCCCCGGTTTTGTTCGATCTGGTATTCGATGCAACTAACTTTTCTTTGCTCTGCAAAGGGCACCCCGGATGGAGAACATGCGAGGCGCAGCACGGGGCCCTCGGCATCGCCACAGATATCCAAACCCTTTTCGTCTGTTTTAATTTCAAAATGCTGAACAAGCGGCCAAGTAACGTCAGACTCATGTGGTCGAAAATTGATTCCTACGAGCACATCAATGTCAAGTGACTCGACTGACGACGAGCCAGGTACAAGGCGGTAGCTCACATGGGTAGTGTTTTGACCATTCAGCATGAGCAAACGTTTTTCTATCACGCTACCCACCACATGATACTTCCAAACTGGGAAGCCCAGATCCAACGAGAATTCGCTAGGCATCAGCGCACTTCCATGCTCGACCGTACCCCAAAGCTCGCAGGATCCTAAAAAAATAGGCTCCTGTCCGGATAAGCAGCAGCGCTCCGAAAGAGCGGTCAACATCAGATAGCGGCCCCAGGGATTGGGCAAAGCCGCGACCAAGAGACCGTGATACCGTCTTGTAAGATCTCCGGCAATCGTGCCCGAAGCGTAACCGCCTAAACCATTCGTAACGAGCCACTCCTGATGGAGATGCGGATCACGATCGGGATCGTATCCAAAGCCGTTGATGACTCGAGTCGATTTAAACATGATCGCTGTCAGTGACTTCCTCCGACCACAAGACAACCGCAGAGTTGCCGGCAACTCGCCAATTTTCGCAACTATCGGGAGGATAAGTACCGTAACCTCCGTAGTCGGGATGTTCGCTGGACCAAATCACAGTCCAACGATGATTGGGCAAAGGAGCGAGCAACGGCTCCGGGGCAGGGTTGAAATGCAGGTCTCGTCCTAGATTAACAAGAAGAAGCCTATCGCCATGTTCGCCGCCAAAGAAGCGCAAGACAAAGGCATCGTTACCAATCACGGCTCCGTCCACTCCTCCCTTGCGTTGCATTCGAAAAACCGGGTCTTTGCGTCTGAGGGCCAGCAAGTCTTTATGCAGTGCATAGACGGCAGAATTCGTTTCACGCTGCGAAAAATCGAGCTTCGATGCCTCGAAGGTAGAAGGGTTGCCCGGATCTCCGAATACACTTTGCATTTCAGGCAAAGCGAGACTCCGAAATTGCGCCAGAAACTTCGAGCGACCTTCGCGCACCATCTTTGAAAGCTCACTTCGGTGATCACCAAAATACAGAAAGGGAGTTGTAGCTCCAAATTCCTGTCCTTGAAAAAGCATCGGCGTATTGGGACCGAGTAACAGCAAGGCGGTTAGCGCCTTGTATTTTCCACGAGGAGCCAAAACATTGGGCCGCTCACCCCTGGCAGTGTTGGCCACCTGATCGTGATTCTGAATAAAAATGACAAAAGAAGCCGGAGAGATATCCAAACCGTAAGTACCGCGACGGCCTTTCTGCCATGAATACCACTGCCCTTGATAAAGGTATCCGTACTTAATGGCGGAGACAAACTCTTGTGGGGTGCCATTGTAGTCCGAGTAATACGCTTCGTTACGGCCGGTGAGAGCAACCATGGCACTGTGGTGAAAATCGTCGTTCCAAAGTCCGTCGAGCCCGTAGCCCTTCGCTTCGAGCGGGCGCACCAAACGAGTCTCTTGCGGCTCGTTCTCCGCGATAAGAACGATGTCGCGTCCTTTCGCGGATTTCCGGGCATTCGTGGAGATTTCCACCAACAGATGGGTGGGTGAATCGTCGTGTAGATCCTGAGTGGCGTCCAGCCGCAACCCATCAAGATGAAACTCCTTTATCCAGTACGCGGCGTTCGTGATGTAAAACTCACGCACCGGCCCGGAATTCGGACCGTCCAGATTGATGGCATCCCCCCAGTCTGTCGTGATTTTCGGGTTAAAGTAATCGGGAGAAAACTTCGGCAGGAAGTTTCCGTCTGGCCCAAGGTGGTTATAGACAACATCGAGGATCACCCCCAAACCCGTCGCATGCGCTTCATTTACAAAAGCTTTAAAATCCTCCGGCCGCCCGTAGAGCCAAGTGGGTGCGAATAAGTCGACTCCGTCATATCCCCACCCGAACCGTCCAGGAAAATCAGCGACCGGCATGATCTCGATGACTGTAATACCAACTTCGGCCAATTCCTTTAGCTCATGGATTGCGGCTTGCCACGTCCCCTGCCGGGTGAAGGTGCCCACATGCATCTCGTAGAAGATCTGGCCCTCGATTTTTACGCCGCGCCACTCTGAGTCAGTCCAAGAAAATGCGTTCGCATCGATAATTTCTGACGCGCCGTGTGGGCCGTCCGGTTGAAAACGCGAGGCTGGATCAGGAAAAGCCCCTGTGTCATCCAGTTCGAAACGGTAGCGGCTCCCGGGGCCTGCTGCAGCAGTGTAGCCAGAGTGGTAACCGGATTCTTCTCGACATAAATCGAAAGAAGCCTGCTCGGTTTCTCCCTCAAATAGAACGCGGACCTTTTTTGCCGCCGGCGCCCAAACGCGAAAATCTGCGCCGCGGGACGCGATCATCTCGGCACCCACGGGAAAACTTCGGGAGGGCGGCTTAGTCTCCGATCCGCTCGACATAATCTGTACTCATCCTCTAGCAAGCGCCGGCCAAGAATACGACAAGATCCCGAAACTCCCCGCTCGTTAATAAAGACGATGCGTCAGTCAATTTGTTTCGAGACAATCCGACGGAAATCACCCCTTAACGTGCTAACATCTGCGGCGCGACGAGTTGATGTTGTTTCGAGCCGAGTCCCCTTCGTCATTTGTAGTGCCATTCATCAGGCCTCTGGGACGCGGGAGTGTGACTGGTGATGTAAGCCGCCGTCGTCTTAACCAACTCGGCATTGGTAGTGGGCTGCCAGCCATGACCCTTGAGCGGACGCCCGTACTGGAACGATCCAGCATAATAAGGGTTTGTCGTGCCCTCCAAAAAGTCTTCCAACAGATAGACCGCGAGGTTGGCAAACCCGCCGTCTTCGTCCCCGCAAATCACGTGGAGTTTGCCAACCACTTTGGGCCAATGTCAGACCAGTTTCGTTCTAGAAATTCTCTGAGATCGTAATTGTGCTCTTTCATCGACAGGACAACCTCGCGATCGATCTTCCCCGTAGCGAGATCCCACACTGGCTTTGGGTAACCGTCTGCACCCACCGATGTGAGCTTGTCCCATTCGAATGCGCCGTCCTGCGTACCCAGTACCGCAATTCTCTGGCTGTTTAGCCGATTCGCTTGCGCTCCGCCGGCGAAATACCGGCCAGGTTTCCCGGCATAGGCGTTGTCGTCTTTATAATAAATCGACGCCGCCATAGTAGCGGCGAAAATCAACCGGGTCGGGATAGAAGCTCCATGTGCCGCCGAAGAAGTCTGGATGAAAAAGCTGCATCGCGAGTGCTCCCCAACCGCCGGTCGAGCCTCCGGTGAGCACACGCGCGTACGACTCGCGGATCGTCCGAAAATGCTCTTCGACCGCAGGTATCAGGTCGTTCATGATGGCATCGCCGTAAGGTCCTGCGTTTGGCGAGTTGACGCCGTAGGAATCATCGAAGTAAGGAGTCGGGTGCTGGAAGGTAACGGCGATCACGCGTGGAAGACTGTCTGAGTTCCAGGCCTGGAAGAATTCGTAGCCGCTTTCCACGTTCATCAATGCTCCGTTATAGTGGCTGCCCGGTGGCGGTTCCGGCATATTGTTCAAATGCCGAGCGGCCCATTCCTCCCGCTGGCGCGCCCAACTCTTGAAGCCCGGGATCGGACTCGGTGGTAAATCCGAATGGCGCGTCCATGCTGAAGTGGCCTTGGAGGTAGACGACGGGATAGCGAACGCCGGGATGCGAGTCGTAGCCCTTAGGAAGCAAAACTGTCGCGCCTATATAAATGGGGTGCCTCCAGAACTGTGTCAGGAGCTTGCTCTCGAACTTGATGCGCCGAACCCACTCCAAATCGGGAGGCAACTGGATCGGGGGAATAACCTTCGTCAAATTGACCTTGAAATTGCCGCCACCCGAATCGAGATGAAACCGTTGCGGTTGACTGACGAGATTCCCCGGTGATGACTCAAATTCCTGGCCCTCCCACTGATCCATATGGGCCCAAATCGTATGACCATCGGACCGGTGGAACTCAGTGTAGACTTAGTGTAGACATTGAGGACCGCATGTACGAAATAATTGCCCGGCGGCACTTCCCCGAGGGTTCGAGCAGGGAAACCAGGAGTGTCGCCATCGATGACAGAGGGTACGTCCGGGCTGGCCGTTCGTACATCGACTCCCAACAGCTCCAGGGGCTGTTGCAAGCGCGGCTCCTTGGCACCGTCGCGGGAGAGAATCAGAAATAGGCGGCCCGTAAGGGGAGTGGCGCGCAGCGAGGCCGGAAAACTGATTTCAAAACGTGTCGCCGTATACGACGGCACAACGAGCGCAAAACCCATCAGGAACGCAACGGTAATGGGCGCCTTCATCTGGTCAAGTATATCCGAGCACGGCTCGATGACGGTTACGCTTTCGGAGTAGGAGGGGCACTGTGATGACGAATATAGGTGAGGGTGTGATGGGTTAGCAGAGTGCCATGGTCATTGACGCACTCGGCGAGACCGTAGATCAGGCGTTGACCGAATTTGAGGACTCGGGCGGTGCAATGAAAGTCTTCGTTTTTGGCGCCGCTCAGGAAACTGGTCTTCATTTCGGCGGTAAGAGAGCCGTCAGTCAATCCGAGTTTTGTCTTGATGGCGAGCCACATGGCAACATCGGCGGCCGCCATGAAAACCACGCCGCTGACGATTCCGCCGGGCCGTTCAAAAACACTCTGGAACGGAACAAAGATAGTGCACACACCCTCACTAATACCGGCCAAAGTGAATCCGTAACTTTTGATGAAAGGGACGTTGGCGAGCAAGTCTGTGAGTTCTTCTTCTGTGACCGCGACCTTCATGTTGATCAGCTTAAGCTATCCCGCCGTGTGACTGGGATATTGCAGAGTTGGTTATGGTTGTTGAGCAATCGTGATTCCCTCCAGCTCTATGCCCCGCTGGATGACGTAATCTTTGCTCACGTCTTCGAGGCGTAGGATGCCGACGGCAGGATCACCGAGCTGTGGCATTTGGTTGAACGATCCGAGATTCTGCATCACGGTCAAGCCTTCACGGCGAGTGAGCCCGTCGCTTAATCGTTTGACTACTGTCACTAACCGCGCCGGGAATGGCTGGAAGGCGCCACCGTTTTCTATTGCTTCCAGGCGAACGGCCACGGCCCACGAGCGAGCGACGTACAGCCGCACAATCTGGACAATTCGTCCGGTCACCGTCGCACCTTTTGGAACCAACACGTTGTCATGTTTTCGGCCGATAGGACTGGTCAACGTCGCTGTAATCGTGTCGCCGGCAGCGGCGGTTGCCGTATCTATAGGACTCGTGAGAGCGAGTGTAAAGTGCAGCCCAGCCGGTAAGGTGAGTGGCTGGGGTGCGGACCGCTCGCTGGCTTCTGACTGGCTGGCTGCTGGCATGTCGAAGCTCAATTTCGACTCACCGAGGAACTCATGACAGGCTGAAAACACGGTACGATTCTCAGACTCGCTTCCATCGTCGTAGTCGACCCTCAGCAGGGCGTTCCGCGGGAGAAGGAACTGGGCATTGTTTAAGCGGACGCTGGCATAGTCGAGAGTGGTGCTGTCCTCACAAATGTGGAGCTGTTCCGATAGCTCATCGGCGTGGACGACCAAGCGTACTAGATCAAAGGTCTTCGGATCTGCGAGAACTACGCCGTCGTACGGGACGATCATGCTGTATTTCCCGTTTCCAACCGTAAAGGAACTTTTGTCACGCGGCACGCGAAAGCCAAACTCGATCAGCGCGCGATTGTTGAGAATTTTTTCGCCGTTATAGGTAAAACCAGCCACGTTGTCCCCGAAAATTGCACCGAGTAAAGCGCTGAATGCGCCTGTTGCAGTAACTCCGCTCCCCACCAGATGGGCCAAGCTGCGGTCATGGAACCTGTTCTCGCCTAACCAGGAATACATTTCGCCTTCGTCCCTGGAAACGGCCACATCGAGCCGTAACCTGTCAGACTGACTCTCGCGAATCTTCCAATTTGTCTCCTTCCCGCGGCTTGCCAGGTCGTCGCAAGAACGGTTAGGGACGACTGCTCTTGGTAGAAATGTCGATCGATCAATCGTTTCAGTACACAGATACTTCGGCAACCGGTTTACAGTTGCCATTACATTCTTCCGGATGGCGAGAAGCTGCCCCTGCTGCGCGGCGGGCAAGCTTGCTGGTTCCGCGGCACGCTTCGCAGTAATAGCTGGTTGGCTGGTGGCCGGCGGACCAAAGTGTAAGGCCGACTCGCTGCCGAATTCATGACAGCTCGAAAAGGTCATGTCGTTCTCGGACTCACTTCCGTCGAAGTTATCGACGTGCAAACGGGCGTTTACGGGAAGAAGGAACTCAGAATCGTTCATTCGCACGTTCGTGTAGTCGATAGTTGTGGTGGTCTCGCAAACCTTTTGTTGCGTCGGCAACTGACCGGCGTGAACTGTTAAACGGACAAGGTCAAAGGTCTGAGGGTCGACGAGAAACCTGCCGTCATACGGTAAAACAGTGCTGTATGTCTTGGTCTGATGATTTTCGTCTTGCACATTGGTTTCAATAGAATAACCACCTTTTTCCTGCGGCACGCTATAGCCGAATTCAGCGAGCATGCGGCCTTGGAAGCTGGTGTCGCCGTGGTAGGTGAAACTGGCCGCGTCGCTCGCAAAAATTGTTTTCAGGAAGATGCCAAAAGCGCCAGTGGAGCTGAGTCCCGTTCCAAAGAGGACGGCTGGGCTGTCGGTGCGGAAGCGATTTTCGCCCACTAGGGAATACATCTCGCCTTCTTTGGACACCGCCACGTCAAACGCTAACCGATCAGATTGGCTTTGCTGCGTCCTCCAGCTTGGTTTTTTCCGCAGGTTCGCCAGATAATCACAGGACGCCGGAGGTGCGTCTTCCTGCAACGGAACATGCAGCTTTGGAAACCTGGGCATATTGGTCAAGCCCACGGTTGGCACAGACTTCGACCGATCGACCGTTTCCCTGCACAGATAATTTGGCAGCCGGTCGACCGTCGCCACTACCTTCTTGCGGACATTGAGTAGAAGTTCTGTCGGGTCGTATGTGGGCGCGCGGGCGGCTTCAGCAGAATTGGAAAGCAGCCAGAAGAGCAGCAGCCATTTCATTGCGACACCGGTTATTCAGCATAGCTAGTATATGCAAAGACCGTTCAGATTTGATTCGTTCGGGCCGTCGCCCTAGGCGTTGTGGCTCACTTAGTAAAATCGGAAGGCCACCGTTTCAGCGGGGACGAAACGAAACTCTACTATGAGCCAACTGTTTTCAATCCCCGACTTTGAGGCTGCGGCCGAAAAAAGTGTCGTCCAAGGTGCATGGGAGCGCATCCAAGGGGGCGCCGCAGACGAGCTAACTGTTCGATGGAACCGCGAAGCTTGGCAACAGATTCGATTACGTCCGCGAGTGCTGGTCGATGTTTCGAAACTCGATACACGAACTAACCTCTTCGGTCAGGAAATGCCCTTTCCGATTCTACTGGCGCCTACCGGGGCACAAGGCTTACTCTATCCGAACGGTGACCTGGAAGTAGCTGCCGGCGCCGCGGCAGCGCAGGCAACTCTTGTCATTAGCAGTAGTGCCTCTCTTCGCGTTGAGGTGATCGCGCGCCACACCAATGCACCAGTCTGGTTCCAAATATACGTCCAACGCGATCGCGGGTTCACCAAGGATCTGGTGCAGCGCGCCGAAGATTCTGGCTGTCGCGCTCTTTGCGTCACAGTTGATTCGCCTAGCCATGGCACCCGAGATCGCGAGCAGCGAGCCAGGAGTGGACTGCCGGTTAGGGAGTTACCGAACTTCGCAGGCCAGGACTATCTTGACCCAACGCTCAGTTGGAAAGATATCGACTGGCTTCTTTCGTTTGCTCGCACGCCTGTTTTGCTGAAAGGAATTCTAGACGTTGATGACGCGGATCAAAGCATAAAGGCAGGAGTGGCCGGAATCATGGTTTCCAATCATGGCGGCCGTAATCTCGATACCGCGCCCGCTACAGCTGACGCGCTGCCGCAAATCGCAGACCGGGTAGCGGGGCGCGTGCCGATCATAGTGGACGGCGGGATCAGGCGTGGCACCGACATCCTGAAAGCCCTGGCTTTGGGAGCTGCCGCTGTCCAAATCGGTCGCCCCTACCTTTATGGCCTGTGCGTGGCAGGCGCAGAAGGTGTTGCTCTGGTGGTAAGCCTCCTCCGCAAGGAGTTGGAGTTGGCCATGATGCTTACTGGCCGTGCGACGATTGCTTCGATTAATCGCGCGGTTCTTTGGTAGACGACTTCATCGAGTGTTTCGCACTCTTCTGAAATAATATTCGGGAAAGCAGGTTCCATTTTGCCACATCGGCCGGGGATACATTTCCTTCAGCTGCCGGGTCCTACAAATGTTCCACAGCGCGTGTTGCGAGCGATGGATCGCCCGGTTCTTGACCATCGGAGCGCCGAATTTGCCGAACTCGGCCACCATTGCATCAACGGTCTGAAGACCGTTTTTCGGACTGAGAGCCCCGTGCTCATCTTCCCCTCCTCCGCGACGGGAGCTTGGGAGGCGGCCCTGGTGAACACGCTGAATTCAGGCGATCACATCCTTGGATTCGAAACGGGTCACTTCGCCGGCCTTTGGAGCAAGATGGCCGGCGCACTGGGGCTACACGTGGAGATATGTGGAGGGGACTGGCGGCACGGAGTGGATGCCGCTCAAGTCGAAGATCGGTTGGCGCACGATCGGGAACACGACATCAAGGCAGTCATGGTTGTTCACAACGAGACTTCGACGGGAGTTACCACGGACATCCCGGCCGTCCGGCGTGCGATCGATCAAGCAAAGCATCCGGCGCTATTGATGGTTGACGTTGTTTCGTCGCTTGCATCCATCGATTACCGGCACGACGAATGGCGTGTTGACGTAGCCATCGCCGGATCGCAAAAAGGCTTGATGTTGCCACCTGGATTGTCTTTCAACGCCATTAGTGACCGTGCGCTGGACGCCCATAAACAAAGCACGCTGCCAAAGAGCTACTGGCGGTGGAGCGAGATGCTGGAAAACAACGCACGCGGATTCTTCCCCTATACTCCGGCTACGAATTTGCTCTACAGCCTGCGCGAAGCCCTTGGCATGTTGCAAGCGGAGGGCTTAGAAACCGTCTTCGCGCGGCATGCACGTTTGGCCGAGGCGACCCGCTGCGCGGTTCGGAAATGGGGGTTGGAAATGGTTGCCCTCAATCCAGCCGAATACAGCAATGTGGTGACGGCCCTGTTCTTACCTGAAGGCTTTCAGGAGCAGGCGTTGCGAGCGCTGATACTAGATAGATTCAACATGTCGCTCGGCGCGGGACTGGGCAAACTCGCCGGTCGCGCCTTCCGTATCGGTCACATGGGTGACTTTAATGAGTTGATGTTGGCGGGAACACTGGCGGGCGTCGAACTGGGCCTGGAATTGGCCGGAATCCCACACGGCAAAGGCGTGGGCGCCGCGCTAGAATACCTCGCCCACGCGGCAAAAGGCAAATAGGTGGCGGCCTCAACCATGACCCTGCATGGCCGACCGTCCATAACCTGGAGAAGCCGCTGGCCTCAACTGAGTTTTGCCGTTCTCTGCACAATTATGCTGGCGAACCTACAGTATGGATGGACGATTTTCGTGAATCCAATGCATGATGCCAACCATTGGAGTCGTGCAAGTATCCAAGTTGCGTTCACGATTATGATTTTCGTAAACACTTGGCTCGCGCCGATGGAAGGATGGCTAGTTGACCGTTATGGACCGCGTCCGGTTGTTATGGCAGGCGGGCTATTTGCAGGAGTGTCGTGGCTGGCCAACTCCGAGGCAAAATCACTCAGCGCGCTATATGTTTCGGCCGTCATTGGTGGCCTCGCCATCGGATGTGTTTTCGGAACATGCATGGGAACGGCGCTGAAATGGTTCCCCGACAAGCGCGGGCTGGCTGCCGGACTGATTGCGGCGGGCTACGGATTGGGCGCCGCCCTGACATCGGCTCCGCTCGCCATCATGATTCGCGTGAGCGGCTATCGTTATGCCTTCCGTTATTTCGCATTCGTTCAAGGAATCACGATTGTGATTCTTGCAGCGCTGCTCATTAAACCAGCGAAGACGCCGGCGCCCACTTTACCGCCCAAAAGACTTTACCAAGGCGCAGAACTCACGGTCTCAGCAGTTTTCAGGAGCCGCGTTTTCTGGCTGATCTACCTGATTTACCTTCTGATCGCTTTTGGCGGAATGGTTATGACTGCCCAACTCGGCCCGCTCGCGCGCGACTTTGGATTGGAAACCCGATTCGTAACGGTGATGGGCATTTCAATGCCGCTGCTGGCAATGGCTATCTCAATTGACAACTTCGCCAATGGCATCACGCGCCCGATCTCCGGCTTGCTTTCAGACATTCTTGGCCGGGAGAATATGATGTTGCTGATGTTCTCCATGGAAGCCGCCGCCCTCTGGGGAATGGTTGTGTTTGGACGAAGTCCTTATGGCTTTGTCTTGCTCGCGGCACTGATCTTCCTGTTCTGGGGCGAAATCTTCGTGGTTTTTCCAGCAATTTGCGGTGATTGCTTCGGCGTTGAAAATGCTGCCGCGAATAACGGACTGCTTTACACAGCCAAGGGCACGGCAGCTCTGGCTGTACCACTAGCGAGCTGGGTAGTCGGGATCACCGGAACCTGGAGTAGCGTTCTTGTCACCGCTTCACTTTGCAGCTTGGCAGCTGGATTGTTGGCCAAATTCGTTCTCGTCCCCATGCGAAAGCGATCGGCGTTACAATTGCAGGAATTTGACGTTCTTAGCGGGTTTTAGGAAGGAGGCTCTACTTTGAACCTTGCGCAACTATCACTGGGTCTATTTCTCTTAATGGCATTTGGGACCCTACGGCAAGAACCATCCATTGCGATTAAGGCTTCAATCATCCTCGATGGGAAGGGGAGGATTCTTCAAAACGCGACCATCGTTGTTCAAGGTTCGAAAATTATGCGGGTCGGCGGAGTTGTGCCAGCCGGTGCTACGATCTATGATCTCAGGGGATTAACAGTAACGCCCGGGTGGATCGATACGCATGCTCACCTGGCCTATCACTTTACGAACGGGCGACTGGCAGATAAAGACGAACCGGTGGAGCAGGCAATTCTGGCTGCCGCGGAGAACGCCGTCGCGACATTAGAGGCAGGTTTTACAACCGTCCAGAGTCCAGGGTCGCTTGAAGACAAATACTTGAGGGACGTGATTGCTCGCGGAATTCTTCCCGGTCCTCGGATTCTCACGTCATTCGAGCCGATTACGGATAACAAGCTCACGCCGGATGAAATCCGCAAAGTCGTAAAAGAGAGAAAGGAGCAGGGTGCGGATTTCATCAAGATCTTCGCCTCAAAGAGTATCCGTGAAGGTGGTGGGCAGACGATGTCAAATGCCCAACTCGACGCAGCTTGCGGCGAGGCTAAGGCAATCGGCTTGCGCACGATTGTGCACGCTCATTCCGCCGCATCTGCCAAAGCGGCTACGCTGGCTGGGTGCACGTCCATCGAACACGGAGCTTACTTGAATGATGACGTGTTTGACCTTATGGCGAAGCACGGCACTTACTATGATCCGAACATCGGACTGGTGCTGCAAAACTATTTGGCGAACAAGCCCAGTTACATCGGCATTGGCAATTACAACGAGGAGGGTTTCGCCTTTATGGAGAAGGGCGTGCAAATCGTTATGGCAACTTTCAAGAAGGCATTGAAGCACCCGGATCTGAAGATTATCTACGGCACCGATGCGGTGGCGGGTGCGCATGGACGAAACTATGAGGAGTATATAGTTCGTGTTCGCGATGGGGGTCAGGATCCCATGGCTGCATTGATCTCAGTTACATCGCTCTCGGCGAAGTCCCTAAACCTTGCCGATCGTCTCGGGTCGATCGTTCCCGGCATGGAGGCCGATATAGTTGCCTTTGATGGCAACCCTCTTGAGGATGTGACTGCGGCTAGGCGAGCTATTTTTGTCATGAAGAGCGGTCTTGTAATAGAAAACCTGGCGCACAACGCGAAGAGATTCAAAACGAATGGATGACCCGTTTCGCGGGATTATCAAAATGAAGCTGGGGCATAGATTTGGTTGTGCAGGCAGCCGCCGACTAAACAAACTGTTCGTACATGCGATCACAAGTGCTTGTTTGGCATCCTCGGCGCTCGCGCAGGAAGCTCCGCAACACATTCTTCATTTCTTGCCAGGTTCTACCACCAAGATTGAGCAACTCATTGGAGACGAGGACAAAGAGCAGCACAAGCCGACTCGCAGCCAGACCGTGACACGCTACCAACTGCAGGGTACCGATCTCGGCAATTCCTTCGAACACGATGGCCGAGTGTATTTCCTGTTCGGCGATACCGTTGGCCGTTTGGATCGGGCTCTGGATACGATTGCTAGCACGGACGCGACAGACCCGGAGCAAGGCGTCCGGCTGGATTTCTTGACAGAAAGCGATGGACTGTACCTCACGATCCAGCCGCCCGGCATCAAGATGGGGGCCTTCGAGGTTCCGGTCTCGGGAATCAGTCTCAACGGTCAGATGTATGTCGTTGTCTCAACGGAGCACTCGCAGGATGCCGAGACAGATCGAGCCGTCCTCACCAAGTTCACCCGACCTGCGAAGTTTCAGCCGCTTCGCACAATCTCGCAGCTCCGCGCGGGAAGATTCATTAAAATGTCGATGCACGCAGAGCCGGTACCTATTGCGGGACTTCCGCCCGGTGGACCATTCGTCATAATCTGGGGAACGGGCCCATACCGCAAGAGCGACGCATATTTGTCGGTCGTCCCTATCATGCACTTCGAGACAGGCGAAGGGACCCGTTATTTCGCCGGGCTCGATTCCACGGGCGCACCCGTCTGGAGCAGTAAAGAATCAGAGGCCACTCCAATCGTTAGGAACGGCACCCTCGGAGACTTATCCGTCACGTGGTGCAAGGATCTAGGTTTGTGGCTGATGACCTACGACCG
This sequence comes from Bryobacterales bacterium, assembly GCA_003167495.1. GTDB lineage: Bacteria > Acidobacteriota > Terriglobia > Bryobacterales > Bryobacteraceae > Bog-105. Next base: position 8,024 of record PMSX01000265.1, on the reverse strand, counting down.
CCGAGGGCCCGCGCACGGCGTTGCCTTCTCATACGCTCGCACGCCTTGGGGTCCTTGGAGTGAACCGCAGATCCTTTTCATAGCCGCGCGCGATGGAGCCGGCAAGTTCATCCACGATCCAAAGCTAAGTCCAGATGATGGGCTCGCTGGCCCGGTAATTGGCAAAGGCCAAGCCAATCCCGCGGCCGTGCACGGCGGTGCCTACGCCCCGTATGTAGTCGAGCGTTGGACCAAGCTGCGCGGATCTGAGCTGAATCTTTACTATCTTTTGTCAACTTGGAATCCCTACGTAGTCGTGCTGATGAAATCGCGATTGCAGGTCGTCAACTAGCAGCGCTGCGACTACTAGGCCATGCGGAAATTGAGACAGCGATGCGTTATGCTGATACAAGCGAGACGGCAAAGAAGACGGCGGTTTCGAAGCTTAGCGTAAAAGTAGTGACAGAGTCATCCAACGCCGAGCAGGACGACGACTGCATGGCTTGCAAACGGATGAATCTAAAATAGTTATAAAACGGTGAGGTGGCAGAGTGGTCGAATGCGGCGGTCTCGAAAACCGTTGAACCTTTACGGGTTCCGTGAGTTCGAATCTCACCCTCACCGCCAGAAAACAATAACTTAGCTCAATTGAGCCAAACGATCCCAACCGGCTCCTTTAGTGGTCATGCAGAAACAGGTTTACCAGCGTGGAGAGAAAACTTGCCCTTGGCCGATCTGGGCGGCTTAAATGGCCGCTCCAGATCGTAATGATTCAAATAACCGAGGCATTGAATCAGAATATAAACTTGGCGCCTAACTGGATATTTCGGTTCTCGTACTGCTGCGGAGTTGTGTTGGGCAGGAGACCGTAGCTGGCGGTAATATTGCCAGCGCCTCCACTTACATAAGCGGAACCGATATTCACGTACAGGTTGGAGTGGTTGAGAGCGTTGTATGCTTCCAGGCGAAGCTGTAAGGACATGCGCTCTGAAAACCTGACGCTTTTGTACATGCCCATATCGAGGTTGAACGTGCCAGGAGTATGGAAATAGTCGCGGCCCGTCATATTGGCCGGGAAGGGGCCGAAGTCGGAGTCTCCCGTCTTCGGGTTGATGTATTCCGAGACGGCGATGTTGCTGAAGTTGTAAATGTTAAACGTGTTGGCACCGGCGTTCTGAAATTCGGTACCATTGACCGGTATGACTTGATTTGCTGCGACGCGCGTGTATATGGCGTTGGTATTGGTAACGTCGTAAATAGAGTACGGAGCACCAGTGCGGGCGGTGAAGACAGGCGCCAACTCCCAGCCGTCCAAGACCGCCTTGGCGGGGCCGTGCAGCCGGTGCGCGAAGGGAACCGCCCAGATGGCGCTTACCGCAATGCGGTGCCTGTTATCGAACTCGGAGTTGCCATAATCCACCATTGGATGGGTGAAATCGGTGTACCCGAGGTTGAACTGATTGTAGGAAGAACTAAAGGTATCGCTCAACTCATCCATGGAATGGCTCCAAGTGTAGTTGAGGCGTAAGGTAAGCCCGCTGTTCCTGATGTTCTGAATGTCGTAGCGGACATTCATCGCATTGTAGTTAGAGTAGCCGCCCGCGCCCCGGCGATTAATGCCGCCATACTGGTTATTCAGGGTAGCCTGGCAGCCATCCGTTGCCCCGGACACCAACGTATCGGCAGGGTTGCACGGAATTCCTAGATAATAGTTGCCATATCCTGGAGCATTCAAGGCAGCGATGTCGTACTCGTTTTCGCCGATCGAAGCTGAGTAATCAACTTCAAGATGCTCGCTGTTGCCGAACTGGTGCTCGAGCGAGGCGCTAATCAAGTGCGCGTAGGCTTGCGGAATTTTGTTTTGGATGTAGCGGAGTTCGGCTGGGGGAAGCGCTATGGATCCGTTCGCTCCGGCCAGCGGTCCGGCATTCGCGACTGTGGCGGCAATGTTGCCTACTCCGCATGTCTGAATGCAGTCCACGACTTCGAAGTTGGGTGGATTGAAGAGCACGTTGTAGGTCACGTTTCCGAAATTACGTTCGTAACCGATGCCGTAACCACCCCGAAAAGAGGTCTTGCCGTCGCCGAAAATATCCCACGCGAAACCAACACGGGGAGCGAAGTTTTTCTTGGACGGCTTCCAAAGCTCACCGATCGGACTGTTGGGAGTGGTCTCGACCGAGCCATCGGCGATGGCTAAGAATTGATTCGCAGCATTGCTAGCTGGATAGAAGTTGGAATCGAGGCTGGCATCGACGTTGTGCTGCACTCCGAAGTACTCCCAGCGGAGGCCGAGGTTCAGGGTTACACGCTTACTGACCTTCCAGGAATCCTGGAAGTAAAGCGCGCCCTCTTTATAACGATTGCTACGCTCAAAGTCCGGAGGACCGACCGGAAGAGTGACGGTGCAGGCCGCAGTCTGGACTCCGTTTACGCACGGGTACTTACCCTGAGGGTAAATGGAGGCTTCGTATTCGTAGAGGTTGCCGGCCAGGAAATTGTCCAAGCCCCCACCCACTGTGTTGCCGAAAACCTCGCTCGCTTCATTGTAAGCGCCATAGGTGCGATTGTCGCGCAAGTATTCGAGGGTGCCTCCGAAACGGAACTCGTGCTTGCCCTTGCTATAGCTTAAGTCCTGATAAATCTCGCCAAAGTTTTGGGGTCCGCCGTAGGGATATCCACCGTTGCCTGGTGAAAAGGGTTCGTCTCCGGGCAGCGCCACGTTATAGGTCCCGAGGGCCGTGCCGAACTCGGCGCTGCCAAGATAATAAACCGGTGTCACGCCGTTTGGCGATACGGGTTGCAAGGTGTTAAAGCGGTTGAAATCGAGTTTGGTTTGCGAAACGAAGCTGGGCGAGAAGGTATGCGTTCCGGATACGATCAGACTGTTGTTGAAGAGCGTCTGGCCGATGTTGTAGCCACTGTACGGACTGTTGGTGACGCTGCCCGCTTGATCGACCTCGCTTTGCACCGCGTAACGCGTGTAAATGGATGTTCTATCGCTCAGATTATAGTCGACGCGATTTACGTTCGACCACGCATTTTGGGGATTTCCCGCGCCGGAGTTGCTGGGCACAGTGTAGCTAACCAAATCAAACATGGGTGCGTTGGGATTGTACGCCACACATCCGCCGGTTGCGGACGCGGTCGAGCATGGGTCCGAAGCCAGAGCCGTCAACTGGTTCCGGCTGAAGGTGTTGATGACGGATGTGGTTGGAGAGAGCTTACCGAACGCACTAAATATGGCTTGGGTATTTGGCGCGGCGGCATCGATCAGCGCCGGGTCCGGTATGATTGCGGTGTCGTCGGCGACGCTGCGGACACGAGTCCACTCGGTGCTGCTGAAGAAGAACAGTTTGTTCTTCTTGACTGGGCCGCCGAGGGAATAGCCGAACTGATTGCGCACGAATTCGGGTTTGTCCAAGCCGAGAGCGTTGTTGTTGAAGTTGTTGGAAGCCAAGGCGGAAACGCGGTTGAATTCATACGCGGTACCGTGATAATCGTTTGTTCCGGACTTGGTGGTGACGTTGATGATGCCGGCCGATGCGCGACCGTATTCCGCGGTGAAGTTGTTGGTGATAATACCGAGTTCCTGGACCGAATCCAGGGGCGTGGTTTGGCCGAACGTAGCGTTAAACTCGTCGTTATTCGCGACGCCGTCCAAAAGAATGTTTGTCGAGGCCGAGCGCAACCCATTGATCGCCACGCCGGCGCCACGGCCGCTGGGGTCGTCCTCACTCACGTTCCCCGAGGTCACGACCAACGAGTAAGGATTTCGCGTAATGGTCGGAAGTTCGAGAAGCTGTTGCGTGCTGAGTACTGAACCAACAGTCTGGGTTTGGGTGTTGACTGCGACGGCAGCTGCCGTCTCTGTAACCTCAAGGACCGTCACCGCTTGACCAACGGCTAACTTTATGTCCACTCCGACTTTCGCGCCAACCGTGATGGAGAGCTTTGTTTTGTAGGTGTTGAAACCGGGGGACACAACAGTAATTTCATAGTCGCCCGGCGCAAGATTCGTCACCGCGTAGATGCCGCTCGAATTGGTCTGATCCACGCGCTCGGCTCCGGTGGCGACATTCTTAACATTCACTGCCGCGGCAGCTACGACTGCGCCACTAGGATCGGTCACTGTACCCGTAACTTGGCCAGTTTCCGCCTGACCCCAAATAAGGCCGATGAGGCCGAAGAAGAAGACTGCAATTGGTAAGAAGTTTCGTGAGTTCATTTTGAGAAAGACCTTCATCCCCGGTTGGGAATTTTTCAGTGTAGCAATTGAAAAGACCACAAGCTAAGTATTGAAAGAAAAGCAGAGGCTCATATCACTTGTTTCGCTCCGTAGAGTTTCCACAACAGAGTTGGCTAATCGGAAACCAGTAGACGACGGCTTGGCCAGTCCTCAAAGGATTCTCAACCCGCTCTTCCCGTTGGCAAAAATATTGTAGTTGGACAAGCAATTTAAGAGCCACGGCTAAGCCATTGAAAAAAGACGAAAGCCAGCTTCAACTCTACACGCTTCTAGACTTTTTACCGTAATTTAATTCCGATTATCAGAATTGGCAGTTTACGAACTAGTCTTTAGCAACTAAGAGAAGCTTGTTCTTTAGCGCGCTCCGAACGGAGGTGAGACAGTAAATATACGGAATACCATGAGTCAATGCCCAGTCTCCTCGGCCGCATGGAACTCCTGCGCCGCCTCCGCGCCCTTTCCCTGTTTCTGATAAACCAACCCAAGCCGGTAATGCGCCTCGGCAAATTTCGACTGCAGGCGGATGGCTTCTTCGAATTGTCGGCGGGCCTGCTCGAGTTCGTCGCGTTGAAAATAGATGCCGCCCAATGTGTTGTGCGCCTCAGCCGAGGTGGGGTCGGTATGAAGCGCCGCGAGCATTTGGCGCTCCGCCTCGCTCCAGTTGTTCTCTTGCGCGGCAAGAATGGCCAGGTTGAAATGCGCCGTGTAACTATCCGGATCAATCGCCAAAAGATGATTCAGATGGTCGCGAGCTTGCTCAAAATCCTTCTGCTGAATATAAATTTGGGCGAGCGCCTCATCGGCTCGCGTATACCATTGCTCGAGGGCGAGCGCCGCCTTAAACTCGGCGATCGCGACATCAGGTTGGCGGAGCCGGAACGAACAAAGCCCCAGTTCGAAATGCGCGGGCGCGTTCGAAGGATCAAGCTCAATCACCCGTTTGTATTCGCGCATAGCTTGCGCGTCCTCTCCAAGGCGTCGCAAGTTCAAGCCCAAGCTCATCCGGATGTCCGCCACATCGGGCAATTTGTCTCGCAGTTTCTCAAAGACGCCGTCCGATTCCGCTGGCCGGGCCGCCGCCAGCGCTAATGCCTGAGTGTAACGTTCAAAGTCCGCGATCCGATCTTTCGGATCCACCTTCGATTCGAGCCGTTTCGAAGCGCTCGATCCACTCAGGTAGCCGAGTGAGCGCAAAGCGTCGACCGTCTCGGGCGCGGGCGAGGGAGGCTTGGCGGCGGAGGCTTGCCTGGTTCCGCGCACCGCAATCATCCGCTCACGCAGCGCCGCCGCCTTCGTGCGCTGCTGGTCGTAAAGATTTTGCTGTTCGTTTGGATCACTCGAAAGGTCATATAGCTCAGGCTTCGGAGCGTCGATGTACTTGAAACCTCCCAGACGAAGGCTCCGCAACCCGGCACAGTCAAAATGATTTCGGGCGTACACGCTCTCGGAGTAAACTTCTTCATTGCTGCCACCTGACAGAAGGCTCCGGCCGCGCATCTCACTTGGACGCGCCACCCCGATCGCATCCAAGATCGTCGGCGCGACGTCCAGCAGGCTGGCCGGGTCATCGACACGTTCTTGCGAAATGCGTTTCAACCCCGACGGCCAGTGAATAATGAGTGGCACGTGAAGTGTGCTCTGGTAGATGAAATATCCATGGCTGCTCTCGCCATGCTCCCCCAGTCCCTCGCCGTGATCGGAGGTGAAGACAATCAGCGCCTTTTCAAAGAGCCCTCGGCGCTGCAGGAACGCTAGAAAATCTCCCAGCACCTGATCCACGTAGGCCAACTCGGCTTGATAGCCGGTCTCGCCGTGACGCAGGTTTGGATCCAGCGGCAGGTTATAGGGAGCGTGCAGGTCGTACAAATGCAAAAAAAGAAAAACCGGCGCGCTGGCATTGTCCTCCAGCCAGTGCTTGGCTGCTTCCTCGACCTGATCTCCCGGCCGTTTACGTTCAATCGGGCCACTGGTAACTTTATTGTGGATGTCCAAAGGGCCGTCGTACACATCGAAACCGCGGCTCAATCCAAAACGCCGGTCCAAAACGAAGCTCCCGACGAAGGCGGATGTCCGGTATCCTGCATTTTTCAAGACCGTGGCCAGTGTGGCCGCAGAAGATTTGAGCGGAATGCCGTTGTCCTCCACGCCGTTCATGAACGGATAGGAAGAAGTCAATAACGCCGTGTGCGCCGGCAAGGTTAGCGGGAAAGGAGTGTTGACTTGCGAGAACAGCGTTCCGTTTCTCGCCAGCATGTCTATGTGAGGAGTGCGTTTCCCAACGTGGTCCGCCCTGAGGGTATCTACGGAAATCAGAATGACTGGCGTGGCTGCGGAGCAGGTGAGGGCTGCCAGCGCCAGACATGCAAAACGGAACGGAATGCTGAGGGTTGAACGCATTACATCAGAAACATCAAAAAGGGGTCAGACACCTTTTCTGCCCCCTTTTCTGGACATCTTTTCTGCGCTTAGAACGTGATGCGCGCTCCTAATTGCAGGTTCCGCGAAATCGCGTTGCCAATCAGAATTTGCGCCTTACCAAAATTAGCGCTGTTCACATCCGTAACGATCCCATCGAAGTTAGGGTGGTTGTCCAAGTTGATTGCTTCAAAGCGGAGCTGCATCTTCACAGTATCCGTGAATCTGAAGTTTTTAAACAACGCACCGTCCCAACCGTTAAACCAAGGCCCGCGGAACACGTTCCGCCCGAGTTCGCCGAAGCGGGGACCAACCCCCGGCGGATTGACGAATAGAGTACTCGGCGTAGCCACACCGAAGTTGGCATTGCAAGCCGCGATGGCAGTGGCAGAGGACTTGGCGCCTGCATAGCCGCAACCAATCGGGTTGTTGTCTTTGAATATGCCGTCAGCAGGGTTGTTGCCGGAGTAAGCTGCGTTGACGCTGGAGCCGACAAAGTCGGGCCGGTCGTTCAGCACGTTGTCGAGATTGTAGTCTCCGCCTATGTTCTCGACGATGCCGTTCGCGTCTAGCGCATCTCCCGCAAATCGCGCTCGGCCATTGTAGATGTCAAGAGGATGGCCGGAATATCCCTGGTAGAAAGAAGAAACCTGCCAGCCACCCAAAACCCGTCCGAAGAAGCCCTTCTGTGCCTTGAGGAATGGCAGTTCATAAGTGAGGATCAGTTTGACGTTCTTCTGGTGGTCAAACGCTCCAGGCGCGCGCTCCAGTTGGGGCGCGTTGTTGCTGATGAAGTAGAATGGCTGGCTGTATTGCCCTGAAGTGGTGGAAGCCGAAAACAGATCCGAGCCTTCATCCATCAGTTTCGACCAGGTAAAGCTGAAATCCATCTGCAAGCCCTTGGAGAAACGCTTCTGTACTTCGTTCACCATGGAATTGTACTCGGAGTTCACATTGTTAGCGCGGTAGTTGAAACCTGAATAAAGCGCATTCGGCCTGGCGCCACTCAAATCGGCATTGTAATACATACCGTCATAGCGGTTCAGGTTCATCAATTGCGACAAATGACGCCCGAAGGAGCCCTGGTAATTGACGCGCAAGAGCCAATCCTTCCAGAACTGGTGTTCGACGCCCATGTAAAAGTTCTCTACTGAAGAATCCTTCATATTGACATCCATGGTGCGGACAGAAACACGTCCGAGCGGCTGGCCCTGCACGTACGTTGGACCCAGGCTGGCCGGAAGGGAGTAATAGACGGGATCGCCGGCATTTGCGCTTTCATCCAACAGGCCGTAGAAAGGCGGATTCCATGCGCCGTTTGACCAGATGTTATCGAAAAGGCGGTCATAGGAGATGCCGTAACCGCCGCGCAATGATGTCT
>PMSX01000240.1 GCA_003167495.1 Bryobacterales bacterium | reverse complement strand
GTGTTAGTGTTCGCACTCAATTTGCGCCGAGCGGCCAATATTCGCAGATAATTAGCGAACTGACACCATGCCTCTCAATAGGTAAACCGTCGCTTCGCTTGGCGTCGTTCTGCGCGCAAGCAATATAGAGACCCGCGCCAGTCGCGAGCAAAAGCGGCTCAAGGCAATTCGTGACGCACTGTTTGCCGCAGAACGAGAACTGGGTGCATTTTGACGAAGCGCACCCAGAGCAGAAACTGATGGATTTATTCAAAGAAGAAAGAGGAATAACACAATGCCAACAGCAGTAGTCAAACCAAAGACAAAAGCAGTACCAGCAGAAACCGCGCCAAAGATAGTGACTGCGGAAGAGCGCACCCGCATAAAACAGGAGCGGGAAGTTCTTGTGCAGGAACTGGCACACGCGCAGGAGAACTTCGCCATCGCGCAAGCGGCACTCGAAGAGGCAGCGGATCCGGGGAAAGATCCACAGGTTTATGTGGATGCCCATCGGGATTACACCGAGATGGCCGCAAAAGTATCGAAGGCCCAAGTGCGGCTGGGGATACATCGCCAACACTTTTTGTCGGATGAGGAGATCGAAAAGCGCGATCGGGAAGAGCGGGAGGCTAAAGATGAAGCGATTCGCGAGGCGGCGCGGTTGGAAGTCGCCAGGCCTCTGCAAAAGCGGTTGGAAAAAGCCGTGCTCGGCATACTCGAGGCCCGCGCCACGTTCGATGAAGTGCATAAGATGCTGTCTTCCACAGCAACTGGGCCGTTTAACAATAATTTCGAAGTTGCGGAACTTTGCCGCACAGGACTTCGCAACTTGTTAACGAACGACCCGAAGTACAAGATCTGGTTAGAAGGCGGCGCGGGCGCGGACCACATGTTGGACGTCGTCAGGCGAGCGGCTCGTTAGATATCTGGCGGCCCGCGCGTAAACGGCCTTTCCGCGATGGTGTGCCCCAGTGCGACGTGGTTCCTTTCGGCAGTCCGCGGCTGCTTTTCCTTTTCCACGTCGCGTTTTTATCGAGATCGGCGGGGTTCGGGTTTACCCGCCGCGGCTGGCTGCAAAGCAGTGTTTTCCTTTTCCTTGGCACTGCATGTATAGCCGCTATTGGCGCGGCCCGGTGTTTCTCTCTACTTTCTACGGGCCGCGCTTCAAAAGTATGACAAACACCGGTGGCGGTTAGTTCCTTGTGCGTCTCGTGACCGGCATCTCCACAAAGACATAACTATTTGGCGTGGCGACGTCCGCGAAGTCAGCAATCACAGTAGTGTAATTGCGCACGATTGACCAGTCATTTGAGCCGAGGACAATCAAAGCGATGCGCCGCTTTTGTGAGGTTCTGTTGGTACTTGAGGTTTTGATCGGCGCTTATCATGACCTCGAAACCAGCGGTTTCAGCGGCGGTGAGCAGTTCGCCGTTCCCCAGCCTGGCCCAGCCCAACTTTGGACACATTGATATTTCGTGGCCGGTCAGGAAAGCTGCCAGCGGAGCGGGGGTGCTGTTGTCGAAGATGATCTTCACGCGGCGAGCGGTCGGGTGAGATAACCGGATTGGGCGGCATAGGCCAGGATCGTGCGGGCTTGCTGTTCACTGACGGCCGGAAACATCTCTACAATTTCGGAAACACTGAAGCCACTCTCGTAGTTGTCGACAATCGTTTCGGGAGTGATGCGCATTCCATCGATGTTCGGCGCACCGCCCAGCTTGAGCGGGTCGCGCTGCACAAGCGAGCACCCAGACCAGTCGATTTCATGTGTGGCGGTCATGTGTATTATCTTATCTCTTTCTCTGCCGGAATTTGCGTATAATGCCAGAACGATGTTGCAGATTTGTAAGAAGTGCAGTTGCTACTATCAGCCGAAAAGCACCAAACTCGAATGGATAGAACTGATGATGGCGACAATTGGTCTCGACCCGAGAAAGACCAGCTGCTTTGGGGTGGCGGACATCTCCCCTCCCGAACTCTCGTTGACGTTCCCCACGCCTTGGGATTTCCGACACCTGATTCTAACCAGGCTGACTTCAGTCCTTGCCGTAAATGTGACGCACTGTGTCTTCGCGGCTACTCTAACCATGCCGAGTCCTGCCCAGCCGACTACTTTCGCCGGCGCGAGCTCGTTCCGGAAGGTGCTAACTTTCGGGTGACGAAGGCGGCCGCTGAAACCAATGACAGAACATGCAGGAATTGTGGTTGCTTGTATAACACTGAGGTTGCTATCGGTAAGAACCGCTGTGCGAACAAAAGGGACCACGTTCCTGGCGATAGCTACACACTTCCAGCCTGAAGCATTGTCGCTGCTGAATGCTGCGATAACCCAGAGAATCTAAAGTTTCCGTCCGGGCGGGCCGATATAGTACTTGGAGACTGTTCCGTTGTGATACGCTTTCAAAGCGGGTCGCACTATTGCACAGTAGGCTAAAATGGAGTTTATATGCCGATTCTAGAACTGGAACGAAACTACTTCCAGGAAATTCTCCCCTCCCTGCTAGCTAGTGGAGCGCGCGCTGAAGAAGGCGATTCTGAATCGCAGAAACGCATTTTTTTACAAGACGCTGAACGGAGCGCATGCCGGTGATCTATTCATGAGTCTCATCCACACCTGTGAGCTGAATGGCTTCAATCCCTTCGACTACCTGACGGAACTGCAGCGGCATGCCGCGGAACTTTCCGCACACCCGCAGGAGTGGATGCCGTGGAACTATCGCGACACACTGGCCCAGCTCACAACACCCACTGCGGCGTAAATATGAAGGTTCGGCGCGAGGGTTGGAAACTATTGTCTCCCGCCACGCTGATAAATCTTACGAGAGTCTGCAAAAGGCCCTCCCACAGCCAAAAAAAGAGGATATTTGGTCAGCGCGCTGCCGTGAAGATTCGTGACAAAATGTAAAGCAGGGCGAACTCTGCAATGAACTCACTTCGTTTAACGGCTATAAGCGCGAGCGTGTTGACTTTGTTGCTCATCCCCCGCACAGCGACGGCACAGGGAAGCATTTCAGTTGATGTGAGTTACTCGACGATGTCCAAAGGTTGCCATGAAAGTGTTACTGGCCGGTTTGCGATTCAGACCGAGATGTCCTGGCCTCAGCTCATCCAAGCGTTAAGTTCCGGTTCCGATTTGAGTTTGGGCGGTGTTGGCGTTATCACCCTTACGCGCGCTGGGTGCGAGTCAGATGGAACGTTCTCGGGGGGTGGCCCAAACCTTCCAGTCGGTCCATTTCTTCGCATTTGCCAGGGATATCACGATGATGGGCCCTGCTCTTTGACCGCTTATCAGGAGGCCAGCACTCCGTACGTTTTGATCACGGGTTTTAGCCTGAATAGTGAGAATACCTGTTCCAATGGATGCGGAGTCGGTTTCAGTTCGAGTTCGTTGCAAACCTCCGCTTCAACCATAACCGGCCCTGGTGGATCTTCACCTTCGTCGTTTTCAGGGACCGAAGAAGTATCTGGCGGGATCACGATCAGGGTCGCTGGGTCATCCGAAAGCGGGTCTCAATCGAACGCCGATGCGACCTCGTCCAACCCACCTATTGCGGTGTCCGTGCCAAAGGTCGTGGACTTCGGCAACCCGGAAATGCAGAAGGACGGTTCACACGTCGTCAACTTTAACCGGCAACCTCCCGTTACGACGATGTCACCGCAAACCAACCCTAACGGTGCCAAACCGGATACTTTGCTGGCGACTGACAACATTCCCGCCGTCGGCGGAGCCGCCCAGGCATTGGTCCAATCCCTGACGGCGGCGCTCGATCAGCAACTAAATGACGCCGCGCCCTCCGTACAACAAAGCACCGATGTGGACGGTGCCCAGCGCTTCCTTGCCAACCTGGTCAATGGAGCGCCAGAATGGCTCCTAAAGGAAGGGGCACAGCAGTTGGGGAACTCGATGGATGTCCGGGAATTTCCGTCCGATCCCATTGACGAAGGAGCCGGGGCGGTCGCGGGGCAACTCTCCGGGCAGTTGGTTGACAAGCTTACTGATGCGCTCGACACCCTCGCCGTGGACCAGAACGCGCTGAATATTCCAGCCACCAATGCGTTGTTTCAGATTGATCGTGCAATGAACCCCTTCAATCTTCGGAAAGGCACATACGAGTACACCAAGGGCATCACAGAAGCGTTAACAAACGCGTTGGATTTCTTTTTCCCGCCAAACCAGTAAAATTGTATTTATGAGACAGCGGTTTGTAACATGCTCTGCACTCCTGATTGTCACCTCGCTTTTTGCTTACGGGCAAACCTACCAGGCTAAGTTCGACAACAGTCGTGACCTGCTGAAACAAAAACGTTACAGTGAAGCCCTGCGCGAGTCTGAACTAGCAAGCCGTTTGGATAATTCTCAGTGGGGCGCCTATTTCGTCGCTGCTACCGCTCTAATCGGGCTGGAGAGACAGTCGGAGGCGATCGCCCAGTTTCAAGCAGCGCTGACTCGCGCGCCAGAGCGAGCAAAACCTACGATCAAACAAGCAATCGCAGCCTGTCACCAAATCGAGCGACAACACTTGACGGAGTTGTTGAGGCGCGACAACCCAGTCGTGAAAGTGATTTTCCGACAACCGTGCATCCTCGAACAGAGTTCGCCTTCCCTGCGTTTGGAAATTCATTTGGAATCTATCTCGTTGATTGAAGTATTTGGGCGAAGCGGAACAACCTGGGTCCGAGAGACATCCGGCCCTTCCGCTGAGCTAACTGGGCCGTTTCGTGTAAGTATTTCGGGAAGCGCCGGCGCGATAGAAGCGGATCCCCCACGCCCGGATCTACCTGAGTCGCTCAAAAGAGGATTTAGTTGGGTGCTGAACGATTTCGCCTCAGCGGACATGGCTCGTGGTATGTTTTCTTCTCTAGTGGCCTCCTGCCATTAACGCTTTGTTTTTGGAATTTTAGCCGTGATTGCTGAAAAAGCTGTCGAACATGATTGTCGTGATTGCAGCCGCTACGAGACTTAAATCAAGTCAGGCGGGTCGAACCGCGTTTCTGGGATCATCCATCCCCTTAAAGCTGCTGTGATACGGCAATCTCATCATCGCTTGTACCTCGCCGACTTCTGTTTGACCATAAACAGGATAGTTACCCCCACGCCATGCAGGTTTGCCGCGACCAATGCAAGATAGTGCATCGCGGCAAACTTGAGGAGATAGGTTATGGTAAGCACCGCTGACAGGATCAAAGACATTGGGCCCGAGCCGCAATCGTTCGACATTGAACACGCGACAATGGAAAACACAGATTACCGTTCGGTCGCTTGGAGCGGCCGCTATCTGCAAGTGACGCTGATGTCGATTCCCGCTGGCAGCGACATTGGCCTTGAAGCGCATCCGGAGACTGATCAGTTTCTGCGCCTCGACGCTGGCAGCGGTCGAGTACAGATGGGGCCCACGAAGGATAAACTGACTTTTGAAAAGGAAGTCTCAAACGGCTGGTGTGTCCTAGTTCCGGCTGGGACCTGGCACAACATCACCAATATCGGCACGACCCCCATGCAGGTCTATGCGATCTACGCGCCCGCCCACCATACACCCAACAATGTGCAGGCGACGGAAGCGGCGGCTGAACCGACAAAGACGACAAGCCCGCGGCCTGGTCAGTGCAGCCAAAGCATGCCCCCAATCAACACGGGTAACCGCAAGGAACTCGGAAAACTTTTGGAATCCCTTGCGGCGGGCGATCGGGTTCCGCGCGAACTTTCGCGGCTTTATGGTTTCGGCAGTTATAAGCCCCGCTTCCCATTCTTTCGCGAACTCTCTGCAATCGGCAACGCCGCGGGCGTCTTTACCCGCTCGATCTGAGCGCCGATGTTGGCGAGCGCATCTAACGTCTGGCGTTTTTCGAGGACAATTCCCGCCAAGCCGCCGATCAGGAACAACAGCAGCGCCGCCATCGCCAGCAGGCCCCAGCGGTTGGAGCGATCCCGAGCCACGAGCGCGGCGTTATGCTGCTCCACCAGGCGCGCGGCCGCCACGAGCTTGGCCGTGCCGGCGTCGATCTTCGAAACCACGGGCCCCAAGCTTGAAGTGAGATCACCCGAAAGAGACTTGAGCGTGGTGACGGCCGGCCCCAGCAAGCCGACTGTGTCCCGCAGCCCTGTTCTCGCGATCTCTTGGCGAAACACTTCACTCATTTGTTGGGCAATGGTTTTTGGATCCACACCCGCTGTGATTTGCAAGGGGAGTGAAGCCAGGCGAGCATCCACCTGGCCGTGATACGTCGCCGCCGCTTTCGTCTGCGATCGCAACTCAGCCAGGAATTCAGCCATGGCATCGGGCACACGCTGCCCGAGCAAAGACAGCAGGCCGAGCATCTCTGTCAATTGCCGGAACTCATCGCCTGGTGGCAATTCATTCACGTAAGAGACCAGTGCCGCATATGTTTCGCGGTCCTGGCTATCGGTGAGGCGGGCGGCGAGCCCAGCGATTACGTTCGGTGTGGCGGTTCGTGTCACAAAATCAGTAGGTCCTTTACTCGATCCAATTCTTTGTAAATGTTGCGGCGATAAGCTTGCGCGCGCCACACGCTACCAGTAAGGCTCAAGAGTGGAAGGGTTGTCTTCCGTTCCGCCACAGTGTTGAGGGTCAAGCCGTGTTCGCGGGCTTCGAATTCGATATCAGGCAAGCGGTATTCCATGCTGATCTCTTGCGGTCGAAAGAGCTTTCGGAACTCCACGGCTTGCGGGTCTGTGTCCCAATAACCGAAGTCGGAAAGCTTCACCGTGGCGTTCTTTACGATCAGGTAGTCCACCCGCCCTTGCAGGAAGGTCCCAATCCAAAACGCTGGCCACGCTCGCCGGATCAGGCGTCACAATCCCGATAGCAGTGAAGGCGATGCCACTCTCTGAAGCCGATTCATGCATCGAGTCAAACCACTCATGGGCAACGTCGCCGGCACTGGCGCCCATGTCTGCCACCACAATCGGGACGCCCTTATCTAAGACCTCCACAAACTGATCTAGCTCACGCGCTAGGTGGATGTTGCTTTTCCGCGCCTTGGGGAAGAAGTGGGCGAGTGACCCTTGCGCCTTATTCTCCGTGTCCATGTCGATCAGCGCGCATGGTGTTTTATGCGCGGCGTACCATTCCACCAGCATCGTGGCGAAAGCTGTCTTACCAGTCCCGCCTTTGCCGCCCTGCGTAAAAACGACTCGGCTAGTCGGTTCGGTCTTCTGTGCCGGAACCGTAATCTGTGTAATTGCTGCTGCCATTTAGTATTCTCCCTGCGTTTCGTTGTTCAAGTTGCGAATTGGCCCCGGTTTCCGAACAAAGAGCGGCTTCTGCTCTTCGGTCGGAAATAAAGGCTGGTCAAAAGAAGCTCTAAGAGCCGCTCTTTCCTCGGGTGTCATCCGAGGTTTACGCTCGACGGATTGACCCGTCGCGCTGGAACTGTGGTCCGGCTGCACTGTTGTTGTTTCAACATCGATATCGGGTTGAGGCTTGCGAGGTCTGGAACGCGACTTCACAAACTGCCGCAATGTTTCAAACGCCACTGGTGTGTGGCATTCATCCCGTAAGATCTGTAAAATCTTGCGGTAAGTTTTGCCCTGACGTCGCCAGCGCAAAATATAAGGCCTAAAAGGGTCGAGCTTTGAGCGTGGGTCGTTTTGTTCTGGAACCGAATCTAGAACCTTTTGGAGTTCCGATGTGATGAAGAAAATTTCGGGTTTGGCCATCAGTGCCCCCCCCGTTGTTTGGTACGATCCAGATTTTTTGTCATCACCGCAATAAAGCCAGACGTGGGCATTTCGGACCCACGTAGAGATATGACACCAGTGACATTGCCGGTCGCCTGAACTAAGTGAGAAAGAGACACTATCCCTAACGCTTCGCGTTAGGAAAGATTTAAAGCTTAAAAACGGCTCGTTTCGACTGCCTTTTGACTGCTCTTTGACCGAGACTTGACCAAGATTTGACCGAGATGTGACTACCAGCGTTCTGAGCGTGCTTTTGTGTGAAGTGAAATACATTCGTGGGTTCCTATTCGTCGAATTTCTTGACGGTGATGGAATGGACGGCTGGGCCGAGATAAGCGGCTGCGCTTGACCCGCGTACGCAGAAAGTAGTTTCGCTCTGGGAAGGTTCAATGACTCTGATTACCCGCTGGCCAGCGATAGCAGCCAGCAGCGCCGCCAGCCCCTGGCCGGTGATCGTGACGGTGTGCGAGGAGAAATCCATAACCACGGTGTTGTTGTCACCCTCGAAATGGACTAACCGTATCCAGGGAAAGCCATGCACGCCGCGGCGGAGCTGAAACAGCAGAGAGAGCGGCCGGTGCTCATCTGGTGCGAGCTGCCAATCTTCACAAACTAATGCTGCGTCCGGAATGCCGTTCGACATTGAGGGTCATCTCCTGTTCAATCTGTGGCCGTTGCGGAAGTTCCGGCCTTTCGTGTTCTTGCTGGAACTGCTGATAGATCACGTGCTCATCGCTACCGAGCCCGCGCGCGGCGACGTTGGCCGCCCATTGCGCGCGCCTGGCCAGTTCGCTGGCTGATTGGCGATCGCCAGAAACGCCCATGGATTCCTGCAGGGCCTGCGCATCGCTGGTAATGACGGTGAGGCCTTCCTTCCCACGGGTCAAAGCGACATAAGCAAGGTCTTGGCGCATGCCGTCCGGCGCCACGACAACAAAATCAGCGGTATCGCCCTGGCCAACATGAGCTGTGACCGCATACCCTGACGTGAATTGCTTATAGGCTGCTGGAAGGTGACGGCCGTCCTCCAGGCGGATCGCGCCGGCGTCGACGCTCCCCACGGTGACCATCTCCCCGTTCGTGGCTTTAAATCCGCTCTTGCCCTTCTCTTTCCAATTCGCCTGTAAGAGCAGCCGATCACCGGCAGAAACCTCGATCTTTTCGCGCTCAAACACACTATAAGCCGCGCTCTGCTTTCTGCTGGGAGTGACGTCGTGGCCGTTGGCTTTGCGAGCCCTGATACCGTCTTTGCTGGCAGAAATGACTTCCAGTGATTCGTTCTTTGAGATACCCTTTACATCTTTGTGGAAAGTGAGCAGCATGCCCGGCTGATAGCGTTTCATCTGGCCTTTTTGGGCTTCGGTCCAATCGAGCGCACGATGTTTTTCGAAGTCTCGCCCTTCGCCGATCTCTCCATGGGCTTTGCGATCTGCACGAATGGCGTGAGTTATCGAAGCTGTCTGTTCATGGGTACGCGTGACCACCAGGACCGATCGCGCTTCGCCCTTCCTGTTCGGTACCGCCGCGGCTTCCCGCCAGGCGCGCGCCGTTTCTTTCCCGACCAGGCGCCAGTCCACCTCACGAATCACGCCCATCTTTTCGAGCTTTTTGTAACCTTCGGCGGGCTTCGTGCGCAGCGTCTCCATTGCAGATCTGTACTCGGCATCCTTCTGCCGGCTGATCTGGCGAAGAGATACCGTTTGAAGTGATGACTCGCGTTCCAAGATGCGGAGAGCATCCCCTTCGCTCACTGATTTAATCTGGGCCGTGTCACCGCTGTAGACGATTCGCGCGCCCTGACTTTTGGCGAGCCTGATCAGCGCGGCCATGTCTTTGCTTGAAACCATTCCGGCTTCATCGAGCAGCAATACGCCGCCGCGGAGCTGGGCTTGCTGGTTTGGATCCGTCAGCAAACGCGCGATGGTCATTGCGTTGGGAAGACCGTCTTTTTGGAGCACTTGCACTGCATGAGCCGATGGCGCTACCGCCGTCATGCTCACCCGTGCCTCCCGTAGGCCTCGGTCAAGCTCTTTTAGCGCGTACGTCTTGCCCGTGCCCGCGGCCCCAGACAAATTGAGGGCAAAATCACGATTAGCCAGGGCTTTCAAAACGGCTTCTTTCTGCTCGGGGCGCAATGCATCAGCCACTACAAAGGCTTGG
>PMSX01000396.1 GCA_003167495.1 Bryobacterales bacterium | reverse complement strand
TGCATGAAGCGCTGCGCGAAAATGACGAACTCCTCGGTTGCCTTGTCTCTATTGGCAGGTGTCACGGTCAAATCGATTCACCACACTCATCGCAGCGATAAGAAACCCCAGCAGAGTTTGCTCCCCAGCGTACTTCGCGGTGAACAAGCCCGCTACAGTGTTTGACAACTTTATCAGCGTGCTGTTGTGGCCAAGGGCCGTCATCACTATCTTGGCTGCAAGCTGGGCACTGAAAATCACCTACAGTGTGCTCAGGGCCTTCGGGTATCATTCTCATAAAAGCCATATTTCACCTCGGAGCTTTATTAAATCATTTCTATCGTGAAATGTTTTGACCGTATGATAAGGACGTTATCATACGTATTGCATGGGCAACGTTAAAATTTCCTTTCCGGCGTCTTTTCCCGACATGAGCATCTCTATGCCAGCTTCTTTTCCCATGGATGAATTTCGCAAGTTCGGGAAAGCTGCTGTTACGTTTTTTCCAAGAGCCCTGACTACGCCAGAAGCGCTAGACAGACAACAAAGGCGACTACAGAGCGATTGGGCTTGGCAGGCAGTGCGCGACCGTTACCGGCTTTGCTCAGAATGCAACGACGAATTTAAGGTCTTGTGCGACCTCGAAGAAACATCGCAGGTTGGTGAACTGCAATACGAGCAAGAGCGCTGCATCTATACATTTTTTATGGGCGGACTTTCGGTTTTCGAGAGCTTCGCTTTTTGTCTTTATTTCTTAGGGGAAGCTTTAAAACCCGCTGACTTTCCGCTTGTCAGAACCCCAAAAGAATTATGCTGACCAGCACGCAGAAGGCTTTCACCGCAGCTTTTCCTCTTGCAACAATAACGGCAAAATTGATGAATTTGGATAAAAAACAGTGGTTCACCACTCTTGATGAGTATCGCAATATATTGGCGCATCGTTTGAGCGGGCGACCAAGTAGCAATTCATCGTACACAAGTGAGTTGGACGGGACATTCACCCAAGATTCGCACCAGGAAACGTGGTACATTCCCGGAGCTGCGACGCCCCTTAACTTTGACAAAGAAATGCTTCAGCGTTGCCTTGATGAAATTACTGCCTTACTAATTCCACTGGTATCCGCCGCGCGTGAATTCGCCGAGGAGCATCAACCCAAAGCAGCACCAAAGTCAACTAGATGAACAACGCAGTCGTTCCCCTTAACGTCCGCGGGTCGGCCACTAGAGACATTCCGCAACCTTCGTCTACCATGGCTTCGATTCGTGTCGGGGTGGATTCGCCACGCGATAATCCGGTCTATCACTAGAAATCCTGCTTCATGCGCCAGAATCGGAGTCTGGCGGACCGCTCAATATATCAAATCGCACAAAAAATTCCTTTGATCCGCCGGCGATTTTAAATTCTTCTGCCAGTGATTCTGGGACAGGAACAAAGATGCGATTTTTTGTAATGAGTGTTGTTGTGCTGAACATCCCCCCGCTTGCTTTCGCGCGATCAATCGGTTCGCGCAATTCAATATCGTAATACAAGTTGAGCCTTCCCGTCACATCAGTAAAGATATATACAACCCGGTGTCCCGCCCACAAAATGCGAGTCGTGTGAGGGGTTCGAAAGAACTCTCCTTCTGTTCGCATCAGCCGATCCGAGAGACCTAATAACATTGTGAAGCCGTTGAGTTGGGGATACTTTTCTGAAGTGACAAGAATCTTCATGTTTGACGTGACGGAATCTCTGATGATGGGAGGGCTCGGGGCAAATTCGACGCCTTCTTCAACAGTGGCAATAATTGGTGAATCTAATACCCCAGGCACTTCATTCTCAACAGATCCAACTTGATGTTGAGACACACTTTGGCTATGGGGTCTAACCCGCGAATATGTACGATTGAGTACCTCTTTAAAACTGACGCCCCCCTCTAAGTACTCACCCAGTACGGCTTCAAAATCTCCCATCTCTGTCTCTTCGTAACGATATAGCTCGCGATTCTTTTCTAAAACCTTCCGCAACGCATCAACTCCGCCGCGAGTTGACGACGGCACGAAATTTTGGATGTGCGGATAAATCTGAACGCGTACGAAATCCTTCATGAATTGGGTGAATAAGTCATAAGCTTTATCGTAGAAGCCCATCAAAGTTGGCAAAAAGGGACTTGATCGGGCAATGAGAATCGTCAGTTGGTCCCCAACCTTCTGCGGCAGCACGGTTACTTTATGCGACATTTCGGCGAGGACGATTTCGACATCCGGCACTAGATAGTCTTCTCTTAATATTGAGGCGATTCGGAGCAGAATTGATGCTTCGGGAGCGCTTAGCTCGGTTTGCCCATATCGACGAGTGATTTGTACCGAGTCCGGCACTTGGGGAAACTTAAGAATGGTCGTCAAAGTCTGGAGTTGGACTGAGCGTCGAGGGTTGTTTTGCGCCACTTGAAGAAGGCATGCGCTTTCGTTGGCAAACGTTCTCATGATGTGGTGATCAGATCCGGTGTAGTAATGGACAGTTCGCGTACCGATGTGTGACTTGATGTCGCCCAATGGCACCTCTTTATCTTCAGGAAGAACCCGGATACAAACGTTTTTTGCGAGCGTGAATTGTTGCCGGAAAAGTATCCATTGCAAAAAAGCGGTATTGTTGTCGGCCAGTGGACTCTTCGCGAGATAAGTGGATGCAGCCCATTCGACGACACCCACGAGCCGAGTTACGAGATCGATACTTTCACGACTTAGGGCTTCACGACCGGCAGTCGGCTGAAGGAACGACAGATTAGCTATGCCGCCCAATTGATAGGCTCCGATTGCTGGAATAGGTGCCAAGCCAAAATTGGATCGCAATCCCATCAGCTGGCCGCCATTTTGCAAGAGGACCATACTGCCTTCTATTGGGTTACCGCCCAAAGAGATGTCGGTCACATAAATGAGCACTTGACCATTCGAATCAGCTCGAACGTCGCAATTACCTGCACACAAATCATCGTGCCATCCTCCCGAATCAAGAGGCAGGAATTGGCGTCCGGCAGTTGGTACGAGAGAATCGATAGGATTTCCACTAATCAGTTCATCGTTGAAGTAAATCGGCACCGGCAGCATGTTTACGTACGGCTGCAAATAACGTTTCGCCTGTTCAGCGGTAATAGGGTGCTCACTGTCTAGGTGGGCCGTGACAGTTGTGCCAATCTCTCTTTCTATAGGAAGGCGCTCCAAACTGATGCATTCCTGAGATATTTGGAGGAAATCCCGAATTGCCTCGCTTCGGAGAAGGTAAGGACTGCCGTTCGTCTTCGTCTCAATCTGAAGTCGATCACAAACTCCAAAATTCGCCATGGCTCCAATGCCGAACGTGCCGACCACGCCTGCTTTGCGTGCGCCTTCCGTATGCTTCCCGCTAGACCCAGCCTTCCAGAAGTTTTCACGAAGTACCTGCTCAGTCATACCAATGCCGTTATCGGTTATGGAAATGACTCCAGTCGCAATCCTTACGTCTATTCTTCCTCCTTCTTGGAGTTCACCGGTCTCCGCAAAACGCATTCTGACTGCATCATATGCGTTCTGTACATTTTCACGTAACAGGGCAAGGGGCGAATCATAGATTTCGCTGGTCAGGATTTGGAGCACCCGCTTGGTCTCCACCTGAAATACGATTCCACCGCTCATCTGGGCCGCCTCCCCTTGATTCGACGTAACATATCTCTGATACTTGCGTCCGTGCTGTCACGAGCAATTGACAACTGGCTGAACGCCGCGGCTTCTTGCATCGTCCCGACTTCGAGTATCGCGCCACCTATCATCACTGCTTCTTCAGTCGTCAGCGGTGGCCAAAGCGCATCGATCATCTTTCGTGAATCCTCCAGCTCACTGAGAGCGCGAACCATTAATGGGCGCGCAAGCGGGTGTTCTTGCGCTTTTTCGAGCAAAGAGATGGCGTCACCCCAAAGCCGCGCGCCCATACATCTGTCTGCTCGTTCCAGTAACAGCTGGATATCGAGCTGCGGAGGTCTATTCGTAAGGGGTTTACACAATTCGAAGTCTAGATATGAGGTATTGGAAACGTTAAAGTGACCCGGCCCCCAAACTGGAAGGCTGAACAGCATGTTCACCATTTGCCTTTGGTGTACTCGACCCGTCCAGGCCGCGGTGTCAAGCTCGACGATGTTGTAACTGCGGGGAACTCCAGGCTTAAGGTTTCGCGGTTCCGCGCATAATGTGCTTGCACTTACGACTGTCATTTTTCGAGGACTCGGACCGATTCGGTAGCGCTCGTCGAAGCATTCGGGCATGTGCTGATGACCGTGAAAGCCTAGCGACACCCCGACATCTATTAGGAGTTGCAGGAAGCCCGAATCCAAATAGTCGTCGTAAACAGGGCTGCCGGTAATATTGTGATGCCATGCCGCTGCCAGCAGCCAGCCAGCTCGCTCCGTTCGGCGCAATGCCCGACACACATCCCCCAAGGCGGCGTGATTGAAGGCTCCAGATCGGTGTAGAGGGTCATTGTTGAAACAGCTATTCAATGCGGCAACAGAAAAGCCTAACTCCGGAAAATCAAAAATGTCATATTGACGCTCGGGTGCCAGCGGAAATGTCCGTCGGCCTTGATAGAAGCTTTCATAGGTCGAGGCGAAACAGTGGAGACGCGCATCATAGCGCACCTGATCGACCACCCTATAAAAGCAGAGATCGCGCCAAGACCATCTCAAACGAGAGTTGGGTTCAAACAATTCGCTGACTAGCTGAGATTTCTTCTCTGATTTTGCCGGTATCTCGATCCTTTGAGCACTTGCCATCACATCGTCGTAGGACACGTCGTGATTGCCCGGCAATATCACAATCCGTTCGCGCTTCCCTTCGAAGAACTGTTCACACAGCCCGATCAAGAACTCCCCTGCTTGCTTGTACTGGCGGTTCAACTCTTTGCCACCATCGGCGAGACCCGGCCTAATTCCATGCACGAGGTCGCCGCTGACGATTGCCAGCGCTGGCATGGCGATTTTCGGCGTCTGTCTCGCAATCTGTTCGAAGTCCTTCGCCAGCGAATCTAAAAGCCATTTATTATCAATTTCATCGGTGAGGTCACGATGGAGATCCGATATATGTAGAATCGAAAATTGCATCTTTTTACTTACCGACTGTCATGATCCAGTTGTCCATTTTCATTGACAGTGCCATGCTATGCAAGTGCGTCAAACTGACATGGGAACGTTTTCTCATTAAATGTCAAGGCAATCAATACTTTACATGAAACGTAGGACTGTCCTCAGGCCGCGTCTTCCTGCGATCAGATAGACGAGTAGTCGAAACATTCGCATGACGCAGCCATTCCTGCACCTTCGCAATATCGGCTTCATGCGGCAACGCATTGGTTGCCGCCGTCGCCCGCATCGAATGCACGCAGACGCCAATGGCCTCCGCGCTGATACCGCTTGCGCTGGCATATTTGATGACAATATTGCGATACACGGAACCGGGATCAAGATGCCGTTCCAGCGTACCCGTGCGATCGTTTTTCACAGGAAGAAAGAGCGAAGGACGATCATGACAGAAGAGACCAAGCGAATCGAACCAGCGCCAGTGCCGACGCCTTTTGATTACGCCATAATCGCGGCCAAGGTGCGTAGCATACCGGCCAGTTTTGTCGCACCGCTGACCATGCCAGCGGTCGGTTTCTTTGACCTCATTATCACCCCAATACGAGCAAAACGCATTAATGATTGGTGTGAAGAACTGCGGCTTCAGCTTAACGAACTTAGCATTAAGCAACGTCAAGCAGATGCGTCGCTGCGGGAGCCCGTTACGGATATACCTGAATTCCGCACGCGTGGAATGCAGTGCTTGGAGACACTATCCCGGATTGACGCAGGAAACGGAACCAGGCACAGATGACCGTGGGGACGTCACCGAGAAATTTCCAAGATGTCCCGCTTTTGTCACGGACTAGCACTTCGACACCACTGTATTTTCCTACTCCAAAACCGTCTAAGCCGAATCCCAGCCCGACCACCAGCACATCTTCGAAGGAGTGGATCACGTGCGCCTTATTATCGAGCTTCGAATGCTTTAGGCATCTGCCACCGCGTGCACCCTTTCAAAAGCTTCATGCCGGGATGTCGTACTTCCAGGCCAAAAGCAAAGTAAAGAAACATCGGCCCTAATGTTTCCCTTTGTTGCCTTGAATTCGAGATGCGCCCGATCTGTCAGTCCGTCTATGGCAACCGCCAATTCCCCAGCTTTGCGCTTAGCTGTTTTTGCCTCGCCATCCCATTTTCCGGCTTGATGTGCGAGAGTCAATGCTTCCTCTGCCTTCTGATATTCAATCGCGGCTTCAAGGACGTTATTCAAAAGATGATCAAGAGTATCTGAAAACGTGGCTATCTCCTTAGCTGATTTTGCCGATTCGACCGGGACGGCACTACACCGAGATCCTCTCCACTATATTCCTGCTGATCTTCCGCTTGCGCCGGTCATAAAGTCCCGTAGTGCGTGCATCGGCGTTTTTCGCGGTAGGATCCACCGAGAAACGCCTCGGCCTCGTCAAGATTGATCATTTGCTTATGGCGTTCAGATCTTAATATATTTAGGTGCTGCTCCTCGGAAGCGACCGGGGCTTGGTTCCGTCCTACCGTAGCGGACATGTCAGCGGGCACATCGGTATTTTTCAATCCCAGTCGAACAGCCTCTTTGTGGTCTGTTCGCGCAACTTCGAGTTCATTTCTAAGGCGGTGAACCCGGCTCCGGCCTTCGAATCCCTCAGCCATGGATGGCATAAGACGGATAGCCTCGTTGTAGTCGCTATCCATGCTCTATTCCCCACATTCTTTCCGCGTTACGACTATCACCGACCTGCTGGAACAGAACGTGCCCCGTGAAGACATGCAGCACTTGGCCGGGCACAGCGAGCGGTGTGCCACGGATTGGCAGACAAAGTTTATTATGGGGGTGTTTTTTGGAACCGAATAACTCCAGAGATGCTTCAGGCCCGCTATGAACGGCTACTTCAACGGAACCGACGTCACAGGAACAGGCCGTTAAACGCTTGCAAGAACTCGAGGGAATGCGGCGGTGATCAGCGGCTAGACCCCGCAATTTACCAACTGCCTTGTCGGGATCGAGAATGGATCGCTCATCCTCCCCTCACTGGAGACCGAGCGCTCAAGCCTGAAGGAGGCTCGACTGCGAATCGCTCTGATCGATCGCCTGCTTACCCACCACACCGTAAAAGGCGACTTGGAAGCCGAAAAGCGCATTCTCGATGGGTACGTCTATGCCTTTCCCGATCGCCAATAGGCGACGATCCGGAGCCGTCTCGTAGCCCGCAAGCTCGCGCAGTTGTCCTCGGTTGATACCCGAGCATAACCGTATTTCACGGCTCTTTGCGCCAGACATAAGGGACGTGAACCTTGCGGGACAGTCCGACTTCCTTATTCTGCAGGTCGCACCATTCCGCGGTCAATTCCACTGCCAGCTCTACGGGCATGTTCTCTTGAAACGCAGTGGCCTCAATTTCATCGGCTACACGCCGCACTCGATCAGCGCCGCCTAGTTCGGGCTTCAAATGCTTCGTGATTGTCTCGGCGATCCAACTTCGGGCCACTTCTCGTGGGTGTGTAGTTGTCGTCATAGGCCCTGCTTCTTATTCTTGCGCGGATTTTCAGCAATCGGCAAGGGCGCCGGCGTCTGTACTCGCTCGATCTGGGCGCCGATGTTGGCCAGGGCATCCACCGTCTGGCGTTTTTCGAGGACAATTCCCGCTAGACCGCCGATCAAGAAAATAAGCAGCGCCGCCATGGCCAGCATACCCCGGCTATTCGAGCGCTGCTGGTACATGAGGCGTTGGTTGTGGTCCTCCACCTGGCGCGCGGCCGCGATGAGTTTCGCAGTGCCGGTGTCGATCTTCGAGACCACCGGGCCGAGCGATGACGTGAGATCGCCTGATAACGCCTTCAGCGTTGTCACCGCAGGCGATAGTAAACCAACTGTGTCGCGAAGTCCGGTCTTCGCTATCTGTTGCCGGAAGACCTCGCTCATCTGTTCAGCAATGACCTTGGGATCCACCCCGGCCGTGATCTCCGAGGGAAGCGAAGCCAGGCGCGCATCCAACTTGAAGTGATAATCCGCCGCGGCTTTCATGTGCGATCGCAGCTCCTGCAGGAACTCGGCCAGAGCATCCGGCACACGTTGCCCAACCAGTGAAAGCAGGCCGAGCATCTCCATGAGCTGTCGGAACTCATCGCCTGATGGTAACTCATTCACGTAGGACACCAGGGCCGCATATGTCTCGCGGTCCTGGCTTTCGGTGAGGCGGGCGGCAAGCCCCGCGATTACGTTCGGTGTGGCAGTTCGTGTCACAGAATCAGCAAGTCCTTTACTCTGTCCAATTCCTTGTAGATGTTTCGGCGATACGCCTGTGCGCGCCAAACGCTGCCAGTGAGGCTCAACAAGGGAAGGTTGGTCTTCCGCTCCGCCACCGCGTTGAGGGTCAGACCATGCTCACGGGCCTCGAATTCGATATCAGGCAAACGATATTCCATGCTGATTTCCTGCGGCTTAAAGAGCTTCCGGAACTCCACCGCTTGCGGGTCTGTATCCCAATAGCCGAAGTCGGACAGCTTCACCGTGGAGTTCTTGACAATTAGGTAGTCGACCCGACCTTGCAAGAATGTCGCCCAATCCAAAACGCTGGCCACGCTCGCCGGATCAGGCGTCACAATCCCGATAGCGGTAAAGGCGATGCCACTTTCTGAAGCTGATTCATACATCGAGTCAAACCACTCATGGGCCACGTCGCCAGCACTGGCGCCCATGTCTGCCACCACAATCGGAACGCCCTTATCTAAAACTTCGACAAACTGATCAAGGCCGCGCGCCAGATGAACGTTGCTTTTGCGGGCCTTGGGGAAGAAGTGGGCGAGTGACCCTTGCGCCTTATTCTCCGTGTCCATGTCGATCAGCGCGCATGGTGTTTTGTGCGCGGCGTACCATTCCACCAGCATCGTGGCGAAAGCGGTCTTACCTGTACCGCCCTTGCCGCCCTGCGTAAAAACGACGCGGCTCGTCGGTTCCACCTTTTCAGCGGTAACCGGAATCTGTGTAACTGCTGCTGCCATTAGTTTTCTCCCTGCGTTTCGTTGTTGAGGTTGCGAATTGGCCCCGGCTTGCGGACAAAGAGCGGTTTTTGCTCTTCGTTCGGAAACAAAGGCCGGTCATAAGAAGCTCGTAGTGCCGCTCGTTCCTCGGGTGTCATCCGAGGTTTCCGCTCGACGGATTGCACCGCCCCGCTTGAATCGTTCACCGGCTGAGTCTCCGGTTCAAACCCTAAATCCGGTTGTGCCTTGCGAGGTCGAGAACACCTCTTAATGAATCTGTACAGCGTGACGTAAGCGACCGTCACATTGCAACGAGTGGCCAGCAGTTCGCGGATACGGTGATAGGTTCTGCCCTGCCTTCGCCATCGCAGAATCAATTCTCGGTATGGTTCCAAGCGTGATTTGGGTTCGTCTTCCGGCACGCTGTCATAGATCCGCTGAAGTTCTTCTTTCACAGGGAGAACTCCCGAACATTGGCATCTCGGACCCACGCGGAGATATGACAACAGCGGCATTGTGGGTCACAGGAACTAAAAGAAAAAGAGAGAAAAAGAGACACTATCCCTAAGCCTTCGGCTTCGGTCCGTTTTGAGTTCGGAAAGCCCGTTCCTCTTATCCCTGTTTTGTCCCCTTTTTATCCCTGTTTGTAGCATTCGTATCCCCTTTTTATCCAGGTGTTTTCAGGCACAGTTTTGTGTAAGCTGGCGTACATTCGCTGGTGTCTCCTTTATTCGTCTTCGCCGAATTTCTTGACAGTGATGGAATGAACCGCTGGGCCGAGATAGGTTGCCGCAGCGGACCCGCGTACGCCGAAGGTGGCTTCGCTCTCTGAGGGTTCGATGACTCTGATCACCCGCTGGCCGGCAATGGCCGCCAGTAACGCCGCGAGGCCCTGGCCGCTGATCGTGACAGTGTGCGAAGCGAAATCCATCTTCACGACGTTGTTGTCACCCTCGAAATGGACTAACCGGATCCAGGGAAAGCCATGCACGCCGCGGTGTAGCTGAAACAGCAGAGAGAGCGGCCGACGCTCATCTGGTGCGAGCTGCCAATCTTCAGAAACTAATGCTGCGTCCGGAATGGCGTTCGACATTGTGGGTCATCTCCTTTTCAATCTGCGGCCGTTGCTGAAGTGCCGGTCTTTCGTGTTCTTCCTGGTGTTTCTGATAAATGGCGTGTTCATCGCCGCCCATACCGCGCGCTTTGATGGCCGCCGCGGACCTCGCCAGCTCACTGGCTGACTGGCGATCGCCACTAACCCCCATGGATTCCTGTAGGGCCAGCGCATCGCTGGTAACCACAGTGAGGCCTTCTTTCCCTCGGGTCAGGGCGACATAAGCTAAATCGCGCTTCATGCCATCGGGCGCCACCACAACGAAGTCAGCGGTATCGCCCTGCCCAACATGAGCCGTGACGGCATACCCGCTGGTGAATTGCTTGTAAGCGACTGGAAGCTGGCGGCCGTCCTCAAGGCGGATCGCGCCGGCGTCGACGCTTGCGACTGTGACCAGCTCGCCGTTCGTTGCCTTGAAGCCGGCTGTACCTTTTTCCTTCCAGTTGGCTTGGAGTAACAGCCGGTCACCCGCTGAAACCTCGAGGGTTTCCTTCTCAAAGACGCCATAAGCTGCGCTCTGTTTTGCGGTGAGGGTTACTTCCTGGCCGTTCGCTTTGCGCGCTCTGATGCCGTCTTTCCCCGCGCTGATGACCTCTAAAGATTCGTTCTTGGCGATGCCCTTCACGTCTTTATGGAAGGTGAGCACCTGGCCCGGCTGATATCGCTTCATTTGGCCTTTTTGCGCTTCGGTCCAATCGAGCGCCCGGTGTTTGTCAAACTCTCGACCTTCGGCAATTTCTCCATGAGCCTTGCGATCTTCGCGAATGGCATGAGTGATTGAGGCGATCTGGTCATGGGTACGGGTGACCACCAGAACCGAACGGGCTTCGCCCTTCATGTTCGGTACCGCCGCGGCCTCGCGCCAGGCGCGCGCCGTTTCTTTCCCGACCAGGCGCCAGTCAACCTCACGGATCACGCCCATCTTTTCGAGCTTTTCGAACCCTTCTGCGGGCTTCGTCCGCAACGTCTCCATTGCAGATCTGTACTCGGCATCCTTCTGCCGGCTGATCTGACGGAGGGAAACCGTTTGGAGAGATGACTCGCGTTCTAAGATCCGGAGAGCATCGCCTTCGCTCACTGATTTGATTTGGGCAGTGTCGCCGCTGTAGACGATACGCGCATCCTGGCCTTTGGCGAGCTGGATCAGAGCGTCCATGTCCTTGCTGGAAACCATGCCCGCTTCGTCGATCAGCAGCACGCCGCCGCGGAGCTGCGCTTGCTGGTTTGGATCCGCCAGCAGCCGCGCGATTGTCATTGCGTCGGGAAGGCCGTCTTTTTGCAGCACTTGGACCGCATGAGCCGAGGGTGCTACCGCTGTCATGCTTACCCGTGCTTCCCGCAGACCTCGATCAAGTTCTTTCAGCGCGAACGTTTTTCCAACGCCTGCAGCTCCAGAGATGTTGAAGGCAAAATCGCGATTTGCGAGCGCTTTGAGTACAGCCTCTTTCTGTTCGGGGCGCAATGTATCAGCCACTACAAAGGCTTGGCCCCTGCCTAACGGCCCATGTTTTGCTACACCGTCATTGATGGCCGCCTTCATGGCTAGTTCGCGCTGCAGGGTAGTTTGTGTGGCAACCTGGCCGCGCGCCGATATCATTGCTCCGGTGGCCACTTTTGCCGCGATCTGTCCGCTCAGTTCCGGTACATCCAGACGGCCCCGCCCGTGTATCAACGCCTCTGTTTTCAGTTCATGGGTCTTTGCAACGGAAACGCGCTCAAATATGTGTTCTGTCGCAAAGGTCAGTGAAGGCCCGGCGAGCGCTGTCTCCAAGACTGAGCCACGCTGCAGGGCCTCACGCAGCAGTTTTTGCCCGCTCTCTGCTTCTTCCGGACTCAACCGGGCGAGCTGGCCGGCCTTTACCTCAGCCGTGGTGATTGCTGTTAACTTTTCAGGCCGAGAGTCGCGAACGAGTAACGCTACTTCCTTATTCGAAGGGCGACGGCCGTTCTTTTCCATGAAGTCGGCGATCGCGGCGTCTCTCTGCTCGCTGCGCCGGCTGAATTTCTCGCGAGTCTCTTCCGTGATGCCCTGAATTCCAAAACCGTTATCCTGGCCATGCCTTGCGTGATCTTCAATCTGATAGCCACGCCTCATCGTCTCGCGCGCCAGGGCGTTGCGGTAAAACTCCGTCAGATACGCTCGCTGATCGAAGATCTCGGAGGCCTGCAGCGCTTTCCATACGGTTTCGACACCGTCAAACGACAAGTTGGCCGCTACTAAATGCGTGTGCAGTTGGGGATCTAACTCGCGGCTGGTGTCATGTTCGTATCGAGCGATCACGAGATTAGAAGTTTGGCGGTTTTCATTCATGCCGCCCTTGCGGACGCGAACGGCTGCAATGCTCTCCATCTCGGCAACCGTTTCAGTCACGGCGATTTCGTGAGCCTCGACTAAACACGGATCGTGCATCGCTTGTATCGAAATGTCCTTCGGCGCCGAGATAGTGAAGTCGTAGAGGGCTCTGGCCGTGCCGGTTTTCTCAATCGCCGTTTCACCGTTGCGCGTGACTTCGCCGTAACGATCCGCGCCTTGACGCTGCCTGAGGAACTCCTTAGTCTGTGGGTGAAGCCCCTGTCGAACAGCGTCAAAGTCTTCCATCCTGACGTCACCGCTGAGCCCCAACAGTTCAGCACCGCGGCCCTGCCACCGTCCAGTGACTTTTTCCCCTTCGGAGTAATAGTCATTGTTCTCGACGTGGCGGCCGTATGTGGAACCGTCAGAGATTGCTTTGGCAGTCCACATGTTTTAGCGTGCGACTCCCTTTTGCGGCCACACGGCCACAGCCGCTTTCGCGGTTTCGCTAGCGCGGTGTGCTGCTTCCTGCGCGCGAACCATCTCCAGATTGGGCAAAGGCAATTGTGCCGGCGGTTCCCCGATAGCGGGAACAAATCCGACCGCTTTATCAACTCGTTGCGGTCCCAGGCCGAGCCTCACGTTGCCGCGAATATCGACACAATAATTGCCGTACCGGATAAAACCAGTGCGATCTTCCAAGCTGCCCAGCTCGCCGGCCATCACCAGATCTTTTACTTTTTCGTTGCTGGTAAAACTCATGTCCGCATCTGGCGCACGATGTTGTGTGACTGCTTCCACTTCGTTTTGCGCGATCATGCCGGAAACCTGTTTGGCGGAAGTATCATCTGCAATTCGCCCGAAGTAACGCAATGTGGCGGCGCTGATGATGGCCCTCGATTCTTCCTGATACAGAGCTTGAATTTGGGAAGGATCTTGAAACCCTAAATAGATTTCGATGCCGGCCTTTCGCGCTTGAGTCATGGCGTCTTTGAGCTTGCCGAGTTCCCCAAGGTTGGGCAGCTCATCAAGAATGATTCGCACTTCCGGCAAATCAGACCGTTTTCCTACTGACATGAGGCCCATCAGCAGACTGTCAATCCATAGCCGTAAAAGCGGCGCCACCGCTTCCTGTGTTTCCGGCCTGCTCGTAATGAACAAATTGCCAGGCCGTTCACGCACCCAGCGGCGCGCGGAGAATTCCGGCACGCCCTCAGCCGAAATGGATGGGATCTGACGCAATGCAAACAACAACGCCGTGAGAGTTGAAATGATGCCGGCCCTTTGCCCTTCGGCGTTTTTCTTCAGCATTTCTTCCAACTCAGTGCCTACTGCGATCGCATCCAGCAACGGGTCTGCATGCGTCAGAAGTTCAACGAGCTGCTCCGCGTTTGGGCGGTAATGAACCATGGCGTATTGCCAGATGATTCGCGCGGCGTTTGTGAAGAACCAATCACGCCTGGTCGGATTGCCAGGGTAGAGGCTTGCGCCTTGCGCCAGTGCCGTTGCCTGCGCAGTCGCTGTGTTGGTGTAGTCAACCTCTGAAGCCGGATTCCAGCGAGCGCTACGAGTGTCTAGGGGCCCCAGGATCATGTCACCCTGGCTTGGGTCGTAAAACCAACGAGTGAACTGTAAATGCGGGTCGTAGTAAATAGTTACGACTTGCTTCCGGCCGCGGCGTTCTGAATCTTCCGCAATGTTTTTGAGCAGTACGGTTTTGCCAGATCCGCCGGCACCGATGGCCTCGGTATGTTTGCAGAGAGCATCGCGTGGGATCTTCAATGCCCGCGGCTGCGTGATGCGAGCCAGGCCTGCCCGCTCCAACTCGATCTCAACAAATGCACCCTTAACCGTTTTGTTGAATTGCCGCGGGCTTACCAAAACTGGCCCACGCATCAGGCGATCGCCATCGCGGAAGCGAATCTGACGCTCATAATCGACGTACCAGCCCAGTCCAAACAGCAGCGCAGCGAGTGCAAGCCCAATAAACAACGGAGTGAGAAGAAACACAGAAGCGGCCTTCCCGCCATAGATGTTGGTTCGCAGCCAAGCAAGAAACTGCTGCTTCTCTCGAGCGCGATCCCACCCGGAAACAAAACTCACCCAGCGCAGGCCTTCAAGCGGCGGTACCGGCTCTTCCGTCACAGCCAACCATTCCGGCGGTGGCCAAACATATTCCGCGCCTGGCTTGCAGGTAGAAGGCTCACATTCGCAGAGAATCTTGCGCACTGGCGCCGCCAGCGGCTGAGCCTTGCCGAGCTTGTAGTGCTTTATGCTGTCAACGTCTGGCAGGTAGCTGGCTTTGAGGTATTCGCCCCAGTAGACGTTTTCCAACGTGGGCATGCTCTTCAGGGCGAAGGACATTGTCGCGATGACAACAGGAACCGCGGCGAGGCCGGCGACCCAGCGGAATAAAGGATATGGTGGACGGATTCGGGCGCGGTTCATGTGTGTTTACCTTGTTAAAGACCAAGTGATAGCGACTGCTGACGGTCATCAATCGCCAGCGTGGGAGGCGCAACGTTGATTTCTTCCGGTTCGATCACGTTGGGTAGTTCGACCGTGGAAGACTCAGCCAACGCATTGCGGATGTTGTTGTAGGCGTCCGCTCTGCCATTGACATAGCTTTTCAGTGCCCCGTCCAATACAACTTCATGCGGAGTTTGCGCTTCAGCGAGGATGTTTTCGCGCTCCGTTTCGAGCGCTGAACGCGCTGCCAGGGCGCTCTTGAGTTCGTCCTCGGTAGGCTTCTTTACCACTTCGTTCGTTTCAGCGGCGACAACGGTTTGCTGATCTGTACCAACCTCTAAAGCCCCATTTTCCTGAGATTCATTGATGGTCTGAGCGACAATTAACTCCCGTTGCGCTCGATCTCGCGGCATGGATGTGAAGCCGCGCTCCCGATTCCACTCATCCGCCTCGACCAGATCATCTAACCTCCCAGCCTCTTCCTCTTCTTCCTCAATTGGTTCGTTTCTCTGCGCTTCGAGTGAGGCATGAACTTCTTCAAGTGGAATGTTATGAACGTCGGCAAACCGCTGTTCTAATTCATCGTTGGATAGCCTTCGTTTTGGGAAATCAAACACGTTCTCGCCGTAGATCCGATCAAAAGCCGCCGCTCCGTCACGAAGCTCTTGCTCGGTGAATTGCCTCCGAATTGGGTCGTTCTGAATACTCTGTTCGTTTGCCATCCGCTTTTTCCTTTTGGTTTCGGGCGGCGACACGAGGCCACCGCCCAGAGTACAGAACTATTCGGTTTCCTTCGGCTCAGTCGATACGGCAGGCTTTAGCGCCGGATGTGCTAACTCTTTAGCGGGCTCGCAATTGCTGGTTTTGGGCGGCCCCGCTTTTTTGGCGGCGCTTTGACCACCCGAACTACAGCCAGAGCCAATGGTCGATGAGCCACAGGTCGTGATGCGCAGATAACATCCCGAGTACAATTCCGTGACCATGATGAATTGACAGTCTTGTGCCTTGGCCGAGCTTGAAGAGAGAGAAAATAGCAGGGCTAAGCCCGCCGTCGTCATAATAGATTTCAGATTCATGTTGCTCCTTGCAAGAGGTTCAGTGTGGATTGTTGTAAAGCTGTGGCGAGTGTTAGCGCACTCGCCACAGTTATGTTTGGGCATCACAACCGGGCCGTTTCGTTACGGTGGCCGCGATCCCTGAAGAAGCTTTAATTTCGCTGGTAGAGCGGTTCCAACCGGAACGCTTTCGTTTCCCGGTCGTAGCCGGCGACTCGCACCACTTGCGAGATGAACCGCTTACCGTCCGCGCGGCTCGCCTGCACCACTAAGCGAATGAGGGCGCCGATATCGCAACAAACCGCCTCGTACGGAACGGTAACGCCGGCGCGCATCGCAAAGCTGGCCAGGCGATCCAAGGCAAGGGACGGAGTGTTCGCGTGAATAGTTGACATCGAGCCTTCATGACCGGTGTTCAACGCATCCAACAAATCAAACGCTTCCGGGCCGCGAACTTCGCCGATAATCAGCCGATCAGGGCGATTACGCAAACAGTTCTTGACGAGCTGGCGCATGCTGATTCCCGTTACTTGCAGAGTTCCGTCATTATCCTTCTGCTCTTCGCGCGTTTCGAAGGGGAAAATGTTTTCATGAGAGACCTTCAACTCCCGGGTATCTTCGAGAATGCCCAGTCGTTCCTCGGCCGGAATGTGCATGATGGCCGCGTTACAGAGCGTCGTTTTGCCCGAGTCTGTTGAGCCGGATACCAGCATGGTTTGCCTCTCCCGGACACTTTTCGCAATGATGTCCGCCACCCAATCCGGCATAGACCCAGATCCCACCAGGTCCTGCAATGAGAACCGCTGCCGAGAGAACTTGCGGATAGTCATGCAGACGCCCTCGCGCGATGCTGGGGCGATGGTAGCGGCCACTCTGGACCCATCAGGCAGCAGCGCATCTAAGATTGGATGCGCATCGTCAAACACCTTTCCGAGACTGCCCGCCAGGAACTGCAGCCCAGCCGTTAAATCATCTTGATTTACCTTTGCCTCAATCTTTGAAATGCGACCCGATCTTTGGACAAACACCGTTTTGTTCGGGTTGACCATCACTTCCGAGATATCCGGATCGATCACCGCCCAGGCCCAATCACCGCAGGACGGCAAAAAGCTGCGCAGCGTTTGCGCGACTGGTGAAACACTACTTGTGGTCATCGGTTGTGAACTCCTGATTGAAGCGCGGCAGTGACGCCATCACAAAGCCCAGCGGATTATAAGGAATCATGTCGTTCGGAACTTTGTCGAGCTGGGTGAACTGAATATTGGCTGTCCAGCGTTCGGTGCGGTTTATTGGACTATCCGCCACGCCTGGCTGCACGAACTTCTTTATGAAGTCCACCCGGGCGCTGTAGGGCACAGAATCGAGTTGAGGGACAACGTTCGTTACTTGAACGTGAATTTCTTCCGCCTGCGAATCGAGAAAGGCCGCCATCCATTTCGAGTGGCTATCATCCGCGGACACTTTGTCAAAAAGGTCCTGCGTAAAGAAATGCAACGACATGGAATACTGATCGACCACCGTGGCGTGCCGGCGTTCAAGGTTGTTCTGCACCCAATGCATGAGGAAATATTTCGCCGAAGCCTCATCGATCTTCGAGCGCATATTGTTCACCGTCACCGCTTCAGCGAAGCCCACCGCGTCTTGCCTCACCACAAAAGGCTCTCTACTGCCCAACAGCTTCGCCAGGCGCGAGTTGTTCCAGCCCTGATACGCGATGACCACCAAGGCGATGACCAGCAGCCCCTTGAGCGTGTTGTTGACTGACAGCAGAGCGTCTTGCTTATCCAGAAAGCGATGTGTCGCTTGATTCACGGGAGGAAGTGGAGTTGTCATAGTTTGTCCTTAAAAGAGAGCTTTGAGGGCGCCGATCACGCCGATGTTGCCGCCGCCATGTGCGGAACCGCCAAATAAGTCGTTGACCAGTGATCCGGTCGAGAGTAAACCCAAGATCGCGCCGAGCGTGATAATGCCAAGACCTACAAGGCTCGTGAGCAAATGAGCAAGCGTGTAATTACCCGCCACGAAATTAATAATGAAGCTATCCGCAGCCGTTGCCCAGACGAACGCTTGGGCAGCTGCCACCACGGCGAACATCCCGAATTTCACGCTGAAGTTGATCCAGCTAAAAAACCAGTGACGCAGCCAGGGAACGATAATGACGGAAATCAGAATCGGTCCAAAGAGCGTACCAACGCCCAGCGCCACAAAACTGAATGACGAGGCCAAGACAAGAACGGCCTCCATCACCATCGATTGCAGCATCACCATGCCGTAAGTGAAAACCTCGGCTGGGGCAAACAATGCGGGCATAGGCATGCCCGAAATGACAGTTTGCATATCGGTCACCGTGGTATCCACAATGGCCAGGTTGATTTTGTTCGCAAGGAAGGTAGCAATCATCGGAATCACCTGATGAATGCTCATCCCGCCCCAGAGCGGCACATCGTAGAAGGCCAGACAAGTCCAGCCCACCAGCCAGTGGCCGAGGAAGCTTTTCAGGTAGGCTAGTCCCGCGTGATATTCCGCGTCCGAAGTAGAAAAAATGATCTTCTTCCCGCAGACAACGATCATAACGACCGTGAGAGAAGCAAAGATTGTGTCGCCAACGGGCTTGAAAATGGGTTCTTCATTTATTACCAAGTTGGCGGCCGCGCCCGTGATAGAGCCGGCAAAATCATAGCCGGCTCCCAAGGCAAACGGCGCTCCCAGCGTGAGAAGCAGCAACAGGTTGCGAATCGTTTTGGTGTTCACGGGCTTTCTTTCTTTTTCGAGCGTTAGGGCATCTGGTAGCTAAAGGACTTCGCTATCTTGGCCGGAGCAACTATGTGTTGTTGACCCTTGGCCATGGCTTTATTGCGTTTGTCTACGTCCTGCCAATCGATGCCGTTTCCGAGTTGCTGCTGAACCGCCGGCCGCATTAGAACGGCATCGTGTTCAGCTTGGGTTTTTTGCATCTGTGCAAGCGTAGCGGCAATCGCCACTAGGCCAGCCAGCACACAAATGAGTAGTTTGGTGTTCACTAAAGACATGTTTTCCTCCTACGGAATCAGTCGCCCGAACGAGACCGACGTATTCGTTGGCGTTGCCGCGTTGGCAGCCACATCCGCCTGAAAGTCTCGTTCAAGGTTTAGCTGGTGTGTGATCTGGTCCGACTGCGTTTTCGACGCGACCAGCATCTGCTCCACCATGCAGCTATGCAGATCGCCTTGCGCGCGTGTCTCCGTCATCAGTTGGTTGAGCTGCGCATTCGAGATGTTTGATTGCGCGATTGCCGTGTTGTTCGCCGGTGTCCCGTCCAAATGAGCCATGGCCGTTTTAAGCAGCGGGCCGGCTGCATTGGCGAGCGAGTTCCCGCGATACGTCGAAATCGTTTCCATGCACTTGACGCTGGAGCCCGTCAGTGCATTGACCGAGGCGAGTTGAGCAAGCTTTGCCGAGGTACCCACCGTTTCCGGCGCCATCATGATCGACATGTCTTTGAGGCCCAAGCTGGCAGCGGTCCAGGCCGCCGGCGCACCCGAAGGGTTGCTACCGTTCACCGAGGTCGACCAAC
Organism: Bryobacterales bacterium; assembly: GCA_003167495.1. GTDB lineage: Bacteria > Acidobacteriota > Terriglobia > Bryobacterales > Bryobacteraceae > Bog-105. The sequence goes on along the minus strand of PMSX01000396.1, from coordinate 6,804 downwards.
CAGCGCTCTCGCCCTTCACATTAAGATCGGAGACGTGATCAGCGACTGCAAGTTGCGCCAAGGTGATGAAGTCCGATTTCTTCGCATGCGTTAAGGCAACAGCCATGTTCATGGCGAGTTGGTACGTTTGTATTCCGTTGGTCGCGATCTTCATCGCTTGCGCAAGTTGCTGGGTTAGCGTCAAATCGGAATTAACTAATTCCCCCCAGCTCGACGGATCAAACACGACATCGCCGATGCCAAAGATCGCGTGAGCCGGTTTAGGTATGGCTACGCCTAAGCCGAACAACAATAAGGCTGATGCCGCGATTCTGCCAACTGCCTGCGTTGTAGGGTTGGCCAAAAACAGGTTCTTTTTATTCAATTGGATTCTCCTTTTTTGAGTCTTACTGCCAGATGGGCACACCGTTGAAGATGTACCGAATTAAAACCATCACAAACGTGAGAAGGACAACAAGGGCAGTACTGCCCAGGAAGAACAGCCCAAAAATGACTGGCCATGATTTGTAAATGACATAAGCCTTGAGCGCGCGTTCGGTTGAGCGTTGCATTTGCTTTTCTTCTCCTTTTAGGGTTGTTGGGTTTCCACCACGTCACTATCGGCGCGGCGGGGAATTGGTGGCATATTGGCCTCGCGCTGTTCCGTCGTCGGAACCGCGGTCTGTGGCGGCAAGGGTACGGGCAAATCGCCGATCAGCATGATTTCTACGCGATTGCCTTTGCGGATCTGGAGCGTTTGACGACGCTGCAGAAAATGGTCCAGAACTCGATTCGACGATTGAGCCATGGACTGCGAAACACCGTTGCGGAACGATGCGGAGGGATCAGCGTAGGCGCCGCCGCCGTTGCCGATCTGCGCCAGGCCGCCAATCGCGCCCAGCGCCAGAGACGCCCCGAAGATAGAGGCATAGTGCCGGTTCACTTTGTCATGTAAGCCAGCTTCGCCGGATTGCGACAGACCGGGCTCGCCGCGATCGAGCGGAATACCGTAGCCGAAACGGCCCGGTGTTATGACTCGATGAAACGTAACAGCGACTCGTTCCTCAGATTGATCCCCTACCGCTTTTGCTTCTCCTAGCGCGATCGAGCCTTTGGGAATCACCACCGTTGTCGTGTACGGAATATAGACGTCGTGATCGATCAACATCTGGACGGGCCCCAGCTCTTCCGCAGCCAGAGAGTTAGTCAACACGCCTTCCATGAGCGTGCCGGCGCGCAGCCATTCAGTGACGGATTGATGCGGATCAAAGTCGAGCGGTTCGCCCTTCTTCTCGCGCCCTATTGGCTTGCTGGCGCTGCTTTCCTGTCGTGGATCCACATCCGGCCGCACCACTGCATACTGATTCGCCGGCGGGTCGCTGTCGTTAAGAGAGATCGTCTTCGCCTGCTCATAGAGCGGACTCGAAAGCAGGGATTTTGCTTCTTCTTCCTGTTTGTGTTTTCTCTCTTCAATGAGAGGATTGACGGGCAGACTCTGCGAATTGCCGCCCGATAACTCAATCTGCCGAAGCCTTGCGTTATCAGCTTGCATCAGCAGCGGATCTTTGCCGTTGCCTTTGTCTGTGTCCCCGCCGAGCTGCTGTTCCCGATGCTCAATGACTTCGCGGGCCTTTGCCGCTTCATCGCCCACCCGGTTATAGGCTTGCGTCAGATCCTCGATTTGCTTCGCCGTGGGCGGTGCGGAGGGCTTCGGTTTCGCAGCGCTCCCCGCTGGCCCGGCAACCTTAGCGGGTTGTGTGTCACTCGCCGGCGAACTACAAGTTTTTGAGATCAGCAGCACTGTGACGAGAACACCGCCCAACAGCAGCATCATGCTGCTGCGCTGTTTCTTTGATCCCATCGCCGCGTTCGGGTCTGGCGCGGGCTGTGTGACCGCTTCCCCGCTTTGCGGTGGCTTGTCGTCGCCAAAACTAATTTTGAAGCCCATGGTGTCTGTTACCCTTTCCGCGTAAACTTAAATTCTTTTTTGCCGATCTTCAGATAGCCGCGGTCAATCACCCCATCGACGCGATACCAGTGCTGGTCAGGGTCGTAATTGGCCTGCAGGATGTGGTCATGCTTGCCGTCAACATAGGCATAGACCGCCATCAACTCGGGCAAATCGCCCACGATGTAAGTGAAATGCTCATCGTGCTTGATCTCCGTGATTTTGAGTTGCTTCGCCTGATCCGGTTTGTACTTGTAGTCTCTTTCGAACGAACGCCCCGTCGCCGCATTGTCAGGTGTCAACAGTGTGGCCGCGGGCAGCTTCGCTTTTGGAGCGTTCCCGGTCAAATCAGAGAACTTCGCCTCTAACTCTTTTGAGTGGCTTTGGCAAGATTCCAGCTCAGCCGCCAGCACGAACTTTGGATGCTGTACCGCCCCGGCCGCTTCGACCAGACTCACAATGACAAGCAAGTCCGGACGGCCGCCTGGTGTAACCTCTGTGGCGGAAAAGCTATACAAGTGGCCGCTCTTACAAAGAACGTTGAAGTTTGTGCGCGAGCCAGGCAAGCCCGCCTTGATGAAAACGAAGTTGGCCGCCCAGGCCACCGTCCAGTGGTCCTTATCGCCGCCCGTTGGCTGCAACACCACTTCGCTATCGGGCAGACGGATGACTGTCTCAAAGCGCAAAGCGACCGAAATCGGTAGAATTTCGCCATCGTGATAGCTCACACTTCTCGACGAGGGCGGAATGTCAAAGCTTCCCGCTGATTTGCCGTTATCCGCCGCGTAAGTAACAGCAGCCAGCATGAACAGCATGGCCGCGTGAATTGTGAATTTCTTCAAAGTTGAACTCCTTTTCGAATTCGCCGCTATGCGCCGGCGGTCACTACGGTTTCTAGTTCGCGGTCGCTCTCTGCACGATCCGCATTCCTCGCCAAGACCTCGGCAGGCGCCGAGCCATATTCCGCGATCGCTTGTTCGTCAAGCAAAATCTCAATTCGCTTCCAGCCCGCCGGCGTACCGACTAAGGCTTGCCGCCGTGGAATCAGCCCCGCGAAGATATCCGCTGTCCGTTCGTTGAGCTTGAACAAATCCCGATAGGTCGCTACCTTCGCGCCAGGACTGGCCAGCAAAACTTTCACTGGGCAAAGCTCGCTCAACGCGTCGAACACACCAGGCCCTTGCAGGTCCGCCGCGGACTGAGTCAAGATCCCGACGCCGGCGTTGTAGTGCCGCCACGTTTTTGCAGCCTCCAGGAAGTACTCGCGCGTGGTTTTATTCATGAGGAATTTCCAGCCCTCATCCAGCCACAGGTATTTCTCGGTCATGGCGAATCTGGGATCTGTCACCACTTCGCTAATCCGCTGGAAAATGTAGAACAGCAGCGGCTCCAGCACTTGCGGATACTTGCGGTCCATCCCCTGAAAGTCGAACGTTTGAAAGTCAGAGAAAGTGAGAGTGTCCACTTTGTTGTCAAAGACCGAGGCAAATTGCCCATTACCCACCCACGGCCGCATCGCTTTCTTGATGTTGGGCAAAAAGCCATCGACTAGCGCGCCCAGATTGCGGTCGTTCGGATCTGGCCACCGATAGACCGTACTGATGCTGTTGAAGATGTGTTCGCCGTCGCTACCGCTGCATTCATAGCCCGATTCGGCGAGCAACGCTTTGACGAACTGCACCAGGAAGCTTTTGGTTTCCTTCGTGCCAGGAATGCAAAACGGGTTGATGCGAAACGTCTGGCGGCCATCACCGAACCTCATCTCGGCATACGTGCCGTGATTCTTGCGGGTCACTTCGTGGTAGCTGTTGCCCAAGTGCATAACGAAGGTCTTCGGCTTGCGCTTTTGTGCGTGATCGATCAGCAAACTACCGAAGACCGATTTACCAGCTCCGCGTTCACCGAATCCCATAATTCCGATAACGCCGTGATCTTTGCCCTCGGTCTGGACCTGATATTTGATGTCAACGTGATAGGCGGTTTGCTGTGTCGTTGTCACCGTCACCAGCGACTTGTCTTGCGCCCAGCCCGTCGACGGCGCCGTTGTCAGGGACATGTCCGCAACGTTGCCGCTCAGCTCCCAATTGCGCCGCAGGTCCATCATTGTGTTGCCGGGAATGATGGCAAGATACCCGGATAGCGCGCCGAACGTCTCGCGGATCGTCGAGGCCTCCATACCGCCGAACACCTTCGCAAATTGCGCCACGGTGGCGTTAAGCTTCGGCCGATCCGGTTGACCGAACAGAACGCACGTCAGAGAATGCATCAGGAAATACTCGCCTTTGTTCAGTCGCCGGCGGATCTCGCCCATCTCTGCGCTGTCGTCTTCCGCGCCTTCGTCCCGCTTCTCTTCTGACTTCTCCACCGGCTTGACGGATTTTTCGAGGAACGCGCCTTTGGTCTGGTTCTTGCTTGCTCGCGCGAAATACACTTTGCTCGCCAGAATCTCTTTGATCGCGTCTTCCGTTGGAACGCGCTTGAACTGCGCACACAGAACGAACTTGCCAGGGATCGCCAGCAATGACCGCAACACGCTGGGCATTGTTTCGCTGGGCGATTCCTTCACCGTCAGCACTTCGACTGGAGATTCGTTGACACTCAGCCGCCAGGCCAGGCCGCGCTCACGCTCGAATGTGATCGGCGTATTTGCCATGAAGTAATCAACGTGTGCGTCGTACTTCAATCGCTCTGAGCCAGCCACTTCACGGTTCAAGCTGGTCAGAAACCGCAAGAACGAGAACACTTCGAACTTGTTCAACAGCCGCGGATGTAGTAAGTCGCCAACGGCTTGCTGAAAGCTCTCCACTTGCGAGAGCAGCAGCGCCAAATCGTTGCGCAGCTTTGTTTCGCTGATACGCGATGAGCCGCCCGGTACTGTTTGCGCAATCTTGACGCGGGTCGTTGCATTGTCCAGCAGAATCGCGTAAACGATTCGAACCGAATGCAAACCCTTTGCTTCGAGGAATTGACGGCGGCGCTCTACTGTTTCGATCACGGAGGCCGACTGGCCAGCTGCATCCAGAACAGCCAGCGGCTCGGCATCGTCTTTGATGACGTACTGATAGAACGTGTAGTTTTCATCGAACTGCTTCAGGGCGTTTTGAATTCGCTTGCCCTGCGCTTCCAGATCTTCGTCTGAAGCGCATTCGTCATCAATGCCGCGGATCTCTAACAGCGTGCAAAGCGCGTTTGTCTTCGTGGCGAACACGTTTTCATCGACAAAGCAATGCGGCGCAAACAGCGAGTTGAGCGCTGGCGCGGAGGTCGATGCTTTGAGAAAGTCTTTCAGATTAAACACTTTGCTGCTCGCCTTTCAAATGTTTGCGGGACAGAATCAAGAGCCACGCGCCGTAAAGAAGCTCGCCCAAAAAGGCCACGGCCAAGACCACGACAAACAACGCAAACGTTAACGGTTTCCGCATCAGCCTCAGCGCGGCGGCGCCTGACCGTCGAAGGTCGCTCCAACTCACAGAGCCAGGCGAACAGCGAATAGGTAGCGGAGTGGACAGCCACCCCGGGGCCTTTTGCTGATATTCAAAAAGTTTAGTCAACTGCTGAGCTTGCTCGTCTGCCGAACATGGGCGTAGCGGCTTCTTCTCCGCGAACGGCAAAATGAGCAGCAGCGCAGCGCTTACCAGATAACAAAGAATTCGCGGTTTCATTTCGACCTCTCCACTCGCAGGGCAAACGCCTGATGCTTGCCAGGGTCATAGATCGGCTTGCGCCAGGCAATCCGCAGCCACAGCGCCAGCACAGTCAGAAAGCGAGCATCACCGTGAAACACCCATACGCCGATCCCCCCCAGAGCGAGGAAGATCACAGCCGAGAAGACGTAGGGCAAGGCCGAGTGATTCCCCAGCAACTTCATGAATGCGATCAGAAAGAGCGCGGAGACCATGAAGCTTCCTCCGAACCAGTCCTTGCTCACACCACAAATCAGCCGTGGTTTATTCATCGCTCTTGCCGTTGGTCTCGTCATCGTTACAGTCCGAACAGCCAGGCTGCGATCGCTGAGGCGCCGCCCAGTAGAAAGCAGCCCACACCAATCTTTTCCATCGTTTCCGCCATGCGGCCGGAACCGAAAATGTGAAAAGCAGCCGCGAGGATAATGCCAATCACCGCGATCGAACTGGCCACAGCCAACGCAGTCGCTTGAATACCGGCGAAAAAAGCTGTCACCGGATCGGCATGCGCCATGGACGCAAAGGTCAAAAACATCAGCACCGGCGTCGCTTGCGGCAATGCCTTGCGAATATTCTTTTTGTGATTTGGACCGCACAGAAACTGAGCGGCCCGTGAGTTTTTGAGAGAGCTAACTTTCTTCATTGGTTCTTTCCTTTGAATGGAAATTCTCGACCGTTCCGTACGGAGCGGTCGAAAGAGTGTGAACGTGCACACTTCCGGCGTGCGCGCAAAAGCTTTGGAATAGCTGGAGGCTAGACGATAATCCGAATAGGACATACGGCCTCACACCAGGTCGAAAGTCTTAGGGCCGGGGCGGTGTTACTAGCACCGAACTGGCCCGTAATTGTTTTTGGGAAGCGCCAGTGATGCGCCTGGAGATGAAGAAACGCAGCTTTAAACGGGACGAAAGAATCTAGGTAAAACGCCAGGGTAAGTAGGGAGACGAACGCGAACTCGGGAACCGCCCAAGCGCTCCCAAGCCGGTACAAAACCGGAACATGGGCATGCTCGCATCGTTCTAAGTCTCCCTTTTGTAACTGTTTGGATTGTTCCCTGTCGAGGTCTGCAAAACCTTTATTCGGCGGTTCGATTCCGCCCCGCGCCTCCAACTTTTCATGGCGCCTACCTTTGATTAAGGTGGCCCACTTTTGTGAGCCCCGCGCGCAAAGACTGGAGCGGCGCACCAGATTCGA
>PMSX01000123.1 GCA_003167495.1 Bryobacterales bacterium | reverse complement strand
CCATCACGGCGTAGCGCTGCGGAGTGCATCGTAACCCGCTGTCTTCCAAGGACCGTTTAATCGCCTCGGCGTCCATTAAGAAGTTAGATTATATCTAATGTGATATTTTGTCAAGACTTCTACATTGGGTTTGCCGCAATCGGAAAACTGATAGAAACAATCTCGCGCCGCCGCACGTATGATTGAGGTAGGACTATGCGCATTTTAGCCCGCTCAGCCCTGTTTGCAGGCCTCGCCCTTACGCTCGCGCTAGCGCAGGCACCCGCGCCTAACGCTGCGCCTAAGAAGCGCGAGCCTCCGCCAGGTCCGCTGAAGTCCATCCACGTGACGGGTAACAGTCTGTATTCGGCGGAGGCGATTGTGGCCAGTTCCGGTTTGAAAATAGGCCAGCGGGTGAGCCAGACGCAGATTGAACAGGCACGGAAGAAGCTACAGGATTTTGAACTCTTCAATAGCGTGGCTTTCCAGTACCAAACGACTCCGGGCCCTTCGCCGCAGTATGACGTGACGTTTCAAGTGGTTGAGAATCAGCAAATCTTCCCCATGCGTTTTGAACGGCTGGGCGATCCGGAAGCGATACGGAGTTATTTGCAGGAGCATGTGGAGCTTTATGCGGACCGCATTCCCGGCACGGAGGGTCCGTTACAGCGCTACCGGGCGGCGGTGGAGGCGTTCGTTGGCCAGGCGACTCCGAATACTAAAGTGCGGGCGGTGATTTCGAACGACGATCCGAAAGAATTGGTCGTGTTATTCACGCCGAATATTCCGGCGCCGACCATTTCACAAGTGGAGGTGAGCGGTAACGAAGCAGTGGATACCGGCAGCATTTTGCGAGCGGTGAACGAAGTGGCGATTGGCGTGCCTCTTTCCGAGACACGGCTCAAGATGATTCTGGACGGAGCGATCAAACCGGTTTACGCGGCGAAAGGGTACGCGGCGGTGAGTTTCCCAAAGGTGGAAGTGGAACCGTCGAAGACGAATGCGGGCGTGGTCGTAAAGGTGCAAATCAAAGATGGGCCGCTTTTTAAGTTCGGCAACGTGCACTTCCTTGGCAAGGGTTTGGAGGAAGACGAAGTGCGTTCGGCTATCACTTTCAAACCCGGGCAGACGTTCAATGCCGAACAGATGGATAACTTCCGGCTGGAATTGATGCAGCGCATGAAACGGCGCGGACTTTTGGACGCCAATATCACCAATGAGATGCAGGTGGACGATTCGAAAAGAGCGGTAAACGTTACTTATAACGTGATGGCTGGTGAACCGTATAACTTCGGTAAGTTGGATATTCAAGGGCTCGATATGACCGCTCAGCCAGTGATTGAGAAGCTGTGGGGCGAGAAACCCGGTCATGTTTTCAATCCCGATTACCCAGAATTCTTCTTAAAGAAGGTGCAGGAGAAAGGGTTGTTCGATAATTTGGCCGATGCCCATGCGGATTACACGGCTGACCCGACCACTCACACTGTGATCGTTCATTTGTATTTCAAAGGCGGCAAATCGAAAGCGGATAAAGATCGGGAGAAGCGAGAAGAGGAACAGAAGCGAAGCGGGCCGTATTTGCGGTAGGCTGTAAGACTTTAGTCATGAAACAGGTGGCGCTGGTTACAGGCGGCGGGCGGGGATTGGGCCGCGCCTTTGCGGTGGCGCTCGCGAGGAATGGCATTCACGTGACGGTGGCGTCACGCAGCTCGGCTGAGCTCAATGCCACGGTTGCGTTACTGCGCGCAACGGGAGTTGAAGCGCTCGCAATTCCGACTGATGTTACGGACGAGGGCGCCGTGGGCAAGCTGGTTTCGGAGACGGAAGAAAAGCTGGGGCCGATCGACCTGCTGGTTAACGGCGCGGGAGTAGCGGTGCCGTTTGGACCCGCTTGGGAAAGCGATGCTAAGGAGTGGTGGCGGAACATAGAGATCAATCTCAAAGGCCCGATGCTTTGTTCGAACGCCGTAGCCAGGGGAATGGTTCAGCGGCGGAGTGGGCGGATTATCAACGTTGCGAGCGGGGCCGGCACGGTGAGTATTCCGTACATGTCCGCCTACGTGACCGCTAAGACTGCGCTGATTCGGTACACAGAGGTTCTAGCCGCTGAGTTGCGGCAACATGGCGTTTCGGTGTTCGCCATTCAACCCGGAACTGTGAAGACCGCCATGGCGGAAGAGTTGATGCAATCGGAAACGGGCAAGCGTTGGCTGCCTTGGTTCAAGAAGATCTTCGACGAAGGCCGCGACGATTCTACTAAGCCTGGAGAAGAGTTGGTTCTTTATCTAGCATCGGGAAAAGCCGACTCGCTGACTGGCCGTTTTTTCTTGGCGCCGGGAGCGCCGCAGAATCTGGCTGATCAAAGCGCGGAGATTTTGAAGGGCGATCTGAACGTGTTAAGACTGCGCTAGAGCCCCAGTCCGCGGGAGAGAGGGGTTGAGATAACCGTTGTCGTTCCAAACTTCCCAGAAGGACTTCGCGTTCCTGTGGGTTCCACTCGACGAGATGGTGAAGTAAACCGGCCAATCCGTTTGGACCTATGCGTTCAGCTAAAGCGCTCTGTAATCTGTAATCAGGTGGATTGGCCGGTTTACGTCGGCTTGTACGGTCCAATCTGTGCACGCGCCACATTCTAGTGAGTTAACGCCGCGCGGGCATCATGACTGGCCGTATAAGCGTGTTTTCCGTTAAAGTGGCACCCCGAAGAAGGGTTAGCCCTATGGCCATTACAAGTTAAGAACCCAATTTAAGCGGCCTAAGGTAGGATGTTTGAGGTGGACAACGGCTGGCAGGCGTCGGCGAATGCTTGGATCGCCGATATGGGCGAAGAAGGGGATTTCGGGCGACGTTACGTGCTCGACCGTGTCATGCTTCAGCGCGCGTTGGCGCGAGCGCCCAGGACAGCGCTCGATGTGGGCTGTGGCGAAGGTCGGTTCTGCCGGATGCTTAAGCAGCACGGTATCGAAGTAGCGGGCGTCGATCCGACACAAGAGCTGATTGAAGCCGCACGAGCGCGCGACACCGACACTGTGTACCTTGACGGGATAGCTGAGCGCCTCCCCTTTCACAACCATACCTTCGACCTTGTTATAAGCTATTTGTCCCTGATCGGTATTCCCAATATCGAAGAAGCCATCCCTGAGATGGCACGCGTGCTTGTGCCGGGCGGGACACTTCTAATTGCCAATCTCAATGGTTTCAACACCGCCTGCTGCGACACGGGTTGGATCAAAGATGGCGCTGGACGCCGAATCTACTATCCGATTGACAACTATCTTGAGGAGCGCTCGATGTGGGTAGCGTATCGAGGTATCCGCGTTCGGAATCATCATCGGCCGATCAGCGCCTACATGCGTATCCTCCTTGATGCCCGTCTACGCCTTTCTTATTTCGATGAGCCATTACCCAGCGCCGACGCTCCGATTGAAAAAGCTGCCAACTATCGACGTGTGCCCTGGTTCTTGGTGATGGAGTGGGTCAAACCCACATTGGTCGTCGATTAAAATCGTTCCCCGCTTGAGTGACGGCGCAGTTTAAGCTCGCGGGTTGCTCCCGAGTTGTCGAGGCGTCGTGGCCGTATCAAAGACGTAAATCTCGGCGCCCGACGACCTTCAAAACAGGCTGTTTTTAAGAGAACGAATTTACCGGGCATCAGGGTTTGAGAACGATCTTGCCACGCGTATGGCGCCGTTCGAGCTCTTGATAGGCATCGCGAACGCTATCGAGAGGATATACCTTGGCGATTGGGATTTCGAGGCGACCGGCGGCCATTAGCCCGGCGAGTTCGCCGAGCACGCCGGCATTCGCGGCGTTGATGTTGCCCTCGGTCTTTACACCATGCTTCTCCGCCGCTGGGAAGTCGATGATGGTGTCGATTCGATTGGGAGGGATGCCTAGGCTGAGGGCGAGATCTACGTAGCCGCCGCCGAAGGTGTCGACGAAGGCATCCACTTTTCCTTCGGATGCGACGCGAATCCGATCTTCCACGCCTTGGCCGTAGGCTACAGGAATTACGCCATGGTGGCTAAGCCACTTGTGATTCACCTCGCTAGCTAAGCCGATGACCTTGGCTCCGTAGTTCCTGGCTAACTGCACGGCAATGAAGCCCACGCCGCCAGCAGCACCGGACACAACCACCGTATCCCCCATGCTTAGAGCGACGCTCCTCACCGCTGCGTATGCGGTGGTGCCAGCGACGAACAAAGCACCGGCTTGCTCCCACGAGACGTTTGCCGGCCGCAGCACAAGATTGCCCGAGTCAACGAGTACGAACTCGGCCTGGCTTGCTCTATTGTGAGTGAATCCGATAACCTCATCAGCCGCACGAACATTGGCCACTCCTTCGCCGACCTCCTCCACTACGCCAGCAAAATCGCTACCTTGGCCTGAAGGAAAAGTTGCAGGCCAGCGGTCGGCGAACGCACCCTTCCGGATCATCGTCTCACCCGGATTGATGCCCGCTGCTTTGACACGAACAACTACCTGACCCGGCCCCGGTGTGGAGCGGTCGACTTCTACCACTTTCAGAACTTCAAGCCCACCATAGGTGTCAAATTTCACAGCACGCGGCATAGCTTTTCTCCTCTTGCGGAACGCCTATCAGATTCGCTTCAACAGTCCTTGGATTCGAGCAATCATTTAACGCCTATGAGTCCGCGGGAGAGGAACCCCACCATATTGCACTACTGTTGAGACGCGACATTGGGCCTGAGTACTTGGGGGCAGAGTACGTGGATTTGGGCAAGAAGTTCTAACGTTACGTCTCATTTGTGCCGATTGAATTACAGACGTGCCTTTAGGCGCTGAAGCGTCACTGTCGGGAACATGTGGCGCAAAGAATACAAAAATATCAAGGTTATTCAATTGACAAGATACTTAGCCCTGCCTGCAGAAATTACACCTTTTGAGCGGCGATTTCTCGCCCACCTGAACAAAATTGCGTTGATATTCTTTTACCTCCATATCCCTGTTCTAATGGGTGTGGCTTGGGCCGCTGGTACTGGGCCGATGCTGGCGCTGGTTTTGAGTCTGGCTGTGCTAATTGGGCCGACGATTGCGTACCGCATCATCCAAAATCCTCGCTCGACATCGGTGGTTTACGGTATTACGGCGATGCTAATGGGCGGATTGCTCGTTCACTTCGGGCAAGGACCAGTGCAGATTGAGATGCATTTCTACTTCTTCGCCCTGCTCGCCATGCTCTGCATGTTTGCGAATCCAATGGTCAACCTGGCGGCGGCCGTTACGGTTGCCCTGCATCATTTGATCGTGTGGTTGCTGCTGCCAAGCAGCGTGTTCAACTACAACGCGCAATGGTGGGTGGTGCTGGTGCACGCAGGTTTCGTCGTGCTGGAAACAGTGGCGGCTTGCTACATTTCACGGGAATTCTTCGATAACGTCATCGGTTTGGAAAAGATCGTGGAAGCGCGGACCGCCACGATCCGTGAGCAGCAACGCGACATGCGCCTGATATTGAACAATTTGCAAGAGGGTTTGATCACGATCGACCTGGATGGCCGCGTGACGGCAGAGACATCGCGGGCGATCCAAGAGTGGTTCGGAACGCCGGCAACCGGGGAAAAATTAGCCGCGTGGATGAGCACAAAAGACGCAACGTTTGGTGAGTGGCTTGAGCTATCGCTTGAAAGCGTGAAGGAAGGAATGCTGCCGGCGGAAGTCGCGCTGGGGCAACTGCCCACTCGTTTGAAGACTGGCGACAGGACTTACGCGGTTCGTTACCAGACGATGGATAACTCCGAAGATGCATCCACTCCGACTTCAATTGAGCAGCGGGCCGTCCCTCGTTCAGACTCCAACAACAGCAAAGCCCCAGAAAAGATCCTCGTCATCATCGACGACATTACCGAAGCATTGAACAGGGGGGGGTTGGAACGTTATCAGAGCGATCTCATGCAAGCGTTCCAGCACATGATGCGCGACAAGACCGGTTTCCTTGAGTTCCTGAGGGAAGCGGACGATATCATCCGGGCTTTGCGGGCGGGAGACTACGACAGCCTTGATCATCTGAAGCGCCTGGTGCACACCCTAAAAGGCAACGCCGCTATTTTCGGGATGCGGTGCGTTTCCGAGACCTGCCACTCAATCGAAAGCGCGATGGCAGAAAGCGACGAGGCCCCAACAGAAGCGGAGGTTGCAGATCTTGAACAAGCGTGGCGCAAAATCCGCACGGATATCGCGACACTGATGGGCGAAGCTCGCGAAAGAAATATTGAAATTGACGATTCGGAGTACGACACGATCCTGAACGCTCTGCGCGCAAGCGTCGACGTCAGAACCTTGGCACGGATGGTCGAATCGTGGCGGCTGGAACCGACAGGTAAGCGGCTGCAGCTGATCGAACAGCAGATCAAAGGCATTGCGGAGCGCATGGGGAAGAGCAATGTAACCGTGTTGATCGAGCCGAACGACTTGCGATTCAATAGCGAGCACTTTGCGCCATTTTGGTCGGCGTTCATACACGTTCTGCGAAATACGGTGGATCACGGCGTCGAGGCGAGCGAAGAACGTCAAAAGAGGGGTAAGCCGGAGCAATCCCACATAAAGATCAGTACGGCCATCGAAGGAAATCGCTTCGTGGTAACGGTCGAAGATGACGGGCCCGGAGTGGATTGGGAACGCCTGCGTGAGAAAGCAGCTGAGCTTGGCATCGCCGGCAGCGCAAGTCTTGAGTCCGCCCAGCTGATGTGCATTCCAGGCCTTAGTTCGAAAGACGAGGTCACAGAGTTATCTGGGCGTGGAGTCGGGATGGCTGCTCTAGCGGACGCCTGTGAGCCGCTGGGAGGCACCATTGAAGTCGAATCCGAACTCGGGGTCGGCACTCGAATCACATTCGTATTCCCCAAGAACCGGGAAATTTACGAAGGTCACGCAGCGCTTCTTAAGTGCGCTCGGCCCTTGCTTGCGGCATAGGAAAAACTAAAAGAAAGATCAAAGGAACAAATGGCAAAAACAATTCTTGTAGTCGACGATTCGGGAACCGTAAGGCAACAGGTTTCGATGGCGTTGAAGCAGGCAGGCTTTGAGACAGCGCAGGCCGCCGACGGCCGCGAAGGACTGGCGATGGTGGATTCCAACCGGAATATCAATATGGTGATCTGCGACGTCAACATGCCGAATATGAACGGCTTGGAAATGGTCGAGAAAATCAAGGCCAAGCCGGAAAACAAATCTCTCCCGATCCTTATGCTGACGACGGAAGGTCAACCGTCCATGATCAAACGCGCGAAGGAGGCGGGTGCTGTCGGCTGGATTGTGAAACCGTTTAATGCCACCCAACTTGTTCAGACTGCGAAGCACCTCACGGGAGGGTAGATCGTTATGCTGAGCGAATCGCCTGAAGCGATGAGCGATCAAATTTCCATAGCTGGGGATGATGCGACGAATCAGCGCGTTCTGAACCAGCTCAGCGAAAGCAATTCGCGGATCGCGAGCCGGATCAGAGATATCCAATCGATGAGCGAGCGAGAGATTCTCGCCTGCGGCAGCGCATTGTCGTCGATCGTGGATAAAGCTCGTCAGCTGGCCGAGGAATCGGATCAGGCTGTTGCGGCGTCTATGGCGCGCTCCGAACAGGCAACCACCCGATTCGTTCAGGGGATGAGAGAGGACATCCTGGCGCAGGAAGCAGCGGTACAGCGCGTTCTCGATCTAGCGAGCGGAATTGAAAACGCCATCACGGCGATCAACGACCTTACTTTGTCTTCAAAAGTGTTGGCGATTAACGCGAGAATCGAGGCTGCCCGGCTCGGTGCCCAGGGCAAAGGCTTTGCGGTGATCGCAGACAGTCTGAGTGGCCTGAGCAGCGTAATTCGGGCCGCATCCGACACCGTAAGCTCCTCAATCGAGGGAGTGCGCAAAGGACTCCCTCCCGTGAGTGCGCGCGCCACTTCCATGCGAGAGCGGGCGGAGATCTTTATCGACGAGGTGGCCGCACAGGTCAAGTCCGCTTCTCTACAGACTGATAGGGGCGCGGGGAATAGCGGGCTTGCCACCCTCACGGAACTGTCAAACCAAGCGTTGTCCCATTTACAGTTTCAGGATCCGATGTCCCAGAAATTGCTGTCGGTCATCGGCGAACTCGATCAGGTGAAAGAGCGAGTGGGAGAGGTTCTGATCGGCGGGAGTCATGGACGGGCGCCGGAAACGAGCGAAACAGCGGTCTCGTGTGAACCTACCCCGGGCGAAATCATGTTGTTTTGAAGAGAAATAACCAATTGGAAATCAGCCGATATGACGCAACATGAAATTTTGAACAGACTATTTCTGGAAGCCGCCGGTGATCTCCTCTCGGCGAATGGCATCAAGGCCGAAGTAGTCACGGAGCTGGGCGCGGACGTTCATAGCAAACTTAGCTATGTGTCGGTTCTCGGAGCGACCGGGGAAGGCGTTGCGCTTTCATCGATGATGACGGTTGACAGTGCACTGCTGGTCAGCCTTCATCCGCTGGGTATCACAGAGATTCCGACGGCTGACTTGGAAGACTGGTGCCGCGAGCTAAACAATCAACTCGTGGGACGGGTGAAAAACAAACTGCTGCGCTATGGCGTGGTTGTCGCGCTGGGTTTGCCCGTGCTGCTGAGGGGAACCGATGTGAGCGCCGTGGCCACGCCAGACCTTACGGTGAGCAAACATGCGATCCGGACTTCGTCCGGCAAGATATCTCTCAGCCTAGCGACGCTTGTCGATGAAGATTTAGTGCTTATAGAACGAGAATCCGCTGACGAAGAGGTAATGCTCGAAGGAGTTGTTTCCTTATTCTGAGGCTGATTCGGTTTCTCCGAGGTGCGTAGCCATGCCTAAGCTCGGTGCCGTCCTCCTCGCGGCTGCGACAGTCCTCCTGTTCGTGCTCGTTTTGCGAGGCCATCGGCCGGCGGAAAGCGCTGGCCAAACGATGACGGCTCTATCCCAAACCTATATCAGCATGCGCGCGGAGGCTCCTTTGCAAGTTCCGCCGCTGACCGTATCGAACGGGAGTCTCTTCGGACGTGAACGCTTGGAGGGACATTGGAGCGTCTTTTTTTTCGGATTCACAGCGTGTCCGCTGGTGTGCCCTAAAACGTTATCGGTCCTGTCGGCAGTAGCCCGCGACCCCGAGAGCGGAGTGATCGGCGGAAGCATGCTACCCATATTCGTTTCTGTCGATCCGGAGCATGATACGCCGCAACGGGTGGGTTCTTATTTGAGCCATTTCGACAGCCACATCGTAGGCCTGACAGGAAGCTCCGACAATATAGCGCACTTTGCTAATGAGATCGGTGCGGGCTACCAACCCGTGGAATCCTCGATCGACCACTCCACGTCGCTGTTCGTTGTAGACCCTCAAGGACGGCTCGCTGGGGTATTGCTGCGCCCCAACCGGCCTTCGCAGATTATTAACGATCTGACAAAGCTTCGACGCGTCTATGCCGAGGGAGGGTCTCATTAAGAAAGCCTGGACGGGCCGATTTCTGCTTGCCGCCTGGGCGCTGATAGCGGTAATCGGTCTTGCATACTTATCGCGGGAACACTTGGCATCGCTGCCTGAACCGGGCAACGAAGCGCTGTTGGGCCGCGCTCTGTTGCGGCTGCGGCGGGGTTCAAACGCCAGCTTTCTGGTACATGTGGTTTATGGGGAATGCTCTTGTTCTAGATCGCTGTTTGCTCATCTGCTAGCCCGCGGCAGGTTCTCCGGCGCCGAAGAACTGATACTCTACGTCGGTACCGGCTCCAACAAACAGCAGGCCGCTGAGCGCTCAGGATTCGAGTTCAGCGCGATCTCGGATTCGGAGCTGGTTTCCCGCTATGGACTTGAAGCCGCTCCTGTTCTGGTAGTGTTCGATGCGAATGGCAAACTGCGCTATGCCGGCGGCTATTACGACCACCCAGCGACCATTACGCCACTAGACGAACGAATCCATGCGCATCTGGCGACAGGGGCAAGTGTACAGGCACTTCCGGTGTTCGGCTGCGCCGTGAGCCCGCGCCTGCGGAAATCGCTCGACCCCTTGCGAGCCCTGTCGTCGAGATGACAGGTCCTGCATGCATCGCCAGCGCCGGGCCGCGAGGGGCCAGCTTGAATCTCACGCCCTTCGGTGTATTCTCATTTAAGTGATGCGCATTCAATTTTCGAGATTCATCGCGTTTGCGGCTCTAGCTACTGTCGCCGCTCCTCTTTTCGCAAAACCGGTTTTCGCAAAACCGGTTTTCGCAAAACCGGGCGCCACGGCGTCAGCACAAGCGACGACGCCGGCGGCGGCGAAACCTGAAGACACGGAAGTGTGGGAGCCGGTGCCCAAGGTCGTGACGCCGGGCGCCATTAACAGCGCGGCGCCTCCTTCCGACGCAATCGTGCTCTTCGATGGCAAGAACCTGGACGAGTGGGTGGCGACCAAGGACAAGTCGGCCGCCACATGGATCGTCGCAGACGGGGTGATGACCGTGAACAAGGCCACTGGAAACATTGAAACCAAACGGACCTTCGCTAACTACCAACTGCACATCGAGTGGAAAATTCCCGAGAACATCACCGGCAGTGGTCAAGCGCGCGGCAACAGCGGCGTGTTTTTGGCGTCCACCGGGCTCGGCGACGCCGGATACGAGCTGCAGGTTCTCGATGGGTATAACAACAAGACCTATGTCAATGGCATGGTTGGCAGCATCTATAAGCAAGCAATTCCGCTGGTGAACCCCAGCCGCAAGCCCGGTGAGTGGCAGACATACGACGTAGTGTGGACTGCACCAACGTTTAACACCGACAGCTCGCTGAAAACTCCTGCCTATGTGACGGTCTTCTTGAACGGCGTACTTGTGGAGGATCACTTCCAATTGAAGGGCGAGACGCGCTACATCGGCGTGCCATTTTACAAGATGTACACCGCCGCTCCGATTAAACTGCAGGCGCACGGCGACAAAAGCGAACCGATCAGCTTCCGGAATATCTGGGTCAGAGAGCTTAATTAACAAGCTTCCGGGGCGCCGGCTGAGGGGTCACATCGCTGATCTGCTGCAGGTGCACCTTCGGCGTCTCGTTCACGGTACGCGATCCGACTAAACCGGCGGCCCGATGATACAGCGCCGACCACAAATGATAAGACCCACCAATCGCCGCCGCTAACACCGCCTCTCGAACTGACACTCGCCCCACCCGGAGATAAACGTTAAACTCAACAATCATCAGCGGCACGTAAAGCAAAATTCCCGTCACGACCCCTGGCGAAACCGTATGCGTCTTCACGCTCGCCAACGCGTGCCACAAGCCGTTCGAGCAAAGTAACGCCGATAGTCCCAGCAGCGCCACTGCTCCCCATTGAGTGTCCGCCACCAGCGCATAGTTCACGCAGGCCGCCAGTAAAACCGCATTTACCAGCACCAGCATGCGCGTAGTAATCCGAGATGCATTCGACCGGTATTGCCGGTACCACGCTGCAAATCCACCCGGCCACACGAATTCTTCAAAAATATGGCAGCAGGCAGCGGCCAAGGGAGCCCAGGGAAGCCAGTCCATCATACATTTACACTACGAACACTAAGACGGGTAAGTTCCGGAATTCGTTGAATGGTTTATATTGGCTCGAAGTGCCCGAAAAACGCCCGCCCGGCTCTGTCAACGACCATTGGCCCGCTCTCACTGCCAGTTTCCTCGGCTGGTCCCTCGACGCGTTCGACTTCTTTTTGGTCGTCCTTTGCCTCACCGCGATTGGCGCTGAGTTCCACAAGAGCGACAAAGAAATAGCCTTCTCGCTTACGTTGACCTTGGCTTTTCGTCCGGTAGGCGCATTCCTCTTCGGTCTCCTGGCTGACCGCTACGGGCGCCGCCTGCCGTTGATGATCGATCTTGTCTTCTATTCCATCGTTGAAGTCGCCACTGGCTTCTCGCCTAACTTCACCACCTTCCTCCTCTTGCGCGCGCTTTTCGGCATTGGTATGGGTGGCGAATGGGGTGTCGGCGCCTCACTGGTTATGGAGAAGGTGCCCGTCAAATGGCGGGGTGTCGTCTCCGGCGCTCTGCAGCAAGGCTACGCGTTCGGCAATTTACTGGCGTCCATCGCCTATCTATTTTTATTTCCCCGCTGGGGTTGGCGACCCATGTTCTTCTTGGGAGGTTTGCCCGCCCTGCTCGCTCTCTTTGTCCGCGTCCGCGTCAAAGAGTCGGAGATCTGGGAAAAATCGAAAGAGGAAAGCTGGGCCAACCTCCGCACCTCCATCTTTCGACACTGGCGACTGTTCCTCTATCTCGTCTTGTTGATGACCGGCATGAATCTCGCCTCCCATGGCACTCAGGACATGTTTCCTACCTTCCTCCAGCGTTTCTGGCATTTCGGCGTGCGAGACCGATCTCTCATCTCCGCCGTCGGCAACGTGGGCGCCATCGTCGGAGGCACCTTCATCGGCTTCATCTCCGATCGCGTCGGCCGACGCCGCGCCATCGTCTCGGCATTATTATTCGCCGTTCTGCTCGTGCCTTTGTGGGCCTATGCACCGCATATCGCATTGTTGGTCGCCGGGGCGTTTTTACTGCAATTCTGCGTGCAAGGCGCATGGGGAGTGATCCCCGCTCACTTGAGCGAACTCTCTCCCAACTCCATTCGCGGGTTTCTCCCCGGCTTCGCGTATCAGTGCGGCGTCCTCCTAGCCGGACCTGTCAGCTATCTCGAAGCCCTCCTCGCGGAGAAGATGAGCTATGCAACAGCCATGGCTGCCACCGCCACCTCCGTGTTCATACTCACCGCCCTGATCGCCGCTCTCGGCCGGGAGAAGAAGGGCGTTGACTTCGAAAACTCCTGAGCTGGGCCGCGCATGCTGCTTCTTCTTAGTACGACGGGACGCTGGATGCAATCCGCAATGAAGTCGCGCGATAGGCACAACCGCCTGAACAATTTAGCATCGGTGACTTAGTGATAAGATTCACTCATTGTGACACCGGGAAAGCGAAGCTGGGACGATTGGATTGCTCAGTATTCCTTAAGTCACCAGAACAACGTCAACCGCCTTTGCCACACGGCGGGCATCCCTATCATCGCTTTATCGCTCGTGCTCACGCCGTTACTGCTCTTAAATGTTCGCTGGTGGAAGCTGCTGGCGGCGATGTTCGTGGGCGGCTGGGTGCTGCAATTCATCGGGCATGCCTTTGAAGGCAAGCCGCCGGAGTTCTTCAAAGATTGGCGATTCTTGTTTGTGGGCCTGCGCTGGTGGTTCGCCAAGCTGCGCGGCAACGCCTAGATCTGCAAAGTCCGCGCGGTCCTTTATCATGAGAAGGCAAACTTGATGTCCGACCCAAAGCCACTTCCCGCCGCGATCGTCGCACATATCGCGCAAGCACTTAATTTATCTGTTCAAAGCCTAATCGCGACGCTCGCCCTGCTCGACGGCGGCGGAACGGTTCCCTTCATCGCGCGTTATCGCAAAGAAGCGACGGGCAACTTGGACGAAGTCGCCATCGGTGCGATTGAAGAGAAGGCTGCCTACTTCCGCGAACTTGAAGAGCGGCGCGAAACTGTGCTCAACAGCATCACAGAGCAGGGTAAATTGACGCCTGCGCTCGAAGAGGCTATCAAAGCCGCTCTTGATAAAACCACGTTGGAGGATTTGTACCTGCCCTTCAAGCCGAAACGCCGCACCAAAGCCACCATCGCGCGAGAGAAAGGATTGGAACCGCTTGCTTCGTACCTTTGGAACCAACAGCCCAGCGGCGTGGCCCTCACTGAATTTGCCGAAGCGTTTGTCAGTGCGGAGAAAGGTGTTGCCTCCGCCGCCGAAGCGCTGGAAGGCGCGCGTCACATTCTTGCTGAACAGATCAGTGAAACCGCCGAGTTTCGCAGCCATCTGCGCCAGCTCATGCTCGGCGAAGGTATCGTGACCAGCCGCAAAGTGGAAGATGCGCAAGACCCCGAAGGCAAGTTCAAAATGTATTACGAGTACAGCGAACCGGCCTCAAAGATTCCTTCGCACCGCATGCTGGCAATTCGCCGCGGTTCGGAAGAGAACGTTCTCTACTTCCAAATTGAGCTCGATCCGCTGAAGCCGGTTTCCTATCTGAAAGGCAAAGTGCTGCGCCGGCAGGGCGACTGGCAACCGCAACTCGAACTTGCAGTGGAAGATGCCTGGAAGCGTTTGCTCAATCTATCCATTCAAACCGAAGTGCGCTTGGAACTGAAAGAACGCTCCGATGCGGAAGCAATCCGCGTATTTCGCGAAAATTTGCAGAATCTATTGCTTGCGCCACCTGCCGGACCGATTGGCACACTTGGAGTGGACCCTGGTATTCGCACTGGCTGCAAAATCGCGGTTGTTGATGAAACCGGCAAGCTACTCGATCACAGCGTCGTTTATCCGCTTGCGCCGAAAAACGACACAGTGGGGGCAGCTAGAACGCTGCTGGGTCTCATACATAAGTACAACGTGCGCGCTATCTCCATCGGCAACGGCACAGGCTCTCGCGAAACCTCCGCCTTCGTGCTGGAACTGTTGCGCGAAGCAAACCTCTCCAACGTTTTCAGTGTCGTGGTGAATGAATCCGGCGCGTCTGTCTACTCGGCGTCGGAGATGGCCCGGCAAGAGTTTCCAGATCTTGATCTTACAGTCCGCGGAGCCATCTCTATCGCGCGGCGTCTCCAAGATCCGCTCGCCGAACTTGTCAAGATTGATCCGAAATCCATCGGTGTCGGCCAGTATCAGCACGACGTCGACCAGCGCAATCTGAACAAAGCGCTGGAAAGCACGGTTGAAAACTGCGTCAATCGCGTGGGTGTGGATCTGAACACCGCTTCCTTCGCTTTGCTGCGTCATGTAGCCGGCATTACCGAGCGGACTGCGCAAAAAATCGTCGAATTCCGCAATGAAAAAGGCCGTTTTCGTTCGCGCGTTCAATTGATGGCAGTTCCCGGCTTTGGCCCAAAGACTTTTGAGCAAGCAGCCGGCTTCTTACGCATTCGCGACGGTGAAAATCCGCTTGATATGACTGCGGTTCACCCTGAGTCATACCCCATCGTGGAAAAAATCGCCAGCTCGCTACAAGTGACTGTCAGTGAACTCATCGCCCGGCCAGCGTACGCGGACTCACTTAAGATTGAAGCCTTTCAGACCGACAAAGCGGGCATCTACACTCTGCGCGACATTCGGGAGGAGCTTCGCAAGCCTGGCCGCGATCCGCGCGAGCAGTTCGTCGCGCCGCAATTCCAATCGGGAGTGAAGGAAATTTCAGATCTGACGCCTGGCATGATTTTGGAAGGCGCAGTGACAAACGTCACCAACTTCGGCGCATTTGTCGATGTGGGCGTTCATCAAGATGGGCTTGTTCACGTCAGCGAGCTATCGAATCGCTTTATCAAAGATCCTTACGAAGTGGTGAAAGCCGGTCAGATTGTGAAAGTCAAGGTGCTCTCAGTCGACCCCAAAACCAAGCGCATCGCACTCTCAATAAAGGCTCTTGAAGCGTCTGATCTGCCGAAGATCAAGAACGCTGCGCCGCCCGGGCGTCAGCCGAAAGCGCCGTCAATGGATGAAAAACTAGCGCAACTCACGAACAAATTCCGCACACGCTAATGCTCAAAGATATTTTTTGGACACATCGCGTGAACGCCCACTTTGCCGTCTACTAACTGGGTTATATCGACGTCCACGGCCACGCTTGTGAGCGAGTAGGCGTCTTCTCGGCTGAGATGCTTTTCCTTCACTAGAAAATCAATCATATTGCGCACAGCCATCTCAGTCGCGGTTTTCAAATCTTCGTCGAAACCCATGTTGATGTAGCTGGTGGGGGTCTCAGCGCGCGGCCAAAGTAAACGTTCGCCCTTATGAACGATAAAGGTGAAGGTGCCGGTCAAAAAAGTCTCCAGCGCCGTAATATCCACTTCGCCGTTGCCTTGTCCTGCGTGCCCATCTCCCACTTCGAACAGCGCGCCTTTGGCAAACACCGGAATGAAGAGAGTCGTTCCCGCCACGAGTTCTTTGTTATCCATGTTGCCGGCGTGCATCCAAGGGGGTCCGCTGTTCAACTTCCCAGCTGATGGGGGCGCAACACCCATACTGCCGAAAAACGGATGCAGTGGGAGGTTCACTCCTGGCGCAAAACGGCCGATCATGCGGTCGCGGTCGAGCGGCACAATCTTCGTACGGGCATATGGAAAATCGTTGGGTAGAAAACCGCGGCCTGGCCCAAACGAATTACAGGCGAACGGCACATCAATCTCAATTTTCCGAATCTGTACTTCCAAAACATCGCCCGGCTCCGCTTCCGCAATCGCCACTGGGCCACTCAGAATGTGGCCGCCGGGCCCTTTGTCTTTCACCTGATCGTAGATGTCGCGTTCATATTGCGGAATATCTCCGGGGGCCACGCCCGCCGCCTCCATCCGCGCAGGAGAAGGACAGGAGGAAGCGGTTTGTATACGAACAGTGTCACCGGATTGAACGGTGAGCACCGGCTTTGCTTCTTGTGAGTAGTAGCCCCAAACAACCGTTGCCGGTGTCGCGGCCAAATTGAAATCGGCGGCGTGCAATTTGCTCAGAGCCGCCAAGACAACTACGAACGGAAAGAGTCGCATGCTCCAATCTAACAACAACATGAAACAATGTTTTGCATGGGGAAATCGTTGCTTCTCGCCCTAATAATGGGCCCTTGTCTCGCTGCAGACACGTTATCACCACCCGCCGATCGCGCTCTCGCTCATGAAATTTTCAAGCAAATCATCGAAATCAAATCAGGCTTTACTACCGGGTCCACCACGCCTGTGGCCGACGCCTTGGCTGCACATCTGAAAGCAGCCGGGTTTCCACCTTCCGACATCTTCATAGGAGGCGCAGCCCCGCACAAAGCCAATCTTGTCGTTCGCTATCATGGCTCGGGCGCACTGAAACCACTCTTGTTGCTTGCTCACAGCGACGTTGTCGAAGCCAAGCGCGAAGATTGGAGTTTCGATCCCTTCCAGTTCACCGAGCACGACGGCTACTTCTACGGCCGCGGCACCTCCGACGACAAAGCGCAAGCGGCCGTCTGGATCGCCAATCTGATTCGCTACAAGCGAGAAGGATTCAAACCCAATAGGGACATTATCGTCGCCATTACAGCCGACGAAGAAGGCGGCGGTCCGTTCAATGGCGTCGATTGGCTCATCAAGAATCACCGCGAGCTGATTGATGCGGACCTATGCCTCAACGAAGGAGGCTGGGGTGAAATGTCGGGAGGTAAGCGCATTTCGAACGACGTGCAAGTGAGTGAAAAATATGTCGCTAATTTTCGCCTTGAAGTCCACAACAAAGGCGGCCACAGTTCCATGCCTGTGCCCGACAACGCTATTTACCATTTAGCCGCAGGTCTGGAGCGGCTCTCGCACTTCTCCTTTCCCATTCAGACCAACGAAGTGACTCGTACCTATGCGGAGAAGATGTCGAAGATTCAAACCGGCTCACTGGCCGACGATTTTCGCAAAGCGGCGGCCGGCGATGCAGATGCTTTGCAGAGAATCGCTGGTGCGTCTCCTGCTTGGAATGCCAGCCTCCGAACCACTTGTGTAGCTACGCAACTAGAAGGCGGTCATGCTATGAACGCTTTGCCGCAGCTCGCCGCGGCCACTGTTAATTGCCGTATCTTGCCTGATGACACGTTGGAAAATGTGCAGACTAGGCTTGACAAAGTTTTGGCCGACAGCGAAATCAAACTCAAAGTCATTGGTGAAGTGAAACGCGGGCCATCTTCGCCGCTGCGTCCCGACCTAATGGCCGCCATTAGCCGCGCGACCGATTCCTTGTGGCCTTCCGTTCCGGTCTTGCCGATGATGGTGCCGGGCGCAACCGATGGTCTCTACCTGCGGGCCGCCCGCATTCCAACCTATGGTGTGCAAGGCTTCTTTATGGAACGCGACGACGTTCGCGCCCATGGCCGCGACGAACGCATGTCTGTCAACGGATTCTATGAGGGGCAAACGTTCTTATACCAATTGGTGAAGCTCTTGTCGACTCCTCAGTAGCGGCTCCCCCGCTAGACTAGGACTTGATGAGATTGGTGGTGGGCATTACCGGCGCGTCGGGCGCGATCTTTGGCATTCGCACGCTTGAGGCACTTCGCGCGTTGGGCGTTGAGACTCATCTGGTCGTGAGCCAGTGGGCGCGGTCGACTATAGCGCATGAGACTTCGGTGCCTATCGCGCAAGTCGAAGCGTTGGCCACTGTCGTTTATCATCACGAAAACCAGGCCGCTGCCATCTCCAGCGGTTCGTTCAAAACCGACGGAATGATCGTCGCTCCTTGCAGTATGAAAACGCTGGCAGCAGTTCGGACGGGCTTTGGCGATTCCCTTATAACGCGTGCGGCTGACGTCGCGTTGAAAGAACGCCGCAAGCTTGTCTTGCTGGCGCGAGAAAGCCCTTTTAGCGAAGTACATTTGGACAACATGCTCGCATTGGCACGGATGGGTGTTGTGATTTTTCCGCCCATTCCAGCTTTTTACAACAAGCCGGCTACGGTCGACGATATTGTGAATCACGTTGTAGGCCGATTGCTCGACCAGTTCGGCCTTGATATGCCCGGCGTCAAACGCTGGATTGGGTTTGAAGCGTAACAATGCCTACCGCACCTAACAAATCGCTCATCACCGGCGGCAAATATCTGGCTCTTGCTACCGCGTTGCCCGGTTACGTGGTCGCCGGCTTCCTTCTTGGAGCTTTTGCCGATCATTGGCTCCACTGGCCAATCTTGCGGGCCCTGGGAGTGATTTTTGGTACCTTTACCGGGCTGAGCCAGATTTTTCGCCAACTTCTGCGCGATGAAAAACGCGCGCAAGAATCAAAGGATTTGCCTAAGTGACCGAACCCCAAGCCGCTCTGATTGTCCGCCGCATTTACTGGTTCGCCTTGGGCTTTGGCCTCATTGGGTTCGTTGCGTATTTTGCCCTCCAAGGCTGGCGTCCTGCCGCCGGATTCGCGTTGGGTGCTTTGGGTTCGGTCGGTAATTTGTGGCTGTTTGAAAGATTGGCCCACAGTATCGAACCCGCGGCCGCCGGCGAAACGCCCAAAAAACCGTGGCAAGCTGGCATTTTTGTAACCCGCTACATAGTCCTAATTTTGGTTGGCTATGCTATAGTCAGAGCTTTGGGTGTCGATCCTTTGGCTGTGATTCTGGGGCTTTTGACCAACGCCGCCGCAGTTCTCACCTCCACCGTTCTCGAACTACTCCAAAATTTCTTTGTAAGTCGTTCTTCGCACTAATAATGGAACCGGAACTCTGGATTACCGCTCTCTTCAATCGAGCTTTGGCTGCGCCTGCCAACGCCTTTCTCGACGCCGTTCGTTACAACCATGACGCTGCTCATCCTTGGGCGGATTGGTTTATCTGCGAAGTTCTGGTCGTATTATTTCTGGTGATTCTTTTCTCTTTTCTTCGAACCCGGCTATCTGTCGATAAACCCGGGAAGCTGCAGCATGTTTTCGAAATTTTCCACGAGTTTGTTCACGCGTCAGCTAAGGAAATGGTTGAGGATGGCGCCAGCAAATACGTGCCTCTGTTTGGCACTATTTTCCTTTTCATTTTCTGCATGAACGCGCTTGGTCTTGTTCCGGGCTTCGTAGCACCCACCATGTACGCTAATGTGCCGCTCGGCATGGCTCTTTCGATTTTCCTTTTCTATAACGCTGCGGGAATTAAAGCGAACGGCTTCGGTTATATCAAACAGTTCCTGGGTCCTGTATGGTGGCTCGTCATTCTTATTCTGCCTATCGAGCTGATCAGCCATGCAGCGCGTCCTCTTTCGCTAACGCTACGTCTTTTTGCGAACATGTTCGCTGGTGAGCAAGTGACAACCGCGTTCATTGGACTGACCAAAGTAGTTGTCCCGGTAGTTTTTATCGGCCTGCACGCGTTTGCGTGTATTCTGCAGGCTTATATTTTTATGATGCTCGCCATGGTTTATGTTGGCGGCGCAGTTTCGCACGAACATTAATTCAGGCTTGATCCGCTTCCAGTGTGAGCGCCCGGCGTCCCAACGC
This sequence comes from Bryobacterales bacterium, assembly GCA_003167495.1. Lineage (GTDB taxonomy): Bacteria > Acidobacteriota > Terriglobia > Bryobacterales > Bryobacteraceae > Bog-105. The sequence goes on along the minus strand of PMSX01000123.1, from coordinate 7,118 downwards.
ACGGTGTCGAACCACCTCCTGGCAGCAATTTACTTAGGAGAAACTCAAATGAAGAACAAATTAATGACAATGGGCATCGGTCTGCTAGTGATGGCAACGCCGCTGCTGGCACAGGGAGCTGCCGATCCCACCACCCCCGCAGAAGCCACTCGCAAGGGTGCTGCATACCTTTCCGTTGGTATCGCATCTGGCCTGTGCGGCCTCGGACAGGGTAGAGCAGTCGCCTCTGCCGCCGAAGCGATGGCACGCAATCCTGGAGCCATTGCGGCGATTCGCGTGTCTTTGTTAATTGGCCTGGCGTTTATCGAGTCGTTAGGTCTTTACGCTTTAATGGTCACCTATATCGCAAGGTAGAACTTTTCTCGCAGTTCCACGAGCCTGCCAGTTGCGTTCGCACTGGCAGGCTTGTTGTATTAGTAGACAACCCCTATGAAACTTCAAGGTATCTTCCCCGCGCTCGCCACGTGCTTCGATCACCAAGGCGGCCTCTATAAAGCTAAGGTTTTACACAACGTCGAAAAGCTCAATCAGGTCGGCCTCGCTGGCTACACGGTCTGTGGCTCGACTGGCGAAACGCCCCTACTTAGTGTGGAAGAACGCATCCAATCAATGGAATGGGTGAAGCAAGCCGCGGCTGAAGGCAAGATACTCATCGCAGGTGTTGGAGCGGAGAGCGTTTTCGAAACCGTGAAGGTGGCTAACCGCGCGGCCGACATCGGCTTCCACTACGCGCTGGCGCTGACGCCGTTTTACTACAAGACGCAAATGCACCGGCCCGAGACGCAGGCGCTCTACTTCCGCGCGGTGGCCGATCAATCGAAAATTCCCGTTTTGCTTTACAACATTCCGCAGGTAACCGGCTACGCGCTGCCGGTTGAGACTGTCGCTGAGCTTTCTCATCACCCGAATATTGCAGGTATGAAAGACAGTTCCGGCGATAACAATCGCATGAAGCAGGTTCTGGCCGCCGTCAAGCCGGGTTTTCAGGTTTTTTCAGGATCGGGCGCAGGCTTCGGCGAAGCGCTGCAGTTGGGCGCAGCCGGTGCGATTCTCGCCATTGCCAACCCGCTGCCGTACGCTTGCGTAACGGTGTGGGAAGCATTTCGTACACGCGAGTTTGAAGCCGCCAATGACTGGCAGGCGCGCATCCTACCCGCAGCTAAGCTGATCGCGGGCAAGCTCGGCATTCCCGGCTTGAAGTATGCCATGGATCTGAACGGTTACTATGGCGGCCCTCCGCGTTTGCCCTTCGTTCCACCCACAGCGGAAGAGAAGGCTGAAATTGAGAAAGTGTTCGACGGACTTCGGAGCTAAGCTGCGGACTCAGCCATAATAGCTGTAGCTATGGCGTCCCAATCCATTACGAAGATCACGGAAGAAGAATACCTGCGGCTAGAGCGGGCTGCGGACTATAAGAGCGAGTATATCGGCGGTAAGATTTTTGCCATGCCGGGTGGTTCTGTCAGGCATTCCAGGCTGATCATCAATTGGTCAACAGAATTGCAGATCAAGCTTCGTGGAAGTCAATGCTTGCCCTATCCGTCGGATGCCCGGGTCAGGACACCGAGCACGGGTTCTTATGTTTATGCAGATGTATCGGTGGTTTGCGGTGAACCGGTTCCATATGCCGGTTCCACCGATATCCTCACCAACCCGAAGGTAATCGTGGAAGTTCTGTCTCCGTCTACCGACGATGATGACCGCGGCAAAAAGTTCGAGCTCTACCGCGAAATTCCAACTCTCAGCGAATATGTTCTAGTGCACACCAATGCGGTGCACGTGGAACACTTCGCCCGCCAAGCCGACGCCAGCTGGATCTTCCGCGAATACAAGGGCGAGGAAGGCACCATCACACTCGATTCCATTCATTGCAGCGTCCGCCTCGGAGACGTTTATTCCGATCTCCCCAATTGATGCGGACCGTGCAAGCGCTACCATTTAGACATATATCTCATGAGCCTTGACGAAGTAGCGAAGCGAGCGCGTGTTTCGCCGGCTACGGTTTCGCGCGTTTTAAACAATCTGGACGTGGTGAAAAGTTCCACGCGGGCGCGTGTGATGAAAGCCGTTGCCGAGCTGAACTACCACCCGAACCTGCACGCCCGCACGCTGGCCGGAGGCCGCAGCCGCACCCTTGGCATCGTTGTTTCAAACATGGAGAATCCGTTTTTCTTTGACGTGTTTCAGGCGCTGGAATCGGCGGCTTTGGCGCGCGGCTATGAAGTTGTCGCCGCCAATACCAGCTACCAGCCGGAACGTCTGGTTTCGGGTATCCGCCTTATGATGGGCCGCCGCGTGGCAGGCCTCGCCGTGATCGTTTCGGAAATGGACCCTGCTTTGCGCGACGAACTGGCAAGCGGCGAAATGCCTGTGGTGTTTTACGACGTCGGCGCACCGGGTAAGCACATTACCAATATCCGGGTGCAATACCGTAAAGGGATCGAAAAAACCGTGCAATATTTGCACAACTTAGGCCACACGCGTATGGCCTTTATCGGCCATCACGCCAAACTGGCGCCAATTGACGAACGCAAGAAATCGTTTCTCGAAACCGTTGCGCGCTACTCGCCGCATCTGGAAGTGACAACCGAGGCCGAAGCCGACGGTCCGGAAGGCGGCCGCAAAGCAGCGCGCCAACTTCTCGGTTCTGGTTTTATGCCCTCCGCCATCATTTGCGCTAACGACTTCACTGCCATCGGTGTGCTCCGTGAGTTGCGCGATCAAGGGTTGCGCGTTCCGCAAGATGTTTCCGTTACGGGCTTTGACAACATCAAGCTATCCGAATTTTGTTATCCGGCACTGACCACGGTCCACATCCCACGCGACCGCATTGGGCAAAGCGTTTTTGAAAGCTTGGCGCCGCCCGAGCATGGCAGCGCAGAGCGCGCAAGTAGAGAAATTCTGATCGATCCGGAATTTGTCGTCAGGGATTCCAGCGGCGTGGCTCCCGAAGCCTCGTAACACTGGCCCCCTTCGTAGGCGGTTATCGAACTTTTCTGAGCAATCCCGTCATCGACTATAGTGGCCTTTTCGCAGTTGCGGCGCTTTAACGTCTTTAGAGCTATTTAACAACATGTTCGTTGACAGCGTCTTGCGACTCCCCCAGTTTCCCTACCCGCTTACGAAGTTCATGCAAAGGCGTATCAATTTCATATTAGAGTAAGGCTGTGCTGGCGCTCGTGCTGCCGTGACCTATGTCGCGACAGTCAATGAGAACGCAGTTGATCCCCTTTCTAAACGAGTTGATGGGCCACGAGTGCGCCGCTGATACAACCGCCGACGATTAAGGCGTCACACCGAAGATCCCGTTCAAGCGGGGGATGCACGGCCATGAGACCGTTGCGTACTGTCCAAAACGGGAGTTCCGAGGTAAGATCCATGGGTCTTAAACTTCAACTGTACCTTGCGAAGAAACGACTCATTGGAGGAGGAGTCTCATCTATTAACCTCGCTTTATGAGCCTGAACAATGACTCCAAGGGCTTCGTTTCTGTGCGCGGTGCTCGTCAGCACAACCTCAAGAATATCGACGTTGACATTCCGCGGGATTCTCTGGTGGTCTTCACGGGCGTATCGGGCTCCGGCAAATCGTCGTTGGCGTTCGGCACGCTCTATGCCGAGGCACAACGGCGGTATCTAGAATCGGTTGCGCCCTACGCGCGGCGACTCTTCGATCAGGTTGGCGTCCCGGAGGTCGATAGAATTGACGGACTTCCACCTGCTATAGCGTTGCAGCAACAGCGTGGCTCCCCGACCACCCGCTCGTCTGTCGGCAGCGTTTCCACATTATCGAATCTGTTGCGCATGCTTTATTCGCGCGCCGGAGTGTATCCACCCGGTCAACTTGAGTTGCATGGCGAAGCCTTCTCTACAAATAGTCCAGAGGGTGCTTGTCCGCAGTGTCACGGTCTAGGCCGCCTCTACGATGCCACCGAACGAAGCATGGTTCCCGATGATAGACTTACCATCCGGCAGCGTGCTATTGCGGCATGGCCGACGGCATGGGGTGGCCAGAACCAACGCGACATTCTGGTTACTCTTGGCTTCGACGTAGATCGCCCTTGGCGCGACCTTTCTAAGAAAGACCGTGATTGGATTCTTTTTACCGACGAACAACCCAGCGTCCCGGTCTACGCCGGATTCACACCGCTACAGACTCGACAAGCGCTCAAAAGGAAAGAGACGCCGAGTTATCAAGGCACGTTCACTGGCGTGAGGCGTTATCTATTGCATACGTTTGCGAACACGCAGAGCGCGTTGACACGTAAACGCGTTTCACAATTCCTGATAGCCACAGACTGCTCTCTGTGTCATGGCAAACGGCTGCGGCAGGAGTCTCTGGCCGTGAAGTTTGAGGGGCTGGACATTGCGGATGTTTCTGCTCTTTCGCTTCGACGATTGGATGCCGTGCTCCGCCCCACGGCTCAAGGCTTGCGTGCAAAAGGAAATGACGATCATCCGGAACGAGCGTTGGCGGCTCAACGCATTGCTAAGGATCTGGTAGCTCGCATAGCGGTGATGCTCGATCTCGGGCTGGGTTATCTCTCGCTCGAACGGAGCACGCCCACTCTCTCACCTGGAGAACTACAGCGTTTGCGCTTGGCAACTCAGGTCCACTCGAATTTGTTCGGTGTTGTCTATGTGCTGGATGAGCCATCGGCGGGGCTTCACCCGGCGGATACCGAAGCACTCCTCGTGGCACTTGACCGGCTGAAGGCTTCAGGTAATTCCCTCTTTGTCGTCGAACACGAATTGGATGTGATTCGACGGGCAGATTGGATTGTCGATGTTGGGCCTGCAGCCGGAGACCAGGGCGGCTCGGTGCTATACAGTGGGCCACCGTCCGGGCTACGAAAAATAAAAGAGTCCCAAACCGGACGGCATCTCTTTGCTGACGTTAAACCCGCCAAACGGATTGCGCGCCTTCCGAAAGGTTGGCTCCGGCTCGACGGGATCACTCGAAACAACCTGCACGGCTTGGATGCGGCTTTTCCGGTGGGAACATTGATTGCCGTTACCGGCGTCTCCGGCTCAGGAAAATCCAGCTTAGTGAGTCAAGCTTTAGTGGAGCTTGTGGGCGAGAAGCTGGACTACCGCATTACTTCGGACGAGGAAGACGCTGACCCGGCGGACCTGCAGGATTTGGTTGCTACCGACGGCAGGGTTACCGGCACGGGCGAGATTAAGCGGCTCGTGTGCGTGGATCAAAAACCCATCGGCCGAACTCCACGTTCCAACTTGGCTACTTATACGGGCTTGTTTGACCACGTGCGCAAACTGTTCGCGACAACAAGGGCGGCCCGCGCTCGACGCTACACGGCAGGCCGCTTTTCGTTCAATGTGGCTGGAGGCCGCTGCGACACATGCGAAGGCGAAGGGTTCGTGTGCGTTGAACTATTGTTCATGGCGAGCGTCTACGCGCCTTGCTCGACATGTCATGGAACCCGCTATAATTCCGCTACTCTGGAAATTCAATATCGCCAAAAGAATGTTGCGGAAGTGCTCAATATGACGGTTGGCACGGCGGCTGATTTCTTTAAGGAAGAACCTCAGATTCAGCACTCTCTGAGCGTGTTGCAGGAAGTGGGGCTAGCTTATCTGCGATTGGGACAACCTGCTACCGAACTCTCTGGCGGGGAAGCGCAACGGATCAAACTCGCCACCGAGTTGCAAAGGACTCAGCGCGGCAACACTCTTTATGTCTTGGACGAGCCGACGACAGGCTTGCACCCCGCCGATGTCGAAATGTTAATTGCTCAACTTGATGGCTTGGTTGAGTCGGGCAACACCGTCATCGTGGTTGAGCATGACATGCGTGTCATAGCTGCCGCCGATCATGTAATCGACGTCGGCCCGGGCGCAGGCGAGGAGGGCGGTCGCATTGTTGCATCCGGTACACCAACCGCGGTATCCAAAGCACGCGGGAGTAGAACCGCTCCTTATTTGCTCAAGTTCTTACAATAGTGAACAATGGGCAAGCGAGAGGCTGGTAAGTAATTTGTCAGCTTTCTCTTCTTCAGCCAGAGTCTGGCTGAGCATCTATTTCTTCTTTCCGTCGAGCAACTACGATATAGTGGCTAACGTAATTCTGGACTGGTTTCTATGAACCTTATTCTAATCATCCTCATTCTGCTCCTGCTCTTAGGCGGTGGCGGCGGCTACTACTACGGCGGCCCCGTTTATGGCGGCGGCATTGGTGGTATTTTGCTCGTGGTCCTTTTGGTTTATCTCCTTCTGGGGCGCCGGAGAATCTAGCACAAGAGCTTGTGCGGATCAGAGCTAGGATCTGGCGGCGAGACTTGTAGCGTAGTTCCTAAACCGCCTTGCGAGCTTTCTTGATGAGTTCGAAGGCCGGATCAATTCCCTTGCATCCCAGCAGGCTATATTTCTTGCCTTCGAGATTGTGGTAGTTCACAAAAAAATCCTGCAATTCGGCGAGAAATTTTTTCGGAAGGTCGGCCAATTTTCGGATATTGGCATACATGTGATTTGCTTCCGCTACCGCGAGCAACCTGTCATTGCGGGTCCTTTTCTTACCCTCAATCTGTTCGCCTTCAATGACGCCGATAAGCCGAGCGCGAACAGCGCAGCCGGAGAAAGCCGGCTCGTCCATCAAGAGAAGGACATCAATGGGATCGCCATCGGCAGCAAGGGTTTGCGGTAGGAAGCCGAAGTCGTAAGGAAAAACCATACCCGCAGGCAGCACGTTCTTAAGAGCGAAGATACCCTGTTCGGAGTCAAACGCAAATTTGTTACGACTGCCCTTGGGCGTCTCTACAATGACTTGGAGTATGCCATCTTTTTTATTGATGGGCTTCAATTTTGCCGGATCAGCTAACCCGCCTCTGTTTTTGTGCCATAACCAATCAGGGCATCGGAGACATCGCGAAAAGCTAACTGGATGACTTGCTTATAAGCGATCAGTTCTTGGCGATGCTGCGATTCCGCCAGTGTTAGATTCCGGCGCCGGGCTCCGCCTGTGAAGATTGGCTGACTGACCTGGGCAGCGTAGGACCAGATGCCAGTCTGTGAGCTAAGAAGGCGGCTCAAGAGAGTACTCCGACCGAACGCGCCACCCCCGCCGCCAGTAAAAGAAATTTCCGGAGAAGCGTCCGTGGA
>PMSX01000133.1 GCA_003167495.1 Bryobacterales bacterium | reverse complement strand
TACGGATCGACGATGTCGGCCGTGCCGAAGCCGTGAATTCATCGCAGGTGGACTACAAGCCGCAAACCAAGGAAGTTCGCTACTTCCTGACGCAATTTGTAACCGGCTTCTATGGCCGCAACCGCAAAACGGTTCAGGACCGCTACGTCGAATCAATCTACTTCCTGGAACGCAGCGTCGCCGACATGGTCGACGCGAGCGACCGGAAAACCAACTGGCTGCCAAAGTTCCTCGCCAGCAACGAAGACAACGTGGATGTGCTGGTCTCGAATGTTGTGATCGAGGAAGTCGAAACCGAACCGTACCGCGCGCGGGTGGAGTTCACGAAAGTGTTCACCACCACTGCGGGTACGGAAGACAAACGCGAACGCTGGACCGCCGAGTTTCAGTTTCGCTTTAACCCTGAGGTCCCCAACAATATGGTTCCTCACAACCCGCTTGGTCTCGCGATTACCTACTTCCATGCGGACCAGGCGTTTGAGTAAAACTTTGCACGCAGAGGAGAAACATCCTATGCCGCTTATCGAAAACGCGCCGCTCCGCGAGGGAGTTAGTCAACTGATCGGCGGAAGCGCTGCTTCCAATTGGCCGATCAGTTCAGGTAAACGCGACACAACGGTTTCCCATATTCGCTGCGGAATCCAATTGAAGTACCCGTGCGTGAGTTGGTTTCGCATCCCCACAATTTGGGACCACGGGATGCCCGGCAACCGGGATCTTGTTTCTTCCGAAACATTGCGAGCCGCCTCGCCAACGATTTCGATTGCTTTCACCAGAGACAACAGGAGCATCCGATCTTTCGATAGGTCTTCTTCTGTTTTGCCTTTGGCAAACCCAAGCGCTTCCCGTGCCGCCTCCAGCATGTGGCGTAGGCGAACTTCGTCACGCTCGTTCATATTGAACAGCCGCCGAAGCGACAACCTTATCGCGGAAGTACCGGCTCAGTTCTTCCGCCTCGCGCAAATCCACTTTTCGGCCCAACAACTCTGTCAACTCCAGTTCCATGCCTGCGAAAGTAAAGCCATCGGGCGATTTGCCGGGCTCGAACTCGACCAATATATCGATATCGCTCGTCGGCCGAAACCGCTCCGTCAACACCGAGCCAAACAAAGACAGCCTGCGGATGTGATGCCGCTCGCAAAACGCGGCAATCTGCACGCGAGGAATGGCAATAGGCAGAGGCGTCGTCACAGTAAATCCTTCTCTCAGTATCCCATCGGGAGCGTTCCTTACGCTTCAAAACCTCAACGAACAACAGGAGAATTGTAATGCCACTCATTGAAAAAGAAGACAGACGCGAGCAAGAATCGCTCCGCATTCGACTTCAACCGGCGGTCGCTGAACAGCTGAAGTCTTACTGCCAGTTCGTAGACAGTTCCGAACAGCACGTCGTCAACGCGGCGCTGCAACGGCTGTTTGCGGCGGACAAGGAGTTTAGAGATTTCCTCGAAACTCCTCCTGTGGTCACGCCGACGGAAATTGTCGCAACCACCTCCAGCGCCGGAAAACGCACGAAATCAAAACGCCAGGACGATGGCGAAAGCACCCTTGCATCGTCCGCCGAAAGCAACACCTCCGCAGCATAGGAACCCACATGCCCGACAGCAGATTTATCCTCGATACAACCTCGCCGCTCACGGCCAAACAAATCGTTGGCGCGCCGGAAGTGCGCCCCGCGAATCAAAGTCAGGAAGAGGCCGAGTCCTTTTGGACGCTACAACAGTTTTCAGAAATCAATGGCAAACCCTGGTTGGCTTTGCGCGAGCACAACCTAGACGGCACGATTCAACGTCAATACACGGGGACAACGGAGGAGATCGCAGCCCTGACTGCGGCCAACAACATCTCGGCCCGTCCACTGCCGGCCATCTCTGAATCGCGGTTCTACTCGCAACTCCTCAGCAGTGATCGCGACTACGAATTGGGACGCCACTTCGCCGCTGATCCGGCGCAAGGTATCCCGCATCATCTCGCACCTATGGACTTAGATCGCTTCAGTGCCGGGATGACGGACCGGGCACTCGAACAGCAGATCCGCACGGAAAATCAAACTCAGTTGCAGCCGGCACCGCTGCAAATCACCCAGGCCAGCGCTCAAATCGAAATTCAAAATGGTGAACGCCACACGTTCAACGAGATCAGCAGGCCGCGCGAAAAACAACAACAAAGTTATGAGGAAAGCGCCGAGCAATCCTTCGGCATGGCGGTATAAAGATGACAAACTTCACGCTCAAGATTCGCGCGTACGGTAGCCGCAAGCGTCGGGTCTCGCGCAGAAATTCTGCCAAAAATTTGCACGATTCGTGCACAGATCGCGCCAGAAATCGGCGCAAATCGTGCACAAAGTTCTCCGAAAAGTTGCACGAAACGCGCAAGATTCACGCCGAAAATCTGCACAGAAGCGAGCTAGAAAGTAGCAATACAGCAGCACTTCGGGAGCAGCAAATCGGACCCGGGAGGAAATGCTGCTTCGCAGCCCATCAGCTACAACGACAGGCCACCCACTATGTGTTTTGCGGCGGTTAACACCTTTAGTTTGAACGATTTAGCTTGTCACGTTGTGGTCCGGTTAACTTATTGTTCTTGAAGGACCTATCTTTCTGTATGAGAGCTTACATTCGACCCAAACAACTTCCTACGATCATTGGGGCTCGCATGAGCGCCGACGAGGCCAAGAGAGTTAGGAGCTACGCCTCGCAAGCGGGGCTGAGCGTAAGTGAGTGGACACGACGGACGCTACTCGAATCAGCGGAATGCCCTCCGTGGGCGCGTCTGATGCTCGCTGAATTTCTTGCTTTGCGCAGCGTTGTCGTCGATCTCCAGCGCGATCTGATCCAAGGTGTGAATCCTTCCACGGAGCGCGTGAAAGCCATCCTCGAAGTGGCCGAGATGCGCAAGTTCGCGCTAGCAGACGGACGACTGGCCACGCTTCGCACCGTAAAGGAGACAAAAGCAAAATGACTCAACCCGTCGCCGAAACTACCTGGCCGCGCATCCTGCCCTTCTACCGAGTTCTGGCCCTCGTCCTTGCTGCCGCCTCGACTCTCGGCCTGATCCGGCTCGCGATCTGGCACGCCAGTCCGCTCGAACGGTTCTACCTCCCCGACTACGCCAAGTTGGCGATTGTAAGGCAGCTTCCCAAGCCCCCGCCACTCCCGGGCGCGAAGCCGAGCGATGGCCGGGAGAACTTCAAAATGGTCTTCTGCGACGACTTCATCGCGACACCGGAGTTGTTGCAGTCCGGGGCGGGGAAGCTGAGTGTCAAGGTCGTTCGCCTCCAACCCGCGACGTTCGAAGCTTGGCTCTCCGATCACGTCTACCGCGTCACCCTCTTTGACTTCTTACGGCCAGCGTTTATCGCTGCCGGTATCTCGTTCGTCCTCTTCTTTTTGGTGGGCGCCTGGCTCGACCGCCGCCGCAACAACGCGGCCAAGAACGGGCGGCTCATCCGCGGACCGCGCTTAGTCTCGCGGTTTGTTTTTAATCTCCGCACCTTAGGCACGGGCCTGCGATTCCCCTTGACCAACCGGCGCAATCTCATCGAGGCGATCCTCGGAGAACGCGGCCGCTCGCTCATCCTTCGTCGGAATCGCGAAGCCCATCACATCCAAATCGCCGGCGATACCGGCGCTGGCAAATCGACTCTCTTTCGCGAGATTCTCTATCAGGTCGAGAGACGCGGCGACACGGCGATCATCTTCGATCCTGATCGCCAATACATCCAGGAGTTCTATCGCGCCAGCCGCGGCGACGTGGTTCTGAATCCCAAAGACGACCGTTGCCCAAACTGGTACATCGGCGGTGAGGCGAAGGACGAAGCCGAGGCCACCGCTTTGGCTGTAGGATTGTTCCCGGACGAACCGACCACCCAAAAGTTCTTCGTCAACCACACGCGCGCGATCTTCGCTTATTTGCTCGCCAAGTTCACGCCCACTGTTCAGGAGTTCGCGTACTGGATGGCGCACGACAAGGAGATTGACGTTCGCGTGAAAGGGACCGAACACGAGGTCACCCTCACGCGCAACGCGGCGCCGCAACGCGCCGGTGTACTCGGCAATCTCAACGAAGCTGGTAAAGCCTTTCGCATGATGCCGGGACCGGAAGATAACCGTCCCGTGTTCACGATCACCGATTGGGCGAAGCAGCGCCGAGGTTGGATCTTCGTCACTAGCACGCCCGACACCATCGATGCCGTTCGTCCGCTGCAATCGCTTTGGCTGGACATGCTCATTCTGAAACTACAAGGTGGCAAGCGGCCGGCGCTGCTCAACTGGTTCGGTCGGGCGCAACGCTTTTGCGGCTTCCGGCCGGCAACGCCGATCCTGCCGCGCGTCTGGTTGATGATCGACGAGCTCGCTGATTTGAACGCTCTCCCACAACTTCACAAGGCGCTGACCAAACAGCGCAAGAGTGGCAACCCGATTTGTCTTGGCTTCCAGGGAATGAGCCAGTTGGACGCCCTCTACGGAAAGAAGGCCGAGACCATCCTCAGCCAGGCGTTCACCAACTTTGTCCTCCGCACGCGCGAGCCGCGCGCAGCGGATCATTTGAGCAAGCTCATCGGCAAGGCGCAGATTGAAAGGGTGCGGGAATCGAAGCCCGCTTTCTTCTGGCAGTGGCGCTCGCGATCCTATTACACCGAGCGAGTCGTTGATCCCGTGGTCATGGATTCCGAGATCCAAACGCTCGACGACCTACAGGGCTTCTTCGTTCAACAAGACAAGATCGTTCGTATCGGGTTCAAGCCACGTCCGGCTCGCGTCATCGCCGCCGATCTGATCGAACGCGTCATTCCTGGACCGCCGGAAACACCGGCCCAGTCGGAGACGGAGGAACCGCCGAACGAAGCCGACCGCTCCGCCGACGGCCCTTGGCGCTCCTTTGAATCCTGGTGTGAGGGCCGCTGCCTGCCTGCGTTGCCAGCGACTCCGGATACCGTAGCGCTCTTCATCGTTACGATGGCGAACGCCAACCGGCGTCCCGCCGCGATCTTCCGCACGCTAGCGGCTATCGCCCAGCGCCATAAAGATGCCAAGCAGGACGACCCCACTTCGTTCAATCACGAGGCTGTGGCACGAGCGTGGGAGTCCGCCAAGCCAAAGCCAGCCACGTTTGTCCCATCTGATGCTCCCGTTGCGCCGCCGCCGCAAGCCAATATCGGAGTCGCCAACTAAACCGCCATGCTTGACCTATCCAAACCTCTCACCGCCGGCAAGATCAAAGAGTACTTCAAGAACGAGTACGGAGCCTCCGAGAACGCTTACTTCAGCCAGGGCGGAGCGATTCGCGGGGAGTGGCACGGCGAGTTGCGGAACACGTTCGGGCTGAGTGGCGCGGTGGAGGGCGAAGCATTCAATCGCCTCGCCGAGGGCCAGCATCCGCTTACTGGCGAGCAACTCATCAAGCACAAAGACACCATCAAAACGAAGAACGGTGAGGAACTGGGGCATCGGGCCGGATGGGACTTTACCTTCAAACCTGGAAAGTCCGTCAGCGTCACCGCTCTTGTTGGCGACGACGAGCGTGTTCGCGCGGCGCATCGGCGCTCGGTCAACGCAGCCCTCGATTCGCTGCAAGAATACGTGCAAGCCAGGATGTCCGCCGTCGGACCAGCGGAGACCACCGGCAAGTGGATCGCGGCTAAATTCGAACACGATACCGCCCGGCCTGTGGACGGCTATCCGGCCCCGCAACTCCATACGCACGTGATCGTCTTCAACATGACGGAGGACGGGCAAGGATTCGCACATTCCCTTCAGCCCTACGAACTCTTCCGCGTGCAATCGACGGCGACAGCCGTTTATCAAAACGTTCTCGAACGTGATCTTCGGACGCTGGGCTACCAAATCGAACGGGGCAAGAATCATGCGCCTGAAATCAAAGGCTACACAGCCGAATACCTGGAAAGCGAAAGCCAACGCTCGGCACTCATCCGTCAGGCGCTCGAAGCCAAGGGGCTGCGTGGAGCCGAAGCGGCCAGCATCGCCGCCCATGCCGGCCGCGAAGAAAAACTCAAGCTTTCACCGACCGAACTCAAGAAGCTTCACAAAGAGCACGCCGCGGAATTCGGCAACCAGCCCGAGCGCGTTGTCGCGGAAGCGGCGCAACGTCATCCGCGCGAACTTTCGGTGGACAAAGTGCTTGCCAAGGCGACTGCTGCCGTTGCGTTTGCGCGTGAGCGGCTCAGCGAACGGTCTCAGGTTCTGGAACACTTCGAAATCGTTCGGGACGCCCTGCGTTATGTTCAGGGCCGCGCTTCCGTTCAGGATGTGCAGGCTGCGATTTCCGTCAGCCAGGCCGAGGGCAAGTTGCAGGAGGTGAATCATGTTCGGCCATTCGCGCCTGCCCATCGTTACACGACGCCGGAAGCCATCGCCGCTGAGCGCGAGATCATCGAGACGGTCCGCGCCGGCCAGGGCAAAATGCAGGCGCTGAGCGGAGTTACATCTGGCGCGGTCGATACCCGGTTCACTTCCCTCAATGAAGATCAACGGGCGCTCATTGTCTCGACCCTCCACTCGCGCGACCAGGTCATGGGCATTCAAGGCCGCGCTGGCACCGGCAAGACCACGGCCATCGCAGCGATTCGCGAATTGGCCGAGGAGCATGGCTATAAAGCCATCGGGCTCGGACCAACCTCCAAAGCGACGAAGGGTCTGAAAGAGGCTGGCATGGAAGCCGAAAACCTCGCCGCCTATCTGGCGCG
>PMSX01000102.1 GCA_003167495.1 Bryobacterales bacterium | reverse complement strand
CGTTTCGCAAAAAACGCTTTTTCTTCGCCTTTTACTTGGCTTCGAAGCGTAATCCGCCTCGAATTAAGCTACGTTTGAGACTTCTCAAGCAGAACCCGCGCGTTGAGAAGTTCGAAACCCGCCCGCCATTCGGTCAAATCCGGGCAGGTGGCCTATGCGACATGTGATTTCTCTTGCAGAGCAGCGCCCCAGAGCAGCCGACCCCAGGGGACCTGAACTCGCCGCCAGTTCAAGAGTTAAAAATAAATCTGTCCATTCCTTTCACCAAGTTCCCGCCAAAATCTCGTCCCTGCCGCTTGACAGCCTGCTCAAATCAGATCGGAAATATCGGCAGTGGGCCTTTCGTCCTAGAACCGGATCGCTCTCATCCGTGCCAGCTCTTTGAAAATTTAATATTGCGGTCTTCCGAGAAAAAGGGGGGACACTCCGGGCATCCGCAAACGCTTCCGCTAAAGCTACTCCCGCAGGCGTGTCCCCTCTTTTTCGCTTCCCTCTAACCAGTTGGCTTTGTTTTTACAACCCTCGCCATCCCGCGAATTGGGTTCGTTTCGCAAAAACGGCCCTTTCTTCGTCGGTCGGCATAAGACTTCGCTTTTCATTCGCCTGAAAGCCAAATCTCCTTTCGCAAAAAACGCCTTTTCTTCGCTTTCACAAGGGACTATCTGCCCTCAGATTGTGCCGGGGGTGTAAGAACTCTATCGCCTTTCAGGAACTAGCTAGCAGTTAATCAGAAGGAAAAAGAAGCTTCGTCCTTCTCAGGTCCGCATGCGAACAGTCATGAAACGTCACTCGTTAGAGAAACGCACGCAAAACGAGCGTCCTGTCCGCCACGCTGCCCCAGGTTCTCCGAACGTCCACTTTTATCTCCCCGCCCTGCTGCTCGGGCTGGCCCAACTCGCCTCAAGCCAACAGCCAGCCGCGCCGCTTACTCTACCGAACTACATCCTTGGCCCCGGTGACCAGATCGCTCTAGTCGTCCCCGCCCTCGCCGCCGATTTTACCGGCAAAACCTTTCGCATCGAGGGTGGCGGCGATATTGCTCTTCCCGTCGTCGGAACCGTCCATGCCGGCGGTCGAACCGTTCACGCCGTTCAAGATGATCTCAAGGATCGCCTAAGCGCCATCCTCCAAACTCCCGATGTCGTGGTTTCCGTGGCCGAATTCGCCGGCCAGCCTGTTTCCGTTCTCGGTTCGGTGACTCTGCCCGGCATACGCCAGTTGCAAGGCCACAAAACTCTCTTTGAAGTGCTCTCGCTTTCAGGCGGTCTTCGCCCCGAGGCCGGTACAACCGTCGAAATAACTCGCGATCTAAGAATGGGCCCGATACCTCTGCCGAACGCCACCGCTAGTTCCACCGGCGAATTCAGCATCGCCACCATCAAGTTGAAAAACGTCATGAACGCTTCCGCCGAAAATATTCTTGTTCTGCCCGGCGACACGGTATTCGTTCCCAAAGCCGGCATCGTTTACGCCGTTGGTTCCGTCACCAAACCGGGAGGCTACACCATTGGCGAAGACGGACTCTTGTCTGCACTGCAAATGGTCTCCCTAGCCGGCGGTTTTCTGAGAACTGCCGCCACCGCTAAGTCGAAAATCTTGCGCTTAGTTCCGGGCACGGCCGCCAGCCGCACCGAAATCGACATCAATATCAAACGGCTTATGGCGGGCAAGATTGCGGATGTCCCGCTACAGCCGAACGACATCCTGTTCATCCCCAACAGCGGCGCCAAAAGCGCGGGCTTTCGCACCATCGACGCCATCGTGACCGCCGCCACCGGGCTAGCCATCTATAGCGGCAGCAGACTGTAAGTCCTCTCTACGATCAACATGGATCCTCTAAATCCACAACTTCCCGAAGCCAAATCTTTGGTGTTCACGCCATATCCGCTTTCAACGGTGTCAAATCTGCCCTATGCCGGCTCACGCTTTGGTTCTGAGTGGAACGATGACGTCCAATCCGAAGTCAGTGTCCTTCAATATTGGCGTATTGTTTGCCATCACAAAAAAACCATCGTTGGTGCTGCCATCGCCGGCTTGGTTCTGGGGTTCCTGGTGGGCATCCCCATGAAGCCCGTTTATCGGGCCAAAACATCTCTCGAAGTCCTCAGCTTCAACGATGAGTTCATGAACGCCAAGGAAACCAATCCAGTCTCGAACAGCGGCAACTCCTCCGAGACCTCCGCCGAGGAGAACCAGGCAAAACTCCTGCAGAGCATCGCCCTGCTGCAGCAGGTGTCAGTAAAACTCGGTTGCCGCAAAATCGTCTCGGACTCGCAACCCGACATAGCCCCAGACGGCTGGCGGAGGTGGCTGCACCTGCCCCCGGCGGTCGCACTCACCGAACGCGAACGGTTAGTCATCAAGACGGCCGATAGCCTCAAAGTTGTGGTCACGCCTCACACCCACGTGTTGGAGGCAACCGTCGAATCCAGTGATCGTCACCTCGCCGCCGATTACGCCAACACCCTCGCTCAGGAATTCATTCAGCGAAGTATGGAAGCACGCTGGAGCGCCACCGAAAGAACCGGCGAATGGCTCCGTCGCGAGATCGAAGGCGCACGCTCCAGGCTGCGCACTGCGGAGGACGCTCTCCAAAACTATGCGCGCCGGTCGGGTCTGATCTTTTCCGACGACAGCTCCAACTCCAACGTCGCCACTGAAAAACTGCAGGAGATGCAGCAAGTCCTCTTGGCCGCGACCGCCGATCGCATTTCCAAGCAATCGCGTTTTGAGCTGGTGCGGAGTAGCCCGCCCGAAGCGTTACCGGATCTTCTGACGCAAGATCTCAATCTCCGCGAGACGCTCCTGAAAATCAACGATTTGCGCCGCCAAATTGCCGTTTTCACCGCCTCCGTCTACACGCCCAAATACAGCAAGGTCAAAGAGGCGCAAGCGGAGCTTGTCATTCTGCAGGCCGCGTTCAATCGCGAGCGCTCCGATATTTTGAAAACGATTGAAAACAACTACCAGGAGGCTGTCCGCAAAGAAAACCTGCTGGCCCGAGCCTACAATACGCAGGTCCGGGAAGTGACGGGCCAGAGCGAAAAAACGATCCAGTACAACATCCTCAAACGCGATGTCGAAAGCAGCCGCCAACTATACGACAGCATGCTGCAGCAGATGAAGCAGGCTACCATCGCAGCCGCCGTGCATGTGAGCAATGTTCGCGTCGTCGACAAAGCGGATCTCCCGAAGAAGCCGGCTTTCCCCGATTTCCGCATCGACTCAGCCCTGGGCTTTCTGCTGGGTATGTTCGCGAGCGTTTTTACGGTGATCGTCCGTGACCAAACCGACCGAAGTTTCCGCCAGCCCGAGGAGATCAAACTCTGGACCGACTTGCCCGTTCTCGGAACAATACCATCCGCGGCGGTCGCCCTGAAACTGCAGAACCGGTCCCGCTCTATGCTGCCTCAGCCTTCTGCCTTGGTCCCTTTACAACAGCAGTCCAGCTTGACGGCCGAAGCGTTTCGCTCTACGCTCGCATCCCTTCTGTTTCTGGCGAAGAAGACCAGCAGCATGAAGGTGCTGGTCTTCACGAGTGCCAATGTAGGCGATGGCAAGACCACCAGCACTACGAATCTGTCCATTGCCGCCGCTGAGATTGGCAAGCGCGTGCTCGTCGTCGACGCCGATCTCCGCCGCCCGCGCATCCACGAAGTGTTCGATATGCCGAACGACCGCGGCCTCTCCAATCTGCTGCTCGAACAACTTCCTGAAGAGAGTATGCTTGCCCTGATTCGGCAAACCGCAATTCCCGGGCTTGATGTTCTAACGGCGGGTTCCGCCACCGAATTCGCCGCGCATCTGCTTTATTCACCGAGCCTCAGCATTCTCTTGCAGCGAGTGCAAGCACACTACGACCTTATTCTTATAGACACGCCGCCCATGCTCCAGATGCCGGATGCGCGCGTTGTCGGAGCTTTGGCAGACGCCGTCGTTCTCATCGTTCGAGCGTCACAAACCGATCGCGGCATGCTCATGGCCGCGCAGCAACGCTTCATGGAAGACCGGATAAACGTCCTGGGTACGATTCTGAACGGCTGGGATCCTACACGCGATCTGAGGTATTACTATCGCGACTATCAACACTACCGAACGGCTGCCGGCGGACGATGAAAGTCTCCATCATCATCAACAACTTCAATTACGCGCGCTTCATGGAAGCTGCTATTGAGAGCGCTCTTGGACAGACATATCCCGATTGCGAAGTGATCGTGGTGGACGACGGCAGTACCGATGGCTCGAGAGAATTGCTGCGGCGTTTCGAAGGCCGCGCGATTCTCCTTTTTCAGAAAAACGGTGGACAGTCCTCGGCCTTGAATGCCGGATTCCGAGCTTCCCAGGGCGAACTCATTGCCTTTCTCGACTCCGATGATGAGCTGTTCCCGAGCGCGATTGAAACCGCGGTGAAAGCCTGGCAAACGATAGTTGTGAAAGTGCAGTTCCCACTTGAAGTCTTGGACAGGAACAACCGCCGCACAGGCTTGCGCATGCCAAGAGGACCACTCTCCGCTGGCTCTCTGCTGAAGCAGTTGTTGGAGACGGGCCGCTATATTGCCGCGCCCACCTCCGGCAACCTCTTTTCGCGTGAATTCCTCGATAAAATCTTCCCCATTCCCCCCGATGAGTTTGAAACCGCCGACAGTTACCTCAATACGTGTGCGCCCTTCTATGGCGGAATCGTGGCTCTCTCTCAGCCGCTGGGCTTTTATCGGGTCCACGGCAAGAGTCTGAGTACCGTTGTGCACGGTGGCTCAATCCACTTGTCCCAAATGCAAAAACTCATGCGCCACGCCTTGGCGGAGAAAGCTCTCTTGCAGAAACTGGCTCATGATCGGGGCTTGTCTGTCTCCAAACGCGCGATCTTTTCTCATTGGATGCATCTGAAGCTCAAAATGTCTTTGGATCGCCTCACTCATCCGCCCGGCGTGAATCGCTTTAACGCCCTAATTCGATCTGCCTGTGGCATGGCTGTTTCAGTTGTCAAATCGCACGAACTGACGCTGCTGAGAAAGACGCAGCACGTCGTTTGGGCTTTTGCCGTGGCAATTCTGCCTTCTGGGCAAGCGGCAAAGTTCATTGGATACGCTTTCGACCACGCGCCGAATTCACGCTTTTCCAAACTTTTGAGGCGGATGTAAGAGATGCACGTCGAATTCACCCTCTCAACGGCTCCCATGCTGCTCTTGGCCGCCTACCTCTGGTTTCGCGCTAAAGGACAACTCCTGCCTGTTGCGATGTTCATGTCCGTCTTTCAAGCCGCGTCTGTGGTGAATTTGGGCTTTGGTAGTTTCGAGATCGGAGTACAGCCTGCCTATCTCATTCTCGTGGCTGCTCTAGTCGCGAGATTCGCCGGGCGGCGGCCTCGGAAAACCGGAAACTGGATTCCCTCCACCTCAACAACACTTCTGCTGGCAGCCTTTGTCGCCTATGCGACCGTCAGCGCGTTTATCTTTCCTCTGCTGTTTAAAGGTGTTCTCATTTCGAATCCCAAGTTTGGATTCGGCGTGCCCTTGAAGTGGGAATTCGGTCACCTCAACCAGGTGTTCTATCTCTTGTTGTCGTTCGCCATGTATCTTGTCGCTGCTTATTGGACTCCTCCGGCGGAGTTAAGCAAATCGGTCAATTGGTTTGTGGGGGGCGTGGTCTTTGCCTCGCTCATCGGTCTTTACCAATTGATTTCTATCAAGACCGGCTTGCCCTTTCCCCGCGATTTCCTTGACACCAGTCCCACCTATTCCATTTTTGGAGGCTACGAGATAGATGGTTTTCCTCGAATGAATTCGACGTTTACCGAGGCCGCCGCCGCCGCATTCTCTATGAACGTAGCCCTTGCCATCGTTTTGTGGCGTTTCTTGTCCCGGCCCGATTCGTTGCGCAACCTCGCCTATGTCTGTCTCATCGGTATGGGACTGCTCCTCACGATATCTACGACTGGCTATGTGTGTCTGGCCTTCCTCTTAGTTATCGCAGGAACTCGCTACTTTGCTCGTTGGAAAGGCAGTTCGGAAGCCCGCACCGCGCGTGTTTTGCTTTGGGTTCCCGTTGTTCTGTTTCTGCTCGTTTCGCTCGGCGTCCCCGCGATTAGAGACTCGTTTGTAAAGCTCGCCCACACAGTCCTCTTGGACAAAACGAATACCCTTTCCTATCAGCAAAGAGCGGAGTGGAATCTCGATGCACTCAAAACCGCAGCCGACACACATTGGCTCGGCGCAGGGTGGGGGGTCTGCCGTGCGAGCAGCTTCCTTCCCACTGTGCTTGGCAACGTTGGCATCCCTGGCACGGGGCTGATTTTCGCTTTCTGTGTCAAACTCCTTTGGCCGGCCACGCAACTAAACAAACTCAAATTGCAGTTGCACGGCGCAGTGCTCGTTGCGTTGAGCGCGGTGCTCCTCGATCTTATGGCTTCGGCACCCGAATTGGCGAACCCGGTCATTTGGCTGCTTTTTGCGGTTGCGGCGAAATTGGCGTCAGATCGAACGCCGCCGTTTGCCCAGGTGTTTACCGGTCCCATGAATATCAATCCCGCTGCGAGGAGGCTCCAGGCTACAGCGTAGTTGCCGCCACCGCAAATGGAGAAAAAGCAATCTACTCTCAAACGCTGCGTTCGGATGCTATTCCATTCGCTGCTCCGCATGTTGCCGCTGTCCACCTCCCAAAACCAGTCAGTCGACCCCAAACGCATCCTGCTCATCAACGGGGCGCATATCGGAGATGTCGTCATTGCTACGTCACTGTTGCCGGTTCTAAGAAGCGCTTTCCCTCAAGCCGAGATAGGATTCTTGACGGCGAGTTGGTCCCACGGCGTCGTTCGCAATCATCCGGACGTGACTTACACTCACTGCGTCGATCATTGGAGGATGAATCGCGGAACGCCCGGTTTTATGGGGAAACGACTGCGATATTGGAAGACTCGCCGCCAAGCCCTTAAAGAGATCCGCGCACTTTCCTACGACCTTTCGGTCTCCATGCACCCTTGGCGCGCCGATTTCTTGCCGCTTGCTTGGCAGGCTGCAATACCCGTTCGAGTGGCTTTCAGTGGTGGACTTTTTGCGCCTCTCGCCACCGTGCTCGCAGACTATCCGGAACACCAGCGGTTCATCCATCAGGGTGAGTGCCAAGCGAGACTGCTCCGGAACCTGGGTATTCAGGAAGAGCATATCCGCCGTCGCCGCTCCTCACTAGCTCCTAGCAGCCCTGAGGCAGTGAGTGAAGTCTGTAAGTTACTCGGCTCCTCAAGAATCGACCAAGCTACCTACAGCCTCATTCACATGGGTGCGGGTGGTCTGATTCGTGAACTCCCCATCGCGTTTTGGCGAGACCTAGCGTCTCGGCTGGCAGCCGGCCAGCGTGTCCTATTGACCGGGAAGGGCGCACGCGAAGCGGCAAATGCGGCTCAAGTGATAGCAGGTTTGTCAAATTGCGTTAACGCGTGCGACAAGCTCTCTTGGGACGGATTCGTCGCCGCTATACGTCACGCGCACACATTCTATGGGGTCGACTCCATGGCCTCCCACGTAGCGGCTGCCGTTGAGACCAAATGTATTGCCATGTACGGCGGCATGAATAACCTCGCGCGCTTTCGCCCGGACAACGAAAACTCCACTGTCTGGTCAAACGCCGTGCCTTGCGCTGCGTGCGAGCGTCAATTTGGCTGTCCGGCCATGACCTGCATGCAAGGATTTGACCCGAATCAGATATTGCAGATACAACAGGCGAGCGCTACCTAAATGACTTACCTCATCGGCCTTCTTCTCCCCGCCATGCTCATCTCCCACAAAGCATCGGTAGCTCAGTGCAACGCGGACCCGACCGCGAAAAAAGATAGCACCGCGGCATTCGTCAAGTGTCTGGCAGCGAACCCCGCCGGCGACATGCTGGTGCCTGCCGGCAAATACAAAATCACTGGCGCCATCACGATAGGCCGGAATCAGAATTTGCTCGGTGTGGGCTCAAAGGCGTCGATTCTCCAGTGCGAATCCACGACGTCTCCTTGCATCGTCGTGGCCGATACTTCAGGCGGCACCAATTACTCCCTATCGAGTATCGAGAACATTGGCATCGAAGGTCCTGGGCCCGACAACGCCAGCGTCGGCATCTATCTAGGCGGAGATCCCGCCGGAAAGATCAGCTCGAACAAAGCGTTCGGCGACTCAGTCGATTTAGTTGGCGTCCGCGTGGCTGGATTCAATCATGGCGTCGAATGGGGAAACAATGCGTACGTCGACAAAATTGTCCGCAGTTTGGTCCTCGCCAACAATGTAGCCTTGTATGCCCCGGCGGGGCTTCGGAATTCCGGTGAAGCGATCAGCATAACCGATTCCGACATATTCAACAACAAGAGTACTGGAATTGAGGATCACGCCAATTTCGAATGGCTGATTCAGGGTACGAGCTTTGACTACAACCGCACCGCGATCCAGTTCTACGGATCCATCATTCACGCCGCAAACTGTCATTTTGAACAAGACCACGGCCAGGTCTTTTATCAACCGTGGGGAGCTGCTAGTCTTTCCATTCGGGACAGCGAAATCCTGATACAGGCGCCTACCGGCGACGATAAATATATTCTCAGCACTTGGCCTCAGGCGTTAAACCTCGTGATCGACAACGTCAGTATCTGGTCGAATCACGTTGTGCACTATTTCATGCGCATGCAGGGATCTGTCACGGGTGCTATCACCAGCCTGCACGGCAACGGTAACAAGAAAATCGGTTCATTCTCCGACGACCCGGAACGGTCGTCTCTAAAACCAAGCCAAGCTTTTTAGCTTCGGCGCCGCAGGGAAGGGAAGTTTCTTTTTATGAACGAACGCAAAGTCTCCATTGTCATCAACAACTACAACTACTGGGAGTTTCTCGAAACTTGTATCGAGAGTGCTCTGGCGCAGACATACGAAAATGTCGAAGTCATTGTCGTCGATGACGGCAGTACCGACCGGTCACCAGATCTGTTGGAAAAATACAAACACCGCGTCTCCGTCATCCTCCGGGAGCATGAAGGCGAAACCGCCGCTCGAAACGCCGGATTCAGTCAATCTAGCGGAGAGATCGTCACATTTCTCGATTCCGACGATTTCCTCAGGTCCGACGCGGTCGAGAGGGTGCTTGCTAAGTGGCAGCCTTCCTTTTCGAAGCTGCAGTTCCCAATGCGAGTGGTCAATCGCCGGGGAGAGAGTACCGGCCTCCTAATGCCTCGCTGCCGGCTCGATGAAGGACGGGTGGACCATCTGCTGCTGCGCACCGGGCGCTATATCACTACGCCGGGCAGCGGGAACTTTTATTCGCGATGGCTCCTGGACAAGATCATGCCGATCCCAACGGCGGAGTGGCCGCAGAGTGTCGATAGCTACGCCGCTACCTTCGCAGGATTCTACGGAGAGATCGGCGCCATCCAGGAGCCACTCGGGTTTTATCGAGTTCACGACTCTAACATGACGCGCTCCGTAGCGGATAACTCGATTGACCTGTCACAGATTGAGCGGCTGATGGGAAGAGGGCTTCGTCTCAGAACTCTGATCGAAAAGATTGCCCGCGATCTGCACCTTCGCCCGAACCCCGGCATCGTCACTCGTCATTGGCTCTATCTGAAGCTCGAACTGGCGCAGTTGCGTTTGGTAGAGAACGTGCCGGTGTGGAAGCTTCTGTCGAGGGCGCGGCAGATGATAGCCTCCGCACTGACGTCGCCGGAACTCACACCCCTTCGACGAGCGCAGTTGATCGGCTGGACCTTGGGAACCATTGCTCTTCCCAGGCGCGTAGTGATGCCGGTAATCCGATCCGCCTTTGAACTGGCCCCCACCGGCTGGATGCCCCGCGCCCTAAGAAGGCTCTGACTGACGTTCTCATACGTCGACGTCGACCGTGACTCACGCAACTACTACCAAAACCGAGCCGGGAGCGTAAGCGACCTAGCTTGCGCCTTACCCATGAACATCTACATCAACGGCCGTTTCCGCTCTCACAAAATGACTGGAGTGCAGCGGGTCGCACACGAAATTACCAGCCGCCTCACAGACAATGCAAGAATTTGTCAGCCCCAACGCAAGCTCCGTGGATGGAGAGGCCACTTGTGGGAGCAAACCGTTCTTCCAAGGCAAAGCCGCGACGGCATTCTTTGGAGTCCCTGCGCGTCCGGGCCCGTAAACGGCGTTAGACAAGTAGTGACATTTCACGATTTGTTTCCGGTCGATTCGCCGCATTGGTACAAGCCAGCCTACGCCTCTTGGCACGGGTTCATCATGCGCAACCTCGCGCTCTCGGCCTCGCGCATCATTGCAGTTTCTGAGTACACCAAAAGAAGACTCATCGAGCGCTTCTCTGTCGACCCATCCAAAATCACGGTGATCCACAACGGAGTCGATTCGAAGTTCTTCTCCACTTCTCATGCCGCGGTGTCTGGCGCTCGCGCTGCGTTGCAATTGCCGCCAGGCAAATACCTGTTATCCGTTGGATCTCTCGAGCCGCGAAAGAATCTGAAGAGGCTCATGGCCGCCTGGGAAAACGTCGCAGCAGAACTTCCCTCCGACGTCTGGCTGGTGGTCTCCGGCTCTTGCGATGAGAACGTATATAAAAACGCTGGTTTGAAGGAATGGCCGGCTCGGGTATTCTTGACCGGCCACGTTCCCGATGAGCATCTGCCTGGCCTCTACGCGGGCAGTCTCGGATTCGTCTACCCTTCACTTGCCGAGGGCTTCGGCCTGCCTCCGCTCGAAGCCATGGCTTGCGGCGTTCCCGTTTTGACTTCTGATGCCACCGCTCTTCCGGAGGTCTGTTCGTCAGCCGCGCTCTACTTCGACCCAACCAACACAGATGATCTTTCGCGAACGATTAAACGACTCGTTGACAACAAAGATCTGCAGCGGAAATTGTCGATCCTCGGTCGCGAACGAGCCGCTTGTTTCAATTGGGAACGTGCTGCTGAACAAACATTACACGTGCTGAGAACGATTGCTTCCGCCGCGCACTGAATGTTGTGATGGCAGCTTCTCATTCGTCAGAACACTCACCGTTGCCATCAGATTGCCCAGTTACGCTAACGGACAATTCCGTGGCAACTGAGCTTACTCACGCAAATGCATTTGCCCTCCGCGATGAATCAATCCTAAGCCTTCGCAAGCTCCGAGTAGCAGTTGTGCATGATTGGCTCACCACCTATGCCGGGTCGGAAAAAGTACTGGAGCAGATTCTTCTGCTGTTTCCGCAAGCGGAGCTCTTCACTCTGGTCGATCACCTGCCCGCAACGCGACGCACCTTTGTAGACGGCAGAATCATCCACACTTCCTTCTTGCAGAACATCCCCTTTTCCGCGCGGCTATTCAGAAAATTGTTGTGGCTGTTTCCTCTGGCGATCGAGAGTTTCGATCTTTCCTTGTTCGACCTCATTCTCTCTAGCTCGCACGCGGTAGCCAAAGGTGTTTTAACCGGACCCGATCAGCTTCACATCTGTTACTGTCATAGCCCCATTCGCTACGCCTGGGATTGCCAGCACGAATACCTGCGGCAAGCGAAGCTCGATTCCGGACTGATGTCTCTATACGCGCGCGCGGCCTTGCACTACTTGCGGCTTTGGGATGTGAGAACGGCCCCCGGTGTCGATCACTTCATCGCCAATTCGAATTTCATTGCGCGGCGAATCGAAAAAACCTACTCCCGTTCCGCTGCCCTCATCCATCCGCCTGTTGAGATCGACAAGTTTCCCATGATTTGCCAGAAGAGCGACTATTATGTAACTGCCTCGCGTCTCGTCCCTTATAAGCGGGTCGACCTCATCGTTCAAGCTTTCGCAAAGCTCCCGGACCGCCGCCTGTTTGTCATTGGTGACGGACCCGAAATGCGCACCTGCCAAAAACTGGCGGCTGGCAACGTAAAGTTACTCGGGTACCAGCCGGATGCCGCGCTGCGTGAGATCGTCGGTAACGCCCGAGCCTTTGTCTTCGCCGCGGAAGAAGACTTCGGCATTAGCGTAGTGGAGGCTCAGGCCTGCGGTACACCGGTGATCTGCTATGGAAAAGGCGGAGTGCTCGACAGCGTGGCCGACGGCGACACTGGAGTCTATTTTTCAGAACAGTCGCCGGAAAGCATTGCCGGCGCTATTCGACGGTTTGAGTCGCTCACTACGCTACTCAGTCCCTTCGAAATCCGCGCTCAAGCACAGCGCTTTTGTCCGGAACAATTTCAGAATAAATTTCTGCGTCACGTTGCCGCGCGGTGGAAGGAGCACTATTCGCTCCTTCATGGCACGGCGCCCCTGGCAGAGGAAGGTCTAGCTATGAGCGCCTAGCTCAAGACCGCGATGAAGCAATCTGGAGGCACATTCTGAATGAGTACCAAACCAGCTCTCCTGCGAGCGAAACTGACGCACGCGGCTACGCCGTTCGCGATTCAATCGGATTGGAAAACGGCAGCCTCCATGCTCGCAGTGGATGTAGTTGCTCTTTCGCTCGTATTTGGCTCGACTGTTCTCGCATCGCACCAACTAGCTTCTTGCATCGAACTGATTCCTTATTTCGCGATTGTTCTCGTCGGCTTCTGGGCGCAAGGTCTTTATCCGGGGGTGTTGCGGCACCCCGCCGAGGAGATGCGCCGCATCTATTCGTCGTTCAGCATCGTTTTCCTGGGTATGGCTTCGACAACGTTGCTTTGGAGAAACACCGCATCCCACTCACTCTCCATGTTTCTTGTCGCATGGGCTGCGGCCCCGCCCGTTGTCCTCTTGTCGCGCCACATTCTACGGTGTTGGCTGGCGCAAAAGCCTTGGTGGGGTGTGCCGGCCGTTGTTTTAGGTTCTGGGCCAACCGCTCAAAAGGTCGTGCGTTCCCTGCGTGACGGGATGCTGGGTATACGAGTAACCCGAATATTAGCCAGTGAACAGATGCTCGCTTGGTCCCCGGATTTTCCACAAGCTTTCGGCGAATCCCGGTCCACTTCACTCGAATCCCACTCGCGTCCCGCGCAATACGTGATTGTCGCCATGCCCGAAAGGCTGGCCGTTGACCTACGGCATGCCATCCAATATTACTGCAAAGGATTTAGTCACGTGATTCTTGTTCCCGATATGCCGGGCCTTTGCAGCCTCGGTCTATCGGCCCTCGAAATCGGCGGTGGCTTAGGTGTTGAACTGCCGCAACGTCTGTTTCATCGCGTCGCGTCTGCCGTCAAACGCATCATGGACGTGGTCCTCGGCAGCTTCGCCTTGCTGCTCGTGTCGCCACTGCTCTTATTGATTACCCTGTCCATCAAACTAAAGTCGAAAGGGCCGGTCTTCTACCGGCACGTCCGGGTCGGGCGCAACGGCGAAAGCATCGCAGCCTTTAAATTTCGCACGATGGTTGTCGATGCCGAGTCAGTTTTGCAAAATCACCTGGCCGCGCATCCGGAATGCCAATTAGAATGGCAGCGCGATCACAAGTTGAAAAATGACCCGCGTGTGATCCCCATAGGCAAATGGCTTCGGCGATTTAGTCTCGATGAATTGCCGCAACTGTGGAACGTGATCGCCGGGCAGATGAGCCTGGTTGGTCCACGGCCCATCATTGAAGCCGAGATCAATCGATACGGCCTGGGATATGACCTGTATAGTCGCGTTCGTCCAGGCATTACGGGCCTTTGGCAAGTTTCGGGCAGGAACAATACGACCTATGAAGAGCGCGTCGCCTTCGACGAGTATTACGTGCGCAACTGGTCTGTTTGGTTGGATGCGTACATTTTGGTTTGCACGGTCAGAGCGGTTCTGACGGCGGATGGTGCGTATTGACAATGCGCTCGCTGACAAAGGAATCGGCATCTGGATTTGCCTGGCTGCTCGCGCAGAGTGGCGGAGCTAGAGTCGTCAATTTCCTTGCGCAAATCCTGCTTGCGCGCTTGCTGAGTCCCGGCGATTTCGGTGAGATAGCCTTGGTCAGTTCGCTGGTCGCTGTCATGGGAACACTCGTCGGCTTTGGAGTCGACGACGTTGTTTTGTCGCGATCACGCAGGTTTCATGTTTGGGCAGCCGCGGCGTTTTGGGTCAGCTTGTCTTTTTCGATCATAGGCGCGCTCACGCTGCTTGCCGTGGCGCCGCTCGCTGCGCACCTGTATCGAAGCCGAACGGTTTTCGGAATGCTCGCAGTTCTGGCTACGAGCATGCCGCTAGGCGCACTCGCCACTATACCCAATGCGTACTTGCGGTCAAAGTTGAAATTTCGCTTCATAGCGGCTTACGCGACGGTCGAATTGCTGGCCATTCAATTGATCGTCATCCTGCTTGCCTGGCGCGGGTGTGGAGCCTTCAGTTTTGTGATTCCCACACCATTCGCCGCCATCGTCAGAACGCTAGTTTTCTGGCAAGTTGCTCGTCCACCCACAAATTGGCGTCTTCGCCGCTGGCATCTTCGGACACTCTTGCGCAGTGGCTCAACCGTATTCGGCCAGAAATTGCTCACGTCGCTTCGCGAAAACGGCGACTACCTATTGCTCGGCGTCATGGCGAGCAAATCCTCTGTTGGACTCTACTTCATGGCGTTTAAGCTGGCGGCCGTGCCCGTGTACACGCTCGTGAACAGCATGTATGGCGTTCTCTTTCCTGCATTGGCGCAACTTCGCGGCGAGCCAATCCGGCAGCGGACGGCGGCGCTAAGCGCGTCGCGAGCCATATCCTTGGCGGTCATTCCGTTGTCTTTTCTTCAGGCGGCGGTTTCCCCTTTCGTCTTGCACATCTTCTTCGGCGGCAAATGGGTGGGAGCGGCCGCTATGCTCAGCATCTTGACTGTCGGGCTTGCCTTCGATGTGATCCCCTGCGTTGCCGGCGCGTTGCTCACCGCGAACGGAAAATTTAGCGCGCAATGGCAGTGGTCTCTCGCGTCCCTCCCACTCTTCTTCCTGTCAATTGGGATTGGTTGCGCCTTACGAGGAGCCGTGGGCGTGGCCATCGCCGTAGCGGTCTTCTTCATCGTCGGCGCGCCTGGCTATTCCTACTTTGTCCTGCGGAAATTCGGTTGTTCCGCACGCGATGTCGCCGGAATCTATCTGCCGCCGGTTGTCTGCTCTGCTGCCGCCGTGGGATTGGGCCTCTTGATGTGCAGACTGCCGCAAGTGCAAGGGCGCGACGTCGCGATGATCGCCGTGATATGCGCCTTCAGTTTAGTGACCTACGCTCTCTCGGTCCGTTGGTTGTCGCCTGTTGCTACCAGAGATGCGATGCGGAAAATCTCTCTGATGTGGGGGCGCGCGCTATGACTAGCGGGCAACCGCAAAATCGTTTAAGAGGCATAGACTCTTTACGTGGCTTAGCCGCCCTGGCCGTCGTTCTGTTCCACTACACAACCGGCTATGAGTTCATGCTTGGCCGATCGGGTTCCGGTCTCCTCTTTTACCTTCCTACAGGCTGTTTCGGCGTCCAATTGTTCTTCTTGATCAGCGGCTTCGTGATACTGAGGACCCTCGAACGGACGTCCGATCTTAAGACTTTTGCTGTCGCTCGGTTTGCCAGGCTTTATCCGCCATTTTTTGTCTGCGCAACACTCACCCTAATTGTGATTGCGCTGACGCATTGGCATTTAGCGAACTTGAATGCCAAGGCCATCGCGATAAATTACACGATGCTCGCGCAGTTGATCGGCGTGAAGGAGATTGATCCGAGCTACTGGACGCTGACCTACGAGGTCTTGTTCTATGCCGGTGCTGCGCTGATTTGGTTCCGCTTGCGGCCGAAATGCCGCTTGGAAGTGCCCTGCCTGATTTGGCTCGGCTGCTCACTCGCCGGCCACTTGGTTGACGACATCTCCAACCATCATCGTCTCTCTACGTTGATCAACGTCGACTATGCCAATCTCTTTGTCTTGGGCATGATGTTGTACTACCTATCCCAAGGCCGGGGCAGCCGTCTGACGATTCCCACATTCGGCGCCGCATTGCTGATGGCGCTGTTTCCTCCCGGTGTCAACGCGGTTGGAGTCGTTCTCTCGCGGATCGAATACATTTCGCTGATTGCAAGCTTCTGGGCCTTGATCTGGCTGGCCTCTAATGGCGAAAGGAGATTCCTCGATTTCCCTCCGCTCGTTTTCTTGGGAGAGATTTCTTATTCGCTGTACTTGGTCCATCAAGTTATCGGATTCACCATCATCCATGCGCTTTTAAGGGCGGGGATGGAGCCCAATGTTGCGATCTTCACCACCATTGCGTTCATCGTTGCCTTGGCGGCGTGCCTTCGTATCTTTGTAGAAAAGCCTGCGGAGCGCTGGATCAAGAATTCGACGAAGCCGCCTGCCAGAGCTGCGCTGGCGCATAGATCGGCGCATGCTGGAGAGGTCTGTTGAATTATATGAGCATCTTCGACATTGCCGGGAGCCGCCTCCGTATTCGGGAGCGTTTTAGGAAGCGGTTGTTCTCCGAAGGGCGCACGCTGCGGCCCGACTCGTACGTCTCTCATTTGCCCGACCGCTATGGCCCCGCCTACAGCAAATATTTAGCTTCCGGCGGAAGTTTCGGCAAGGATCTGATTGAAAAATATATTGCTGGAAACCGCTACAACAACTCTGGCGACCTTGCGCGGTTCTTCTTTTTGTCGTTGGCTTGCGATCAACTGCTAAAAGAAGGTCTTCGCGGTAACACCGCGGAGCTTGGTGTGTATCGCGGCAACACAGGCGTGTTCGTCGCTAAATTGGCCGAGCGAACCGGGGGCCAGGCGTACCTCTTCGACACGTTTGAGGGCTTTCCCGCCAAGGACCTCAGCGGAATCGACCACAACAAACGGTTCGAATTCGCCGACACTTCTCTCCAGGCAGTAAAGTCGTTCATCAAATCTGATTCGGCGGTCTATGTCAAAGGATATTTCCCCGAATCGATCCAGGGAAACGTCCCGGACGACGCAACCTTTTGTCTGGTGCACATAGATTGCGATTTGTACGCGCCCTTCAAGTCCGCTCTCGAGTATTTCTATCCCCGCCTGCTGCCGGGTGGATTCATGATTATGCACGATTACAGCAGCCTTCATTGGGACGGTGTTGAAAATGCCGTGGATGAGTTCTTCCGCGACAAGAATGAAAGCTTGATTCCGGTTCCCGACAAGTCCGGTACCGTCGCCATCCGGAAATCTAGAGGCGGTCACAGCTTACGATGAACGCAGGGGTAGTAAAGACATTCGTCAAGAAAACCGTTTGCAGTAAACCGGGAGTTATCTCGCGCTGCGTTCGCCACCCTAATCCGTTTCTAGCGCCGTACCAATCTAAGAAGCTTGACCTCGCAAGACAAAAGGGATTGGGAGACGTGCTGATGTGCACACCTGCGATCCGCGAACTGAAGCGCCTCAATCCAAACTGCTACATCCGATTCTTCACCGACTTTGGCTCTCTGGTGAGTGGGCTTCCTTACATCGACGAGGTCCACGCTATCCAAGATTCACCCGCTGACGCTCATCAACTGTCCTACGAAGCGTGCACGCCACCTCGCGGACATTTGGCGAAAATTATTGGGGATCAACTGGGAGTAAACGTAACAAACATTCAACCGGATTGCATCGTCAACCAAGGTCTCGTTGAATCCTATCGATCCTTGCTGCAGGCATTCCCCAAGCCGCATGTGGTGATCCTCCGGCGCGCCAGTCGCTGGACGCCCAACAAAGATTGGCCTGACCAATATTGGAACATTGCGGCTGAAGAGGTGAGCAGGCTGGGTACGGTTATCGAAATCGGCAGTGCCCCTGGCGAGACGCTCAATGAATATGGCTCATACCTTGACTTGCGGGAAAAAACAACGGTCGAGCAAATGGCTGCCATTATCGCGACAGCCGATCTTTACATTGGGCCCGTATCTGGTCCACTGCACATCGCCGCCGCTGTTGGGACGCCGGCGGTAGTGATTTATGGCGGCTACGAGCATCCAATTGGTCAACAAGGTTATGACCGCTTGGCCGGCGGTGGACGTTGTACGCAGATCAATCTATATACACCGCTTGCGTGCGCACCTTGTTGGCGGGCGGACGAATGTCCATATAACAGGAAATGCCTTTCGATGATTGAGCCTGCGCAGGTTCTAGAAGCTGCCCGCAAGCTTCTAACTTTATGATTTCTATCGCAATCTGCACTCACGAGCGTTCAGACGACGTGGCACTTTGTGTGTCCGCACTCGCACCTCAGTTGGCCGGGCAATCCGATGAACTGATCGTTGTTGACAGTTGTTCAACGCCCCAACATGCGGCAGCGCTAAAGTCCCTCTCAGAACTGCATGGGGCGACTCTTCTCCGGCTAGAGACGCCCGGTCTCTCTTTGGCGCGCAACGCAGCGCTGGGCGCGGCTCGCGGAGACTGGGTAGCATTTCTGGACGACGATACTATTCCTGCTCCCAATTGGCTGCCGTCGCTTCACAAAGTAGTGGATAACGCGCCAGCAGGCCTCGCCGGTGTCGGCGGGCAAACGGAGCCCCTTTGGCCGAGTGAGCTCTCTTCTCGTCACATCAGTAAGCGCTGGCTGTTCTATCTTTCCTGCATTCAAGCACCCCTGAGACGGTCGGTTCGCGCAGGAGCCAAGGTGTGCGGCGCTAATTTAGCTTTTCGCAAAGATCGTCTTCTCAGCGTGGGTGCCTTCCGTACCGACTTGGGACGTATCGGCGACCGGCTCATCGGCGGTGAGGAATCGCTTGTCATTAGGCTTTTGCTGCGAGCTGGATTCGAAGTGATTTACGAACCGTCCGTCGCGGTGAAACACCGGATACACGCAGAAAGGCTAAGCATCTCTTGGATTGGCAAGCGCGCCTATTGGGAGGGAGTAACCGAAGTGGCAATGGTCAAAGCTACCGGTGAGCATTTCCCACCGAACCTGGCCGTTTCGAAGTTGGCCGCTTCCGCCCTTATTTTCCACGGACTCTTTTTCGCCACGCGCAATCCCGATTTTCTCATCCGCGCGAAAATTGCAGCCGGCGCTCTAACGCGTCGCCGCGCGCTGAATCTTCCGACCTAACACTACCATCGAAACTGAGCCGGAAGCGTAAGCGACATAGCTTGGGCGGCTGACCTCTCGATCAGCCGTCCTTTTGAAAACGACTACTTGCTGGGGGTAGTAGCCGCAACAGGCTTCACCGCAGTTTTCGCTTTTTTCACATGATGCTTGGTCTGCACCTTCTTGGTGCTCGTGGTGGTGGCCGTGTTCTGGGCCTTCGGGGCCGCCAACATCGCGACGGCAGACAACAGGGTAATGCTGATCAGTTTTTTCATTTTCTTTTCTCCTCTTTCCTTGTGGCGGATCTTTTTGCCCGCCCACAATCCTACTTTGCCTGGAAATGCGCTTCTGCGCCATCGCGTCGATTGGTGATTCTCGGCTAAGAAACTTAATGAAAGAATCGTCATGTCCAGAAGAGAGAAATCGTAATATTCAGCAGCGCTCATTCCTCGCGCAATGCGTCCATCGGTTGCAGCCGCGACGCTTTCAATGCCGGCCCATAGCTGGCAAATAGCGCCACCATCGCCAACAGTACGATCGCACCACCCAGAGTCAACGGATCTCGCGGCGTTAATCCATAGATTAGCGACGAGGCGGCCTGCGCGGCCCAAACAGACAATCCGGTGCCCAGCACGAGCCCGATAGCCAGCAGCAGAACCGCTTCCCGCAGCACCAGCCCGACCACCTGTCCGCGGCTCGCACCGAGCGCCACTCGCACGCCAATCTCGTTTCGCCGCCGGGCCACCATATAAGAGATCACGCCATACAATCCCAGCACGGCCAGCGAACCCGCCAGTAAGCCAAAAGCGCCCGCCAGCGCCGCCATAAGCCGATCGCGCATGAGTGATTCTTTGAGTTGAGTCGTGAGCACAGTGAAATCGATCCCAAGCCCCGGCGAGATTTCGGCCACAGCCTCTTCCGCCTTGCGGTAGAAATCACCGACTGGCGCGTTCGTGCGCAGTACAAAAGTCCCGTTCGGCCGCGGATCGTCATCCTGACCCTCGGGTACGAATGCAATCGGCAGGAAATCCTCGCGCAGTTCGTAATACTTCGTGTTTCGCACCAATCCCACCACCTGGAATAGCGTGTCCGGCCTGTCCGCGGACTCTTCGCGCCGGAACAACCGGCCTAGCGGATTCTCTCCGTGGAAAATCTTCCGCGCGAACTCCTCGTTCACAATCGCCACCTTCGGTGCCGTCAGATTGTCGTGCTCATCAAAATCGCGTCCCGCGAGGAACGATGTCCCCATTGTCCGGAAATACCCCGGGCCCGCACGGTTGAACATAGAATCGATGTGAGGCCCGGCCGCACCTTCCGCCCATGCATTTTGATCCCAACCGGAACCGCTGACAGGCGTGTCCCCGACCTGTCCCGCCGAAATCGCTCCGGTCCGCACACGAAGCCTTTCCAGCATCTGCCGCCGAACTTCCAGGATACGCTCTTTCGGGTAATGCGCGGAGCGGTAATCCACGCTGACCGCCACGATCCCCTCCGGCCGGAACCCCGGGTCGATGGCCATCAGCTTCTGCAGACTGCGCACAAAGAGAAGCGCGCCGGCCAGTAGCACGAGCGACATGGCGACCTGCGACACAACCAGGGCGCGGCGCAGACTGAGTTTTTCGCGGCCGCCTGTCAACCCGCGGCCGCCGCTACGCATGACTGCAGCCGGAGCCACGCGTGTCGCGCGCAATGCGGGGACCAGCCCAAACAGGATACAGGTTAGGATCGCCATGGCCGCCGTAAAACCCAACAGACGCCAGTCGATACCTAGTCCGACAAACATCCTATTCCCCTCGGTCGTCAGGAACGCGACCAGTCCACGGCTGAGCAGTGCCGCCAACGCTACGCCCAGCGCGGCGCCGAGCAGCGCGAGCAGCATACTTTCGGAAAGCAACTGCGCGACGAGACGCCCGCGCGAGGCCCCGATCGCCTGCCGCACCGCGATCTCGCGTTCGCGCACGCTCGCACGCGCCAGCAGCAGATTCGCGAGATTGGCGCACGCGATCAGCAACACCAGGCCCGTGGTCGCAAGCAGGATCCAGAGCGGGTCTTCATATTGCCCGCGCAACTGCGAAACGCCCCTCGCACCCGATGTCACGGTCAGCTTGTTGGCTAGATATTTTTTCGCGACGTCCGCCCGGTAAGAGGACGGTAGCGACTCCCGCATAATCGCTGGTGAGACGGCCTGAATTTGCGCGTTGGCGCGCTCGATCGTCCAGCCCGCCTTGAGCCGCCCCATCACGGAGAGCCACCACCCGGTCGGCGCAGGAATTCTTCCTTTGCCAGGCTCCCAGAACATAGGATCTGAACAGATGGGCACGGCAACGTCGAACCTGTTGCCTATCTCAACGCCGAAAAACCCGGGCGGCGTTACGCCAATGACCGGGAAAAGCCTGCCGTCCAGTCTGACACTGCGGTTGGTGACCGCGAGATCGCCGGCGAACTCTCGCTGCCAGAATGAGTAGCCGATGACCGCGCCGGGCGACCCACAACCTGGCTGATCGTCCTGTGCGGTAAAGACCCGGCCCACCACTGGCGGCACTCCTAGCACCTTGAAGAAGTCTCCGCTCACGAACAAACCTTCCGCGTAGCGCGCCTTGCCTTCCTGCGCGAGATTGAACTCTTTGGCGCTCCACGCCATCATTCCGGAAAACGCCTGCTGTTGCGTGCGAATGCCGTCCCAATTTTTGGACGTGAAGACCGCGCTGCGTGTCGACCACCAGCCTCCTCGCTGGGATCCTTTCGCGAAATCGAGATAGGCCAGTTCCTGCGGATTTCCAACCGGCAGTGTGCGCAACCGAATGGCGTCAATTAGTTGGAAGATCGACGTGTTCGCCCCAATCCCGAGACCCAGCGACACAATCGCAACAATCGTAAAGGTCGGATTCAGCCGAAGCTGCCGAAACGCAAAACGCAGATCTCCTAAATAGCGATCCATTGAAGCTCCCCTGTACGTTCCTTATACTGAGCGGAAGCGAAATGGTTAGCCCGTATTCAAGGGAATTCCGTGTTTTCTCGACAGAGCCACGCGGCTGGGAAAAATTCGGGTTGGAATCGCGGGCCACCTCGACAGCCGCGCGATAATAGAGAAGCGATATGGCAACCAGCATCGCCCTAAAGGGCGAACTTTACAACCAGGTAGTGGAGCGCGCGCGCTGCGAACACCACGCCGGAGGAATGGCTTGACCAGATCATCGTTGAACGGCTGGAGCGCGAAGAACTTGTAGAGACCACGAGAGTATTCACCGAGGAGATGCGGCGCAAAATGACGGCGCAGGGTGAGACGCCCTCCGATGTTGAGCGCGAAATCGCCCACTATCGGCGCGATCAGTGAAGGCAGTCGCGGATTGCAATACCTACATCTCGGGCTTGCTATTCAAAGGCCCGCCCAGTGAATTTTTCCGGCAAGCGCAGCTTGGGAGAGTCCAGATCTATATCTCCAGTGCGATCTTGGACGAAGCAGTCGGTGTTCTGGGCCGGGAGAAGTTCGGCCTCACAGATTCTCAGATAGCGCGGTTCAAGCGAATCATCGAAGAACGGCGCGGATCATCGAGCCGAAGGCAGGCGTGGATGCGGTGAAGGCCGATCCTACGGACAACCGCGTGATCGAATGCGCTCTGGAATGTCAGGCGGACTTCATTGTCAGCGGCGACAAGCATCTCCTGCAGCTGAAAAGGTATGCGGGCATTCCGATTATGAGCGTGCGGGAATTCTTGGAGCGCGGACGCGAGGGTTAGGGGCGGTACTACCCTACAAATTGCGGTCGCTCACGCTCCCTGGCTCTGTTTCGGTAATAGTCGAGACGCGGGCGCTGTCACTTAATTGCGAGTACAATCGCACCCGCGACAATGAGCAAGCCGCCCAGCGCTTTGCCCCAAGTTAGCCTCTCTCCCAAGAACAACGCGGCAAACGCGATCACTAAAACCACGCTGAGTTTGTCGACGGGCGCCACGCGCGAGGCTGGTCCAAGTTGCAGCGCGCGGAAATAGCAAAGCCACGAAAGGCCGGTGGCCAGCCCGGAAAGCGTCAGAAACAGCCAGGTGCGGTTGGACGGAACATGAAAGCTTCCTTCCGAGCGCGTGGCGAACGCGATGCCCCAGGCAAGCAACACCACCACGCTAGTGCGCACCGCCGTTGCAAAGTTCGAATCCACGCCGCTTACCCCGAGCTTTGCGAAAATAGCAGTCGTCGCCGCAAAGAGCGCGGACAAGAGTGCCCAAACGATCCAGGACATTTAAGTCAGGCCGTGCTCTATGGCGTAGCGGGTAATCATCGCGGTTGAATGCAGTTTGAGCCGGTCCATAATAGCAGCGCGATGAAATTCAGCCGTACGCACCGAAATATTCAGACTGCCCGCAATGTCCTTGGCCGAACAACCTTGCGCAATCAAGCGCAACACTTCGATTTGCCGCTCAGTGAGGGCAGCGTCAGCCGGCAGATCCTGCTCGGTTTGTATGGTGGAACCGGAATACTTCCCGCCGCTCAGCACGGTGCGGATCGCTGTGAGCAGCTCAT
The DNA here is from genome assembly GCA_003167495.1 of Bryobacterales bacterium. Classification (GTDB taxonomy): domain Bacteria; phylum Acidobacteriota; class Terriglobia; order Bryobacterales; family Bryobacteraceae; genus Bog-105. The sequence goes on along the minus strand of PMSX01000102.1, from coordinate 6,745 downwards.
CCATGGGAGCGCGTTTCGAAAGGTACGCCTTGGCGCCCATATCTAACGCACGTTTCATGAAAGCCGTCTCGGTATGCATCGATAGAAACATCAACTTCAAAGCAGGATGTTTGGCCAGCACCCGACGCGCTACTTCGAAGCCGTCGCCGTCCGGCATCCGCACGTCCAACACGGCCACATCCGGCCGAAATTGATCCACGGACTCTTCAAAACTCCGCAGCGTGTCGGTTGTTTGAACCTCAAAATGCGGTGCCGCCATGAGCGACAGCGCATCCAGCACCAGTTGGTGATCGTCCGCAAACAATAGCTTAGGGCGAGAGTCCGGCGCGGTTTGAATGCCTTGTTCCATTTAAGTTCCCCTTTGAGTGTACGTAAATTTGCGTAACGAGAGATGTCCCGGGCTAGAAGATAAACGTATTATTACGCATTATTACGCACTTTCTTCCCTTCCGTACGGTTCATTCCCAAAAAAACCGCCGGTCATCCGGACGTCGGGGCGCGCGGGAGGCTGAAATAGAACGCCGACCCAACTCCCAACTCCGACTCTACCCAAATCTCGCCCCCGGCGCGCGTCACAATCTTTTTGCAAGTGGCCAGGCCTATTCCGCTGCCTTTGACGCGTGCGCCGTGCCGGCGCTGCAGAGGCAGAAAAATTCGCTCAAACCATTCTTTTTCGATGCCTACGCCGTTATCCCGAACCTCAATCGTGGATTGATTTATTTCGTCTACCGCGCTGATTTCCACCTTGGGCGGCACGGCCGGACGGCGATACTTAATCGCGTTGGATAGAAGATTCTGGAACAATTGCGTGAGCGCCTGCGGCCGTATGAGCAGTTTCGGGAGGGGTGCGCTTTCGATGACCGTGCCCGAAGTGGCAATATCAAGCCGTAAATTCTCCATCGCCGCGCTCAAGGCGTCGCCCGCATCGGTTTCGTGTTGCGCGGCAATCGCTCCTTTGCCCGCCAGTGCGTGCGCCAAGACCGCATCAATCAGATCGGCCATGCGCTCCAAACTGGAGGAAATCTGCCGCAGGCAGGTCATTCCATCCTGGTCTAATTGCTGGGCGTGGCGCGTGGCCAGCAGATCCGTTAACCAGCGCGCAGTAGTGATGGGCGCGCTCAAGTCATGCGAAGCGATGCGCGCAAATTCCTCCAGTTCTTCATTAGAGCGCTCCAGTTCCTCGGCCATCTGCCGCAATCGCTGATTGCCGGCGTCCAGCTCGCGCTCCATCGCCAGCCGCGAAGTGATATCGGTGTGCGTTGAGATCACCCGCGGCGCTGAGCCTTTTTCGCCGGGTAGGAGAGCCCAATCGGTCGAGATCAGGAGCCAGCGGCCGTCTTTGTGCTGATGCGTTAGATCGCCCTGCCAGCTCCCATTCGCCAACAACTCTGCCTCAATCTTCGCAACCGGCACCGGAAACTTGGTTTTCAACAGATCGTGGGAATTCCGGCCGAGGGCCTCGTCGGCTGACCAACCGTACAGACGCTGGCAGCCATTCGTCCAATACTCGACCGTTCCGTCAAAATGCCGAATCAAAATATTCGAACGATCGACCGCTTCCGCTAAAATGTTCTGCAACTCAGACTGCGTCAAAGGAAACCTACCCAGGCTGCGTCATCTTCTTTACGTCGTGCATCTTCTGGCGAAATTCCTCCGCCGTCAGGAATTCGAGTTTGACACAAGCTTCCTCCAGGCTCGAACCGTCCATATGCGCGGTTTTCGCCACTTTTGCCGCCTTGTCATAACCAACAAACGGGGCCAGCGCCGTTACCAGCATGAGCGAGTTCTTGACGTAGTAAGCAATGCGCGCGCGGTTCACTTCGATGCCGGTGGCGCAAAACTCCGTGAAGCTGCGGCAAGAATCGGAAAGCAGGCGGACCGAATGCAGGAAGTTATAAATGATCACCGGCTTGAAGACGTTCAGTTCGAAGTTGCCCTGCGATCCCGCGAAACCGATGGCCGCGTCGTTGCCCATCACCTGTACCGCCACCATGGTGACGGCTTCACACTGCGTGGGATTCACTTTGCCCGGCATGATGGACGAACCGGGCTCGTTTTCCGGGATGGTAATTTCGCCCAGACCGCAGCGGGGGCCAGAGGCGAGCCAGCGGACGTCATTGGCGATTTTCATAAGAGAGGCCGCGAGCGTTTTCAGGGCGCCACTGGCGAAAACCATTTCGTCGTGAGACGCCAGCGCGGCGAATTTGTTCGGATGCGAGCGGAAAGGAATGCCTGTGAATTCGGCGATCTTGGCGGCTGCGCGTTCAGCAAACTCCGGGTGCGCATTCAAACCAGTTCCTACCGCTGTGCCGCCAATAGCCAGATCGAGCAGACCATCGCATGCGGTGTCCAGGCGATTCAGGTCGCGGTCCAGCTGGGAAACCCAACCTGAGAATTCTTGCCCGACAGTGATGGGCGTGGCGTCTTGCAGGTGAGTGCGGCCAATCTTCACGTCGTCTGCGAAGGCGTGGGCTTTTTGGTCGAGCGCGTCGCGCAGGCGCTTCACCTCGGGCCGCAAGTTGGCACGTACCACGCTGGCCGCTGCAATGTACATGGCCGTGGGAAACGTGTCGTTGGAAGATTGCGACATGTTCACGTCGTCATTGGGGTGAACCGGCTTCTTGCTGCCCATCACGCCACCCGCCATTTCGATTGCGCGGTTCGAGATCACTTCATTGGCGTTCATGTTCGTCTGCGTGCCACTGCCGGTTTGCCAGATGCGCAACGGAAACTGATCGTTCCATTTGCCGGAGATGACTTCATCGGCGGCCCTTACGATCAGATCGGTTTTTTCCCGATCGAGTTTGCCCAGATCGTGGTTGACCAACGCTGCGCAGCGTTTGAGAACGCCGAACGCGCGGATGAGTTCGGGCGGCATGCGGTCTTCGCCAATGTCGAAGTGGTGCAACGAGCGTTCGGTCTGCGCGCCCCAATAGCGGTCGGCGGCAACTTCAATGTTGCCCATGCTGTCGGATTCGATGCGGCTTGACGTCGAAACTGTCATTCTTTTTATTTTGTAACTTCGCAAGCGAAGAATTGAGCGGCCCGTCATTTTCGTTTGCAATTCGCTATGACCCGCAGCAGGCTACGCTCACGAGCCACAGCTCCATGGAGTGAAAAATAGGATTAAAAAATACGGCACCTTGCCGTTGCTGTTTACTACTGTAATTGGTTGGCCTAGGTTCCCGCGCTGTGCCAGGCTCGTGCAGCAGTGCCGGCCTGCCTGTCAACTCCACACCTGCTACTCACTCCGAAGACACTCCCCCGGAGGAACGCGGCTGGCTCGCACGGATGGCAGGCATGCCGCCAGCAACGCAACCGCCACAAGTACCCCTACCACGCCCGCCAGCGTCACCGGATCGTACCAGGCCACGCCCCAAACCTGGCTCGCGATAATGCGTGACAGCAACAAGGTCAGCAGCAAACCTGCGCCGGCGCCCCACGCGACAGACCGCAGGGTGGATGCAAGGACATATGTCTGGATACCCTTCGACGTCGCGCCTAGCGCCATTCGAATTCCAAATTCTCGACGCTGTTGCGAAACGGTGTAGGAAATCACGCTGTACACTCCCACGCTGACCAGCAGAAGCCCGATCGTAGCGAATACCGCCAGCAGGATCATGAAAAAGCGAGGCTGTGAGTATTGGCCCAGATCCAGCGAGTAATCCATGGTCCAGGTGTACTGCGGAATCACCGCCCCGTCCATGGCAAGAACCTGGCTCGTCAGCGCGGAGACCAGAGTCTCTGGCTGGCCAACGGTTCTGAGAAAGACTACATAACCGCCAAACGCCGTCACGCTGTACGGCACATAGACTTCCGGCTCCACTGTGCCGCGCGTTCCCTGATTGTCGATATCGGAAACCACCCCGGCCACTTCAAACCACGGCTCGGCAATTGGCTCGGCAGCTGTCTTCAAAGCCGTAATCAGCACGTGTTGCCCAATCGGGCTGCGGCCGCCAAAATACTTCGTCGCCATCGTGCGGTTAATCACGGCCACATGTCTCTTCCCGGATTCATCCGTTTCCGTCAACAGCCGACCTGCAATCAAATGCGCACCCAGGGTCGGGAACAGCCGCCAGCTGCATCCGGCCGCGTAACCGCTCCAGTGTTCGTTATGCACTGAACCAGCGACGTCGAATTCCGTACTCAGCGCGCCGTACGGTGGCAGTTCCGTAAAAACTGCGGCCGAAACAACGCGCCGGTCCTCCCCAATTCGCCCCAACAAGTCGCGCAGGAACCGTGTCTGCGCATCGCTCGATCGATATTGCTGCGCCGGCAGGTTCAACCGGCTCGTTAACAGATGATCGCTGCGTATGCCGATGTCGGCTTGCCGTTGCCGCGCAAAACTGCGCATCAACAATCCGGATGTGGTCAACAGCACCAGCGAAATGGCTACTTCGCTGATGATCAGCAGATCGCGCAAGCGCCCGCTGCGGAAACCGCTGTTCCCGCGCGTGCCGGCTTTCAAGATGTCGTTCACATCACGCCGCGAAGCCATCAAAGCTGGAGCCAACCCGAATAGAATCCCGGTCAGCATCGCAATCGTAATGGTCGCCAGCAACACCGGCGTGTTCACATCGATCACGGCCTCGTCCGGGAAAGTCCAGATAGGAAGCATAGCTAGCAGCCCGCGCAGACCCGCGGAGGCGAACAGGCATCCGAGCGCCGCGCCCGCCAACGCCAAGATGACACTCTCCACCAGCAATTGCCGGATGATGCGTCCTCTCCCCGAACCCAGCGCGATGCGGACGGCCAACTCCTTCTCGCGTGCGGTGGATTTCGCCAATAACAGGTTCGATACGTTGGCGCAGGCAATCAACAGCAGCAGCCCCACCGCTCCCAGCAACAGATAAAGCGTGCTCTCATAGCCGTTGGTCGTTTCCCGAATCAGCGTCTGCAGCTGCAGCGTGAACCGCTTCGGAAATTGCGTGGGATACGCTTTCGCTAACCGCTGCATCACCGGAGCCAACGCCGCTTCCGCTCCCTTCGTTGTCATGCCTGGCCGCAGATGACCATACATCACCACCTGATGATCTTTATCTGTTCGGTCCAGCACCAAAGGACGCCACAAATTCCCGTCCCACCACGAAAATCGCGGCGGCATCACGCCCACCAGCGTGGTCATCGTCCCGTTCAATTCAAACGTTTTGCCAATCACCCGCGGGTCCGAATGAAAATCCTGGCTCCAGACCCGATAGTTCAGAACGAAAACCGCAGGCGCGCCCGGTAACGCATCGTAAGGTAGTAAGCCCCGCCCGATCAGTGCTGGCATGCCCAAAACCTGAAACGCATTTCCTGTCAACCGGTCCGCATCGAATTCCTTTAGCTGCCCCTGCACCCTCAGCAGTACGCTTTCTTCCGTCACTCCCAGCCAGTCCGCGAACACCTGGTTCTGATCCTGAAAATCCAGAAACTCCGCCATCGTCATTCCGTTCAGGATGCGGGACGTACCGCTCTCATGTATTTCCGGGCATATAATACGTCGACCATCCCGGTAGGGAAACGGATCCAGCACCACGTTGTAGATCACGCTAAAAATGGCGGTCGTGGATCCGATGCCAAGCGCAAGCGCCAGGACAGCCGTGAGGAAAAACCAACCGTCTTTGAAAATGGTGCGCCAGGCAACTCGCGCATCTTGCAAGAGCCAACTCATGGCCAGTTCCTGAGCATGCCTTTGGCCTTTTGCCCGCTCCATTGCGCCGTTGTTTTGCTGGAGCTTCCCAGAATCCTCCGCGCCAGACTGTCCAATTTCGCAACGCGCTGTCTCACAAACGGCACAAAGGATCGAACGCGGCGTTGGGGAAAGTTGCAGCGAAACGGCGCCGCGACTGGATCGCGCAGNNGTAGGTTCGGGAGAGTCCCTTAAAAATGCCCAAGTCTGTTTTCGCGATAGCGCTCATCACAACCGCCATCGCAGCCGGCCTCAAGCTCTCATCCACACCGCCTGCATCTCAAGCATCGCAACCTCCTGCGGCAAGCGACGAGACCGCTCTGCTACACGCCTTCTCGGAAATCCTGCCCATTGACGCACACACCCACATCTACAAGGTCGATCCGGGACTCTCTGCACTCTTCGAGCGTTTGAACCTAAGGACAGTCAACATTTGCGTAATCGACGACCGCGACCCCGACTACCATGCCCTTGAGCCGCAGCGCACCGAAGTTCTTAAAGTCCGCCAAAGTACTCGCGGCCGCGCCGCCTTCGCCACCACGTTCGATCCGTATGGATTCGAGCAGTCGGGGTTCGCTGCCCGCACCATTCGCCAGATCAACGATGACTTCTCGCACGGCGCTGTGGCGGTAAAGATATATAAAGTGATGGGCATGGAGATGAAGAATAAGGCTGGTAAGTGGGTGATGGCGGACGATCCTGCGTTTTCACCGATCTATCGCGATATCGCCAGGCACAACCGCTCGGTCATAGCCCACCTGGCCGAACCGGACTCCTGCTGGCAGGCACCCAATCCCGCCAGTCCCGATTCTTCTTATTACAAAGAACACCCGGGCGAATACGCCTACGCGCATCCGGATTGGCCCTCGAAGGAAGCCATTCTCGCAGCTCGTGATCACTTGCTGGAACAAAATCCAAGGTTGCGTGTCATTGGCGCGCATCTCGGCAGCATGGAGACGAACGTCGATGATATCGCCCGCCGCTTTGACCGCTTTCCAAATTTCGCCGTCGATATGGCGGCTCGCATTCCGTACTTCATGCTGCAGCCGCGTGACAAGGTGCGCGCGTTCCTGC
>PMSX01000063.1 GCA_003167495.1 Bryobacterales bacterium | reverse complement strand
AATCGTAATAGCTTGGCTTGTTGATGCCGTATTCGGCGCGCAAGCCAAAATGTCCCTCAAACGGTTGTGGGATCGGGCCACCTTCTTCGAAGACGTCGGAAAAAGTCCAGAAGGATAACGCTTCGGCCAAGCCGTCGCAGCCACGGATAGTGTGCGCCAAGGCTGGCCCGACAAAAGCGGTGTCGCGCACTTCGTTCATCCCAGGTACGTTCCATTCGGTCCAAAACAAAGGAAGACTTGCTTTGCCAGCGGCGCTCATCTGTCCTTTCACTTTGGCGACGGCGCGGCACACGCGATCTTTCATGGGAATGTCTTCGTTGGTACCGAAAAGATCTTCCACAGTGTCGTCAGCATAGCCATGGCTGGAGACGAAGTCTACAGGAGCCTTGTGTTCGGAGGTGTATTTAAGAAAATCGTCCACCCAGGCAGCCGCGGCGGTGGCCGGTCCTCCCACTCGGAAGCGAGGACTCACACTCTTGAGTGCGCGAGCAGTGTGATCATACAGATCGAAGTAGCTTTTTTCGCGTGGTATGCCTCCCCAAAAGTCGATATTGGGCTCGTTCCAGACTTCGAAGTACCACTGTGAGATTTCCTCTTCTCCGAAACGCTCTAGCAGGTGCTTGGCGAAGGCTGTAATGAGTCCGTCCCAGCGTTCCATACTCTTCGGTGGGGAAACGTTCTGTTTGTACCAGAAGGGATGTAAAGCGTCGGGATTAAATGCGAGCTTCTTGGGCATGAAACTGATTTCTACCAGAGGACGCACGCCGTTCTTTAGGAGGCCATCGTAGATCTGGTCGACATAGGCGAAGTTGTAAACGGGATTGCCGTGCTCGTCTTCGTCGTAAACTCCCACTTCGTCGTGAAAGATGGCATGAAAGCGGAGGTAGCGAAAATCCGTGACTTGTTTTACGGCGCGGAGATCTTCGCGATAACTTTCGCGCAAGGCGAGGATGGCGCGCCCGGAACCAAACATTTGTTCCCAGAAGTGAGGGAAAGGGGTGGCTCTCGCTGCGGCATCGATTTTGATTTCTTCCTGCGCAAAACAGGGCGCCGTAGTGAGAGCAATCAGGAGACCGATCAACAGAGCGTGGCGAAATTTGACTGACATCATGATGTTACTTCGTTTCCACCGCGTGCAAGGCAGCCTGCACTTGCGGGTCGCGCTGCGCCAGTATTTCATCGCCTTTATCTACGCCACGCGCTTGAGTCACAATCTCCTCTTTAAGGCGAGACTTGAGCCACTGCGATTCCTGAATCCACTCAGCCGCGTTTGGCTGAATCCCCCGAGCCGCCAGCTCGACCTTCAATTCGTCGAGCACCTCCGAGGTAACGTCGAAATGGTCAGGTAAAGGCGAATGACCGGCAAGATAGTGAGTCGCATAGGCGGTTAACGATCCACTGTTGTCCAAAACACTTTCCAACTGCGTAAAGGGTGCAGGGGGAACCAGTATATCCGGCTGAATCCCACCGCCTCCCGTGACTGTCCGGCCTTTGTCGGTCTTATAGGTGGGTAGTGATGTCTTCTCGGAAAAAGTGTCAGAGAGAGCGGAGTTGCGCAGCGGTCTTTGGATAGTGCGGCCGCTGGGAGTGTAGTAGAAGGCGGTGGTAATGGCCAGGCCAGCACCGCCGGAGAGTGGCATCACACTTTGCACGAGGCCTTTGCCATAGGTGGGTTCGCCGACGATTGTGGCGCGGTCATGATCTTGCAGGGCACCCGATAAAATCTCGGAGGCGCTGGCGGTTTTTTCATTGACAATGAGCGCCAACGCGAAGTGGTAAGGCTGGGCGTTGCGAGGCACATCGGCACTATCGACTTCCTTCGAGCGTCCGCGCGCTGTTAGAATTCTTTGGCCGGGTTCAAGGAACATCGAGGCTCCTTCCAGCGCTGCCTTCACAATGCCGCCGGGATTGCCGCGCAAGTCGAGAACAAGGCCCTTCAATTGATCGGGAGAAAGCTTTTGGATGGCGTCGTGAAGCTCCTTCGCTGTTTGCAGATCCCAACTGGCGATGCGAATGAAACCATAGCCGGGTTTCAGCAGGAAGGTGCGGTCGACACTGGGCTGGTCGACTAGCTCAGGAGTCAGCGTGAACTGAATTGGGCGTGAAAAGCCCTGGCGGCGAATGAAGACAGTGATCTTTTGCTGGCGCGCCTCTGTGAGGAGTTCAACAATCTGTTGGGGGTCTAACGACCGGATGGCAATGTTGTTGATGGCGACGAGTTCGTCGCCTGCCTGGATGCCTGCTTTATTCGAGGGCGTGCCTGGGAGTGTTTGCAAAAAGATGACTTGCCCCGGCAGTACGGACACAACGCTGCCAAAGCCTTTTTGCTCGGAGTCTTGCATTTGTTTCAACTGTTGAAACTGGGCTGGATCGAAAAATTGCGTATGCGGATCAAGTTGGCGCAGCATGGACGGGATAGCGCCTTCGTAGATCGTTTTTTCGGCGGACAGGGGATCGGCCGAGTTCGCGTCGAGCGCGGTCACCACGTCTACGAATTGTTTGAGATAACGATCGAGTCCTCGAGCGGGGTCGTCTAGCGGCGTTGCGGGCGGCGGGCTGGGAGGTTGCGTCTGAGCCAGTGTTAGGCACGTGGCCATGATGAAGAGGCTCAAGGTTTTCATCGGGAGTATTGCGTCGCTTGCCTGGTTTGGGCGCGCTGCAAGGCCAGGTGAATTAGAGTGTCGAGCAACTGTGAGTAACCGATGCCGCCATACTCGAACATTTTTGGATACATGCTGATGGAGGTGAAGCCGGGAATGGTATTGATTTCGTTGATGTAGAAGCGGCCGGTGGCGTTCTCGAGGAGAAAATCGACGCGGCCCATGCCTTCGCAGGCAACGGCGTCGAAACAGGCCAAGGCGAGGTGCTGCATTTCTTTGGTTTGGGTGTCTGTGAGTTTGGCGGGTAATTCGATGCGGGCTTTATCGAGCAGGTACTTGTCTTCGTATGTGTAGAATTCCTGGGACGGAATGATTTCGCAGGGAGTGGAGGCTTTGGGAGGATCACCTCCTAAGACGGCGCATTCGAACTCCCGGCCAGTGACACCGCGTTCGACGACAAGCTTGCGGTCATACTGCGACGCGGTCTCAAGCGCCGTTTCGAGTTGCTGGCGCGTCTTGGCTTTGGTAATGCCGACAGAGGAGCCGAGATTGGCGGGTTTGACAAAGACAGGAAAATCGAATGGGAGGTCAAGAGTTTTTGGATCGAACTCACCGCGCGTGAGGGTGAGGTGCTCGACGACAGGCAGACCGGCCTGCAGGCAGAGTTTCTTGGTGATGGCTTTGTCCATGGACACGGCAGAACCGAGGACGCCCGCGCCGACATACGGGAGATCGGCGAGTTCTAGCAAGCCCTGCACGGTACCGTCTTCGCCGAAGGTTCCATGAAGTAAGGGGAACACGACGTGGATATCGCCGTTGGCGCCGGGTTCGGGAAGGATGGGTTTGGGACGCCACTTGCCGGCTTTGTCGATGAAGTATTCGACGACTTCGTACTTAGCGGGGTCGAGGGCTTTCTTGACGGACTCGGCGGAGCGGACCGAGATTTCATGTTCGCCGGAGCGGCCGCCGTAAATGAGGGCGAGGCGGATTTTTTGGGTGGGACTGGTCAAAAACCATTGTCGCGCGAAGGGGGTGAAGAGGGAGAAGACAGGAGCCAGCCCGGCCTCCGGCGGGGCTGCAAGAAGGCTAGCCCTGCCTAAGGGCATGGCTGGGAGGCAGGAGCGGACCGAAGGCGACGGGAAGCTGATTTTGCGATTCGAAGCCAAATTTGGGCGGGAGATTGGGTGCGGGAGAGGCTTGTTTGGAGACCGGTAATTTGGAAGTGCGGGGCGGTAAAAACTCAATGAAGAGATGGCGAAAGTGGGCGAATTTTTGAGCTCTATAAAGAATAGTCGTGGGGCTGCGCAATAATTCGACGGTTTTGAGGGTTTGCGGGAGGAGTTTTTACCGTCGAGATTATGGCCCCGGCGAGGCGGGAATTCCGGGTTGGGGCGGCGGAGTTGCGGCTTGGAGGAAGGCAGCCGCGATTGGTTGTGTAGCGTAGTTATGGCAGACGTGGTGAGTGGCATAGATTTTTTTTCAAGTGACGGGCGAACGCGAGTTGCCTTTCCGATTAGAAGGTAGAGCAGCGCGGAGACGGGTGTGCGGGGGCGGATGGAAGACGAGCGGGTAAGTGATTGATGGGGATGGGGATAGAGGTCTGAGAGTTATTTTTAGGGGTTGTGAACGGGAGAAGGACCGCTTGGGAGGCTACTTAGTGGGGCGTTTTACGAAACGAACTTGGTCGGTACAAGTAAGCCGCGCCAGCGCACGGCTGGGTTCGAATTTGCGGATTTCACGTTGTCGAAGACAGGAGGCCACCGCGCGTGTCGCAAGATACAGAAAATGCGCGCCGTCCAGGTAACGGTCCGGCACCCATCCGGCAGCACAGATAGTGGTGCCGCTGAAACTA
>PMSX01000343.1 GCA_003167495.1 Bryobacterales bacterium | reverse complement strand
GGTTGGAAACTGGTACCAAGGCCTTAACCTAGCGAAGGCCGAAATTTCGGCAAAGTAAAAGTGGGAGTCGGGCGTGACAAGCACGCTTGGGGCTAACTTGCGCGATCGCGCTTAACGATATCGAGGACGGTATTCTTGCTCAACCCGAGCCTATGGCTTATTTCCCGGTACGATTGGCCTTCTCCAACGAGCTTTAGCACTTTAGCCGCATAACGCTCCGCCTTGACGCGCTGACCTGGTCGCCGGCCGAACACGACGCCACGCTTTTGAGCAGCCGCGATACCCGAACGGACCCGTTCGCGCAGTAGATCCCGCTCAAACTCCGCCAGCGCTGCCATCAGAGAGGCAATCAACTTGCCCTGCGCGCTGCGCAGATCAAACTGCAAACCGGTCTGCGCGACGAGCGAGATGCCCCAGGCTTGAAGATCCTGCAGCGTGTGAAACAGATCGAGCATCGAGCGGCCCCAGCGGGTCAGTTCCGTAACAAGTATTACGTCGACCTTGCGGGCTTGCGCCAAAGCGAGAACCTTCTTTCGTTCGGCGCGCTCAGCCTTCGCCCCGGAAGCAGTTTCCTTCCAAACCCCCACAACCTTATAGCCCGCCTTTTTGGCGAAGGCGCGGAGATCACGTTCCTGGCGGCCGCAAGTTTGGTCGGCGGTCGATACTCGGCAATAGAGTGCTGCAGACTGTCCCAATTGAACCCCGTTGAAACCTGCTCTTCAAAAGACCCCAGAAAAGGGTGTTTTCGCGTGTAAATCGTCGGTCCAATTAAAGTTTACTTCAACAGGGACAACACCGCTCCCACGAAAACCAGCGCCAGTACCTGCGCTCATCCTCGACCCTACTCCGTTACTCGGAAACATCCAAACGCCATCGTGTCACCCCAAACACTCTGTAGGTTGATCGCGAGCAGCCCGCCGCCCCAAATTTGGATACTGCGAAACAGGTTCTTCGGACCACCGCCGATCAATCACTATACGCCTTTCAACGCGACAGCATTAAAGAAAAGCTTGAGCCGTTTTGCGTGAAAGTACCTGCAATCGTTGCAAGATTATCGGCGATCTTCCCGTCGAACGTGGCGGCAAGCGATTTCATTTCCAGTTTTAGCGATGAACCGCTTCTAGTCACTGTGGTCACCGGCAACCGTTTGGCCCCTTGGTCTGGACTGTCTGCGGTCGCTGTCAGTCCGTCCTCGGTGTTTACAATGTGAAAGACGATTCGCAACTTGCTGCCACCCATATCAAGCGTCCCAAGCCATGCGCCGTCAATATCTGACGGCTTCGCCGGCTTATGTTCGATCTGAATTGTTCCGCGCCGAAACTCCAACGGAAGGGCCTGCCCTTGTGTCCACGTTCCTGTGATCGAATTGGCATCGGCGTTGACCTTCCCCTCATAGGTGCCCTGAACTGCATCAATAGCCAACTTGAGCATCGAATCCTTAAGACTTGCAGAAGCAACAGGTATTCCCATGGCTGCTTGATCAATGCTGTCCAACGTTGCCTTGAGGTTGTCGTCGTCCCCTTTGGCTATATGCAGGTTTATCCTCAACTCAGCACCGCCTGCTTTCAAAGTCCCGTGCCAATCACCAATAATGTTCTGAGCGTTCACGGCAGCCCCTGCCAAACTACCCAAGAGCGCAAGAAGCAGTATCTGTTTCATAAATAAGAGGTCCTTTTCTGTTTGCTACGTTCGTTTGTCAGAATTGGCGACCGTCGAGTCCATCTCTCCGATGAGGCGCTGATATTTCCGCGCCTTCGCTAAATTGAGCGCAATGCCAACTGCGCCCAAGACGATGGCTGTAACAGCAATCCAGGCAAACGCGTGCGCAGAAGCTGGCTCAGCGACGGCCGATCCCCAGCAAAAGAGCAGGTAGCCCGGATAGAGAGCCGCCGCTCGCGTCCAGAATCTCCAACCCTGGTGAAAGTCACGCTGGCGCTCGATTTCTTGGCGGTAAAAATCCACTGAAGCCGAAGTCCCAAGGTCGGATGGCGCATTCTTCGAGCGGCCTTGAAGAACTTGATAGATGAAATAGAAGGCAGCAACAGCGGTAAGCGAAGCGCCGAAACGTCGAGGCCAATCTGGCATTTGAACGGCGAGGGTGGTAAAAGACACGAACACGAACGCCGCCGCAAGAAAGCCGCAAACAGTTCTAACTCTTACGTTGTTTTTCAATCGCCTTGATTTCTTGCGGAGCTCCTCTGGTGACATGCGGATTGGTTGCAGGTCTTGCCGTTTCCAGAGGTCTCGGATGTCAGTCTGCATCGCTCCCTCCCTTAAAAAACTTGCGAGTCAATATGCTTTTGATCCTATGGATCTTGGTTGCGATGTTCGCCGGCGTTAGACCTGTAACATCTCCAATAGAAACGGCATCCATCTCCTCCAAATAGCAAAGAATTACTTGTCGATCCACTGGTTTGAGCCCCCGAATGAGCTGCTGCAGACGGTCGAGCGATTTCACGTTATCCGCAGCACGTTCAACCTCGTTCCAGTCACGCGCTGTTTCTGCTTCTTCAAGACTAAGGAACATCTGCTGCTTGAATCGCCGCTGCCTCACAGCATGCGACGCCGCAGTATTGTGAGCAATTCTATAGACCCACGTTCGCACCGAGCAGCGTCCGTTGAAACTTTCGAAACTCTGCCACAAGGCTACGTGAATGTCTTGAAGAAGATCAGTACGCTTTTCTGGGTCAGCCTCGTAGATGCTCGCCAGCCGCTGCAGCGCCGCACCGTATTGCTGAGACGCATTCTCGTAGAGTTCATCCTGACTCAGCATTTTGCCGGCTGCGGTCTGAATGTCCGCCATATTTAAGGTAGTCCCTCTACGTAATGTTTTCTTACACACTGGCGAAACTTTTTTAGGCTGGGAGGCTAAGCCCAAACCGGCGGAATTGATACGCCCGAAAATTCGGAGTATGATCCTTCTGCGAACAGTGGCTCCGGGAGAGCAACCATCCTATATATGAAGAAGGATTGGCACCCGGATGAGCTAGCCCAACATTGGTCGCTGTCCCCGGATGAGCGAGATCTGCTCAGCAACAAGAGCGGAGCCACGCGGCTCAACTTCGCTGTGCTGCTGAAGGCTTTCCAACTCAACGGACGCTTCCCCGAGCGGCAAGAAGAGGTAGCCGATAGCATCGTCGCGTTTCTGGCGAAACAGGTTGACGTGGAGCCAGGAGTCTATTTCGAGGAGGACTGGAGTGAGAGAACGCAACGCCTCCAACGGGCTCAAGTGCGCGACCACTGCTGCTTTCACGCCTTCCGGTCCGAGGACGAAGCCGCGTTAGTCCAATGGTTGAGTGAACGCGTTGCCTCGCCCAACCCAGACGGGGAGGCATTGAAGGCCACCGCCTATGGGCACTTGCGCTCGCAACGATTGGAGCCACCGGGCCCCGACCGGCTACGCCGCCTGTTGAGCGCGGCAGTTGAGCGGCGCAAACAACGGTTGGTGACAGACACCGCTGCACAGCTTCTACCGGCGACTCGGACAGCGTTAGACGCCCTGGTGCAAACCGGAGCATCCGAGAGTATGAACGATCAATTGCCGTTGTTTCCCGTTCGTTCCGAACTGGCTGCAGTGAGAGACGGCGCCGGCGCGGTGAAGGTGGAGACCGTACTGGAGGAGATCGACAAGCTGAAGAAGCTGCGCGCTCTCCATCTGCCCGAGAATCTATTTCGCGACGTGCCCGGCAAGCTTGTCACCCACTACCGACAGCGTTCGGCAACGGAACCACCGCGTGAATTGCGGCGGCACCCGCCCGAGATGCGCTACACACTGCTCGCCTCGCTCTGCTGGCAACGGCAGCGTGAGATCACCGACAATCTAGTCGAATTGCTGATTCACATCGCACACCGGGTCGGCGTTCGAGCTGAAAAGAAAGTGGACAGCGAGTTGTTGAAGTACGTCAAGAAAGTCGCGGGTAAGACGAGGCTGTTGTACAGAATCGCCAAGGCGGCCACCGGTCAGCCGGACGGCACGGTAAAGGAGGTGATCTTCCCTGCGGTCAGTGAGGGGACCCTCGAAGACCTGATTCAAGAGATGGAAGCAGATGAAGGACATGAACATCGCGTGAAGCTGGTAACGCGGGCTTCCTACAGTCATCATTACCGGCGTATTGTACCTGCGCTGTTGGACGTGCTCTCGTTCCAATGCAACAACGACCTGCATCGCCCCGTCATGGACGCTCTGGCTCTGCTCGACAAGTACAGAGACGATAAGGCCCCCGTTTTTCCAGAGACAGAGAAGGTGCCACTAGACGGTGTCGTTCGAGACCACTGGCAGGACCTGGTGCTCGACGATAAACACGGCGGTGGCATCAATCGCATCACCTATGAATGGTGCGTTCTGACGGCGTTGCGCGAGAAGGTGCGGTGCAAGGAAGTGTGGGTGAAAGGTGCTGACCGCTTCCGCAACCCGGACGAGGATTTGCCGGAGGACTTCGATGCACACCGCGATGAGTACTACTCAGCCATCGAGCAGCCGCGCGACGCCAAGGTGTTTGTCGAGGCACTTCGCTGCAACTTGGATACGTCGCTGGCCGCGCTGGGCTCCGACTTGCCCAACAACTCCAAGGTCTCCATTGTAACCACGAAACGCGGCAAGGGTCGCATTTCCGTGACGCCGCTGGATGAGCTGCCAGAACCGCTCAACATCATCAAGTTGACCGCCGCTTTGGTGGAGAACTGGCCCATGACGAACTTGCTGGACATCCTGAAAGAAACGGAGTTGCGAGTGCGTTTCACCGACGTGTTCCGGACGGTTGGATCGCGCGAAGTGCTTGCGGAAGATGTGTTGCAGCGTCGGTTATTATTGTGTCTTCACGGGTTGGGCACAAATGCCGGCCTCAAGCGAATGTGCAGCGGTGGCGGGGAGGACAGCCACGCCGACTTGCAGTACATTCGGCGGCGCTACATAACCAAAGAGCACATGCGGGCAGCGATCGCCAAGGTATGCAACGCGATCTTCCACGTCCGCAACCCGGATATTTGGGGCGAAGCCACGACAGCATGCGCGTCCGACTCGAAGAAGTTTGGAGCGTGGGACCAGAACCTGATGACCGAGTGGCACGTGCGCTACGGCGGGCGCGGAGTGATGATTTACTGGCACGTGGAGAAGCACTCCGTATGCGTCTACTCACAGCTAAAGACCTGCTCGTCGTCTGAGGTCTCGGCGATGGTTGAGGGGGTGTTGCGCCACGACACCGAGATGGATGTGGAAAAGCAATACGTTGATACTCACGGGCAGAGCGAAGTTGGATTCGCCTTCTGTTATCTGTTGGGATTCGCGTTGCTGCCGCGTTTGAAGAACCTCAAAAAGCAGCGGCTGTACCGGCCTCACAATGGCGATCCCGGCAAATACGCCAATCTACAAGCAATCCTGGCTAGGCCGATCAATTGGGAGATTATCGAGCAGCAGTACGATGAACTGATCAAGTTTGCTACCGCCTTGCGGCTCGGGACGGCGGACGCCGAGTCGATCCTTCGGCGCTTCACCAAGAACAATGTTCAACACCCAACCTACAAGGCACTGTGCGAGTTGGGCAAGGCACTGAAAACCGTGTTCCTGTGCGACTACCTGCGTATGGAGTCGCTTCGCAGGGAGATTCACGAAGGGCTACAGGTCATCGAGAACTGGAACAGCGCCAATGATTTCATCCTCTACGGCAAGGGCGGAGAGTTCGCCAGCAACCGGCTGGAGGATCAAGAGATTCTGATGCTATCGTTGCACCTGCTCCAGGTAAGCCTGGTCTATGTGAACACGCTTATGATCCAGCAGGTTCTCGGCGAATCAGAGTGGCAGAACCGTCTGACGACGGTGGACCTGCGAGCGCTGTCGCCACTCAAGTGGCAGCACATTAACCCCTATGGAACCTTCACGCTGAACATGAACGAGCGGCTGCCGCTGGCCTGAGCCGCTACTTTGCCGAAATTTCGGCCTTCGCTACCTTAAGGCCTTCAACGCAGCCACCTGGGTCGCGGTGTCCTGGTCGTCCTTTGAAACGCGAGCGTAGCCGAAGAGCATTGCACAAATATATCGCCATTGAGTTCAATAAAGCAATAGGGTTTCGCAACGCTAAAACCCTGAAAATGCTGAAGTCACTCAATTGTTGCAGAAACGATCGTTTGCGCAAGTAGGCAATGAGGGCCGCCGGACGCGGAACCAACTCTACCCTCCGCCGTCAGGGACGAGTTACGGTATGCCCGCTTCACGCGCAACGGACTGCAAAGGCCGGTTCTCCTCAAGGTGAGGCCGGATTTGGCGGAACCGATCCAAGGCAAGTCTGCGGGCTTCTTCCGATAGACCGGCCAGTTGGTCCATAATCGAAGAATACGCCAAATAATGTTGATGGAATCACGCCAAATAATTCTGAAAGTGACAAACGACGCTATCACATTCCGGCAAAGTACTACAACATAACGTCCTTTATGTTGTAGTAATCGGACCGCTTCCCTGCCCCGCTCTCCGAGCCTCTTTTCTTGCCATCGCTGGCAGTCCGGCGTGTCGTTCGTTACGCTGGGAACAGGACATAAAGGAACCTTCCCGATGACCCTGACCATAAACATCTCCCCTGAAAAAGAGGCTGCCTACCAAGCGCTGGCGCAGGCTCAGGGCCTCTCGGTCGAGCAATGGCTGACGCAGCTGGTAGATCAGGCCGCGCCCGTTGCGCCGTTAGACACACCGGATGAGGATGATCGTCCCCTATCCGCCATGTTTGGTGAAATATGGGCCGACATGCCGGATGAAGTCCGGGCGAAGCTGCCGAGCGATGGAGCCGATCAGCACGACCATTACATTTACGGCACACCCAAGAGAGCAGTGTGAAGGCGGTTTTTGCCGATACGTTTTACTGGATCGCCCTTTCCAATCCTGCCGAGACTCGATACCGGGATGCGCTGGCGCTTGACGCCAAAATGGCGGGCCTCCTGATTTTAACCACCGATGAAGTGTTGTCGGAATTCCTGACGTTTTTTGCCGGAGATCGCTGGTTGCGCGAACGGGCAATTGCGGCGGTGAAGGGCCTCGCCCGAAACCGGAGAGTTCACATTATTCCGCAAACGCGCGAGTCCTTTCAGTCCGGGTTCGATCTTTACGCCAGCCGTCCCGACAAGGGCTACAGCCTCACCGACTGTATTTCCATGCAGACCATGCGGCGCGAAGGTTTGACCGACGTGTTGACCAACGACAAGCATTTTGAGCAGGAAGGCTTCCGGGCGCTCTTTCGCGACTCTTAAACCTTGCGGTGGGGAAAGCCTTCCCCCTCGCTCCACCCGCCAAAGGCTGGCGGTTTCCGCGCCCCCCTTCTGCGGGGACACCCCGCAACGCCCCGCAAATCAATGGAACGGAAAACCGGGTTAAGAAGGCAATCCAGTCCTTTCAGCCCCCTGTGCTTGGCTTTATCAATTGAGTATAATAGTATCCATGTATTTAGTGCTCCAAATAGCAAAGTAGACATGTATACATATTATGAAAACTATTGCCTTTATCGCCCAAAAAGGCGGAACCGGAAAGACAACACTCGCGCTATCGCTTGCAGTGGCAGCACAAGAAGCGGGCCAAGTGGCGGTCATTATCGATCTTGACCCCCAAGCCACCGCTTGTAATTGGGGAGACCGCCGCAAACTCGAAGCTCCTGTTATTGTTGATGCTCAACCCGCCCGTCTAGTCAGAGCCCTCGAAAAAGCAGAAGAAAGCGGGGTAGATCTCGCACTAATCGATACGCCAGCGCGCTCGGAACAATCGGCCCTTGCCGCAGCCAAAGCGGCTGACCTGGTCGTGATTCCCTGCAGGCCTCAGATCTACGATTTGGAAACATTACCTAACAGCCGCGAAATAGTGAATCTCGCAGGCAAAAAGCCTTCACTTGTTCTGCTCAACGCCGTTCCACCATGGCCCGGCCGCCAGGAAGAAGCGCTCGAAGCAGCGAAAACGTTTGAGATGCCGGTATGCCCAAAGATGCTGGGTCACCGGGCCGCTTTCGGAGATGCCGCAGCGCTCGGACGTAGCGTCCTGGAATATGATTCGACCGGGAAAGCCGCAGAGGAAGTAAGAGAAGTATACAAGTATATTATGAGACAATTAGCGAAGTAGCAAAGTAGTACAGAAGGGAGTTTGAAGGAAAAATGAGCCAAAAAGAGAAGCCCAACCTGGCTGCGGCGCTTGCCAGTGCTAGCGGCAGCACACGCCGGCGTCCCGAGTCTGCCATCCGGCCAGTTGCACCACGTAATAGCCACAAACGCGTGGTGGCCGCCAAACAGTCAGGGGAAAAGGGAAGTCAGGCCTATCATGCGCCCAGTCGTTCTGGAACCGCGCCCATCACAGGACACTTTCCGCGCCAGGTGCGCGATCAATTGAAAATTCTTGCAATCGAGCAAAAGCAAACACTCCACGGGCTCATGGCGGAAGCCTATAACGATTTGTTCGCTAAATACGGTAAACCTGAGATTGCACCGCGCCAAGCGCCTGTAGAAGAATCTAAAGAAGTAGCAGAATAGCCAAGTAGGAATGTAGGCATGTATACATGGAGCATATAAGCGCAATTGCAAAGCAGTCGGCCTTACCTAATCTCTGGCGGCCAGAGACCAGCGATGAAGTCGAACTTGCTTTTCTTGCCCGCCAACTCGTTCAGATAACGCTGCCCCATAGCGACCCTGGAGATGTTCCGGTGTGGACACGTCGCAACGGTGATTTGACGCTGATTATGACCCGAGCAGATACCGACGACAAGGGTACCCTCATTGGATACCCTTACGGCAGCTTGCCGCGTTTGCTGCTGTATTGGATCAATAGCGAGGCGGTTCGCACCAAAAGCCGCCGCCTGGAACTGGGCTCAAATCTTTCGCGATTCATGACCGAACTTGGCTTGAACCCGAGGAACGGTCGCGGCGAGCGATCAGACGCCCGAAGACTACAGCACCAAATGAGCCGCCTTTTTGGTGCGTCGATTCGCTTCAAGCAAACCGCTGAAACTGCTAGCGGCGACGTCCGGCAAAAGATGCGGATGAGGGGTAGTAGCCACATCCAACCGAAAACCTCCGCTAAGGGACCGATCAGGTCACTGTCGAGCAGAAGCGGATCATTAGGGGTGCCCTCCACCAGACGCAATCCCTTCCAAGAGGGCTACGCGCTGCCTAACGTGCTCTCTTGAGATAACTAGAATCCCACCATTGCTTCCCGTCCGGCGTGACACCGGAGCCGTAAATGAGAAGCGCATGGCCGCCTGGCTCAATGACAGTTACAAGCCGCTCGATTTCAGTGCCCGTGTCCTGAACAATTACATGCGCGTCGGAGACGTTTGGATTCCCTGTCGGCTCATATTTGATGATGAGTTTGTAGCTCCCGGAAGCAGCGGTGCCTGTTTTCTTATCAAACAGAACTTCGGTGGTCTTGCCCAACGCGTCAATGGATTTGTACGTCCAGCCGTTTGCAGTGACGACCAAACTTGTTTCGTGGGGCGCTCCGCCCGGCTTGTGGGACCAATCGCTCTTGCGAGCGTCGAATCGCCAAGTTCCCTGCATTGCGTCGAATGGGTCAGCTGCTTGAATCGTCGAGCATGCGAACAAAGCGGCGAGAACAAGTTTCATCAGCGTTTTCCTTTCAGCGCAGTAGAGCAATCGCACTCCCAAGTCTATACCGGTTGGCGGTCCGCGCTTTGGCTTGCCCGGATCGCGCAGTAACGATAGAGCGAAGCTATTTGAATCCTGGCGCAATCACCGCCATCCGGCAGTCGGCCCCGCAGTTCTACTGCAAATTGATCCGCGCGAACGGTGATATGTTTGCGAACCCCCTTTTACAGCTTGCGTATCGTGCAGGCATACAATCGAAACTGCGCAGAATAAGGATACTGCGCAGTTTTACTTCTCTCGGGAGGCTCTATGGCGGGAGGAAACCGTCCAAAGCGCGTGAAAGTGCGTGGTAATTCGACAAAAGCGCAATTTGCAGGGTTAGCTGACATCATTTCGGAGACGACCCGGCTCTGGCGCAAGCACCATCTTGGATATGACCAGACCAAATATGTAGTCGAGCAGGCGCGCCGCCGCCTGAAACTGCAACGAGTCGGCAATCGCCGGAGAACGGTGAAACGTCTTGACAAATCGGAGGTGGAACGGCTGATCGGTAGCACATACCAGTCCCATAACAAGTACGGCCTCATGATCAAGACGCTCTTCCTGAGCGGGGCGCGCGTAGACGAATTCGTCCACATTCAAGTCGAGGAGCTGCATCTTGACGGCGACCCGCCGCAGATCTATCTCAGCCATTGCAAGAAGGAGTCGAATCGCTATGTGCCGATTCTGCCCGCATTGGCGCAGGAGTTGCGGACGCATTTAAATGGGCGGCGTAGCGGCTTTCTCTTCGAGACCAACCGGAACGACCGTTACTCCGCGCGGACTGTGCAATCCGTTGTGAACGCCGCAGCTCGGAAAGCCGGCATTGACAAGCGCGTCTATCCTCATCTGCTGCGTCATTCGATTGCAACGATTCTGCTGGATTCCGGCGAAGTGCCCATTGACCAAGTGCAAAAGTTCCTGGGACACCTGCAAATCTCCACTACCCAGATCTACGCCGAGACCAGCATTCGAGCGCTGGGAGAGAATTATCTGCGCGCCATGAGCGGTGGAAAGCGGTGAATCCTCCGGCCACTCCCGATGACGCTCCCGGTTTGAGCAGTCGGCTGGAAGAACCGGAGCGTCTGCCTGACGAGATTGATGACGAAACACTTCGCAAGTACTTCACTCTCACAAAACTCGACTTGGCCCAGGTGGACCAGTGCCGCGGGCCGACCAATAAAATTGGATTTGCCGTTCAGCTTTGTACTCTCCGATGGCACGGTTACTTTCTGGCCGACACACGTGGCGTCCCCTCCTCGGTCATTGAAATGATCGGCTCTCAATTGGGCTTGTTGCCTTTGTCCATTGATGCCTATCCGCAAAACGAAAAGACGCGATGGGACCACCTGGAACGCATCCGCCAATATCTAGGGTTTGTTCGATGCGATGCACCGCAGCGAGAGCGTTTACTAAATTATCTGACTGCCAGCGCCCAGGCATTAACTCGCACCACGGCGTTGCGGGAAGCTGCACACCGCTGGCTCAAGCAGGAACAAATTGTTCGGCCTGGCCGCACAACATTGCGCGATTTGATCGTCAGTGCGCGCGAAGACGCGTTGCAAAACGTTTATACAATTCTGGCCAAGGATCTATCTCCGAAACAAATGGCGGAAATCGAGGCGCTGTTGGTTGTCGCTGGCCCTGCTGCCACACCGGAATCGGATCTGATGGAAGAATCCACGCCGCATTCCCGGCTGGAATCCTTCAAGGCAGTGGCGCGGAAAGAGTCCCCCGAATCGCTTCTTGGTTTGCTCGACCAGCTTGGTGATGTTCGTTCACTTGGACTGACGGCGTGGCCGCCCTTGGCCGATATTCATCCTGCTACCCGACGCCTTCTGGCCGGTTGGGGCTATCGATACAGTGTTTGGAATTTAAAGCGCTTCTCCGCGGCCAAGCGAAGCGGAATCGTAATTTGCTTTCTGCAAGCCGCCAGAGCTGAGATGACTGATGGGATCGTCGAAATGCAGGACAAGCTCATTACCTCGATCCATAACAAGGCGCGAAAGCGGTATGAGGAACTACTGCAGGCAACGGAAGAAGCGCGCACCCGCGCTGTCGAAGTCCTTGAAGGAATAGGGACCCTTGTTTTGGATGATTCTATTGAAGACAAGACGCTGCGCAAACACATTTTCGATCTGTTGCCGAGCGAGGATATCAGCAGAATAGTCGAAGGGTGCAGAAAATTTGCGAGCTGGCGCCGACGGCTCGCCGCTTGCCCTTGTGAATCATTGGTACGGCTACACGCGCAAGTATTCTCCGGCGCTGCTGGAAAAGACGCCGTTCCAGTTCGCGGAAGATTCGCCGCTCGGGCGCGCAGTCGTGTTCCTGAAAGAACTAAATGCTGGTGGCAAAGGCAAATCGTTCGCCGGTGCGCCGGTGGACTTTCTGCCGCGCCGTTGGATCAAACACGTTGTTCTCAAGGATGCAAAGGGCGAATCCATTCTCTCGCGCCCGCACTACGAACCGGCGCTCCTGACCACCTTAAATGAGCGGCTCAAGTCCGGCGATGTCACGGTGTCCCATTCTCGAAGATGGACGGACTTTGAGGAATATTTAATCCCTCGATCACTCTGGGCTGCGAAACGTGTTGAACATTATGCAAATCTCGAGCTACCACTTGAGGCAGATGAGTATCTCGCTCGACTGAATGATCACCTAAAAACCGTGACGGACGGCGTGGAACAGCGAGTTCCTCAAAACAAGGCGCTCACCCTTGATGCCGAGAAGGGCGAGTTCCACCTTGCTGCCTTAAAAGCAGTGGATAAACCGGACTCGATCAAGACTCTGAAAGAGCTGATCGAGATGAGACTTCCCAAGTCAGATTTGGCCGATGTATTGATCGACATCGATAATCGGACGAATTTCCTCCACCACTTTCTTCCGCCCGGCGGCGACATGGTCATGCATCGCCGCGATGCGCTGGCGGCGGTGCTGGCAATCGGCTGCAACATTGGATGCCAACGCATGGCGCTCGCTTCCGGGTTGAAGTTTCACGAGATTAGCCTGGTTGCCGACTGGTATCTCACGGAAGAGACGCTCAAGTCAGCCAGCATCGACATCATAAACTTCGCCTCGCGAATCCCGATCAGCCGCGTTTACGGCCGCGGGGCGACCTGTTCGGCGGACGGAATGCGCTTTTACGTCCCCATTCATATCCTGGCTGCCGACTACAGCCATGTACTTCAGGGCCGTGGCGTTACTTTATACGCTCACACCTCTGACAGTTTCCTGAGAATGCATCAACAGCCGATTCCCTGCCGTTTGCGGGAGGCGGCGTTCAGCTTGGATGGGTTGATGGAGCACGACACAGAACTCGATCCCAAAGTTTGCTACACCGACACGCATGGGTACACCGAAGTAGTTATGGCAACGGCGGCGTTGCTGGGATACGAACTGGCTCCCCGAATCAAAGACATCAAAGATCAGACGCTTTATAAACTGGATCGTCAGCAGCATTACGCCAACCTGGACCCTATTCTTTCGGGAACGATCAAGCCCCACCTCATCCGAAATGCGTGGGACGAAACGGTTCGAGTGATCGCCTCCATTGAAGAACGGATCGTTTCGCCGTCACTGGTACTTCAGCGGCTTGGCTCCTATGCTCGCCAGAACAGCGTCTATCAGGCCCTTTCAGAAATTGGGAGGGTCCAAAAGACAGTCCACATTTTGAAGACTCTGGATGATGAAGATTACCGTCGCAGGATGGGACGCGAACTGAACAAAGGCGAGGCGTCACACGATCTGTCCAGGTTTTTGTGTTTTGGGAAGGAAGGCGTGTTGCGTGGCCGCGAATTTGGCGACCAGGTTCACACATTCAGTTGTCTGTCGGTTTTGCACAACGCCGTCGTTGCCTGGAACATGATTCACATCGGCGAGATTGTCGGCCAGTTGCGGGCTGACGGACACGACATTGATGACGAAACCCTGAGCCACGTCACGCCCCTTCTTCGCAAACACATCAATCCGTTTGGACGGTATCATTTCGATCTGGACCGCATTCAAAAACCGCTGGCAAGATCAGCCGCGAATCCTTAACGGAGGTTTTCGGTTGGATGTGGCTACTACCCCAAATGTATCGGCGCGCTGGAACGGAACTGCTACGCGCTCGACTCCTTCCTCTCTTCTACAATGAGCAGCCCACAAAGTGAGGAAGACCCCTTATAGTGCAGCGCGACACCCGTATCGACTAGCTCTAACTTGTTGGAAGCAAGTGCTTACGCAAAATATCGCTTGGGGACGTGTCTCTCGTTTCGGCACTCGACGGTATGTGCTCAAACATGATGATTCTTGAATGCTTTGGCCGCCGCCCTCCGTCCATGTCGAGGTCCCGATCACCTAGGCAAGGGCGAACTTAGAGGCATCCTTCGACGTATTCGACCTCCGGTAGCCTCCCAGTGGCAAAACTCAACACTCGTTTTCCGTCAGTGACGAAGACCATGCGGAAGTTTCGGTCGGCGGCGTCCTTCGGGACAAATGTTAAGTATCGGCCGTCAGGGTTGTACTTGCCATAACTTACCGTTAGTTCACCCGGATAAAGACCCATGAGTTCCTCCTCGGTCATTCCGACTCGGGCCCCACGCAATGAGGTGTATTCGGGCGAGTTTATGTCTACTCGCGAAACCTGGCCGTTCGTAATCATGATGATCAGGCCGGCGGGCACGCCAGTAGGGTGCAGGACGGAGCAGGTTTGGGTTGAGAAATCTTTGTCTCTGACGAATTCCAACCGCGAGGTCACCTCGGAGAGCGGCGTGCCAATTCGGAGCGGGCCGAGGCCTTTCAGTGAAAGCTTAGAGTTCAATGCCCAATCGCGCGGAAGTGGCATTGGCATAGCCGGTGGGAGGCTTGGAATGGATACTACCGTGCGCGGTTGGTTCGGCTTGGCCACAAAATTGGGGCCTTGGACCGGGGGTTTGTCGGCAATCCACCTCGATAGGATCCAGACGGATATTGAGATGAGAATCAACCAAAACAACCAGTGCGATGAGCTTTCCTCCGTGGACTGGGCGTCCCTCGAGGAACCACTTTCGGAATACGAATCGCCGCTGCCATAGTTCTGGCTGCCCCCGCTTGGCGCCGTGGCAGTGTTGCGTGTAACTTTGACTCGCTCCCCTCCGATGCCAAAGACGCCGTGGCGATTCTCCCAAGTGGTCTGGCTAACCTCATTGCCTTCGGTGTCATAGCCTACACGAACGTGGTCGGCACCTAGGCCAAGGAAGCCGCCGCGCTCTTCGATTCGGGAGTGACCGACTTCATTGTCATCCTTGCCGTATTGGACTTGCACCTTCTCAGATCCAATACCGAAGAAGCCACCGCGTTCTTCCTCCTTCGAATAACCAGTTTCTTTTCCGCCTATGTACTCCACTTTTACGGTCTCGGAGCCGATGCCGAAGAAGCCACCGCGTTCTTCGGTTTTCACCTCGCCTACTCTGTTGCCGTCTTCGTAGATAACCTCTTTCTCGGTGCCGAAGAAACTTGTTTCTTTTCGGATCTCGCGCTCTTGAGCCATGGGGGTCCACCTCTCGCCCTGCGATAATACGTTATCACGAATTTGGTGGTGGTGGCGTGCGATTTGAGTGCAGCGCGACACGGAACCCCAAATAGGAAAATTGACAAACGGCTAGAAGAACGCACCAACGTTAAAATCAGTGCCGCACGAAGACTGTCTGCATTGGTCGACCATCAAACATGCCTCTTTCCTTAATGGTCAAGTGATCGCCATCCAAAGTGCCGTTGAACACCATTCCCATCATTTGCATGGTTATTGTGATGTTCTTCCCTTCGATGGAATACTTGCCGGCGAAGTTGTCGCGTTGACAGGTCCCGTCCGATTTTAGAATGATGAATTTCGTCGGATCATTCTCTTGACGGTACTCCCCACTCACCCCTCTGCCGCATGCTGTGATCAGTAGGAGTATCGCCAGTAACAGGATTCTGCTCTTTGTCATAAAACGCCGCCTCCATTTTGATTTAGCCGGTCTACTACTTTCCAGCTCCAACCATCGCATTTAACACGGCCGCACTGACACCACTTTGCTTCAACTGAATTAAGGCATCGGTCGAAGTGTCAAACTGGCATTTAGAACTCCTGATCTTCGCAATAATGGTCCCGTCATCAATACCAACTTTGGCCATCTTGATCACGTCCTCATTTCGGAGAGCACCTCCGCTAGATGCAGTCGTAGTGGGTTGTTCTCGCAAAGCCCAGGTTTGTCCACTAGGGTCACTGAGGTTGCTTCCCTGAATTGTCATCGGGGTTTTGATGCCTGTGTCAGTAATTGTGATTTCCAAGGTGCTGCCATTGATCGTAAAGTTGCCGTGATAGGCCTGTCCACTTTCCTGAAGTGAAAAAGAGTTATCGGAGTTCAACTGGAGCTGGTCGGCCGGGTTTTGGGTGCTGAAGTATGATGCTGGAAGTTTCAGCCGCACAGCAGAGGTCTGCACATGCGGTGCACCTGCCTGGGGGGTGCCGATACCGAAAACTTGATCTATGGTCTCACGGATCTGCTTGAGGTTCGCAGTGTCTAGGTATCCCTTCTGGAACTCGAAGGAGAGCGCCGCCCTGTAGGGAACATTCTCAGGATCGATGTTAGAGGGATCGCAGTTGCCGCAGGACTGCACTTTGAAAACAATCTCCGAACTCTTAACTTCCATGCTGGTCAGGTATACTCTATCGCCAACCTGGAGGCGCCGCTGATCAGCGGGAGTGTAACGGCGGCCGCAGTTTTGAATGAAGCCCAGCTTTATACGGCCACCGCTCTTGTAAAGATTCGAAGGATAACAACCGATTGAGGCCGCCAGCGCCAAAATATGATCCTGCTGGACGACCAGAACTGTCCCTGCGTGAGTGACGACACCGTTTTCCCCCACTCCCGTAGGGATGTATACTGATCCAAGTTGTTCAGTGCCGCTGGCGCTCTGCGTTTGATTTGGAGGCCCTGCAAACAACAACCCTCCAAAAGAGAAGACGAAAAGAACTAAGGCTCTGGCTTGCATGATTTGTGTTATCTCGCTCCCTAAAAATCCAAGAATCCGAACCGAAACCGAAATGTAATTCTTAACTCCGGCGATTGGCCTTCAATACAACTACACTGATGCGGCTTCGCCATCACATTCAAAAGAACGTCAGTTGTGTCCTAGTAGCCGCCTTGTCTAACCTTGCCTTCAAGAGTGCTCGCCTGTTGCTGCTGGGAATCCAACAGCTCTGTGGCGCTGCTATCTTGGTCTGCAGTTCCTTCCGCCACCGGACGGCTGAGAGCCACTGGTGGGCTAGGCAGTCCTTTAGCCTTATTCTCGGCCAGCATTTTCAATCCCGAATCAATCTGCTCCCGCAACTGGTTGTGCATCTCTTGCAGCGCAGCGAGCTCCACCGTGGTCGGGGACTCGGCGGCGCAGTCTCCCGGTTTGCTGCTAACGACCTCAACCGCAACGCTACCGTCGGTGCTCACATCCTTACCCGTTCGATGGATAACGTCTCCGGGTGTCAGTGCGCATGGCTGTCCAGTTGTGGTTACTTCAAGATTTGACGACACGACGAAGAATTTCTGATTGAGCGCCGGCGGAAGCTGTTCGGCGCCAGGCGCGAGCTGCTGCGGATTGGAGGAGGTGGGCTGAGCCGCAGCCGCTCTCTCCGCTGCGAGCTGCTGCCTGACTTCCTCTGCAATCAGGGGCTTTATCTCATCGAGTGTAGCGGCATTAGCGGCAGTGGGTTGACCTGGAGGCGGGGCCTGCTCGCCGTTGCGGTCCTGCTTATTTTGGTAGGCCAGCCTCAAGTTCTCTGTGAGCAAGTAATCCGTCAACCACAAATCTGGCGAAGAATAGACCGGATAGGGAGTAAAGTAGCCAGCGTAGAAGCCGAACCACGGCGTCACTAACCCGCCACCCCAGACGTAGGTCACCGACCCCCAAGGGCGGAAGGCCCACCCATAAAAAGCCGGACCATAATAAACGGCGGGAACGTAGTGATAGTAAACAATGTCGCGGTACCGATATTCACGGTAGACATGCACGTATGAACGCTCTCCGACGACGTACGTCCGCGAAATATATCCAGGTCGCAGCGGGCGTTCGACAAATCCTCGATGTTCTCCGTAACCGACCACGCGAACACCTCCGGGACGGGTGGTTATGATCTCCCGCCCGCCATGTAAGCCTCTGTCAATCGTCATTCTGCCGCCGGCCAAGCCCAGAGGCGCCTCAATCTTTTGCACTTCTCCCCGCTCATTCGTCGTTACCGTACGGCCCGACTTGGTGTCGTAATACTCGGTTCTCCCATTCGGCAGTTTAGTTAGGTGAGCCCCTGGAGGAGGTGCGTAGATGTGGGGCTCTCTTGGCCGCTTATCGGGCGGCTTCGGAGGCCTGGGACGGTACCCGCCGCAGTCCGGCCGGTTGCAGGGGCGTGGGGGGGGCGGCGGCTTCGTAGGCGCCTTTGGCTGCACTGGCTTCTGATTAGTAGCGGCGGTGGTTTGCGTCGTCTTCTTCTCTTGGGCAGGAGCTTCCCTCGCGCCCGAAGCTAAAGCAACAGCGAGCACCACTCCCGATGAAAACATCCTGCGGCTTCTTCTTCCTAGATCCACGGTGCCTCCAAAGTAACTCTCTCCCGATTTCACTCAATAGAACGAAAGCGTTCACAGAATTCCATACGTCATGCGAAGATTTATTATTTCCCAGGTGCCCCGACTTCCTTAGGCAGCTTCCCGAATATCGAAGCAGACACTATCCACGTCTCCAATACTTTTCCGGAATCAAATTTCACTGCGGTTCCCATTTCGGGACGCGTGTTCGCGGATTCACCTGTTCCCTTCAGTCGGTAACGTGCCCCGTTTGACACTAACTCCATTATTTGGACGGCAGTCTTACCCTGTTGCACGCCGACAACTCCCGAAATCTCAGTATTCCGCTCAAGCAATACCGCACCAGACTGAACAACTGGTAGGAGCACCACGCCGCTAAAGTCCGAAACTCCATCCGCTCGTTCACGGACTGACTTCAATGAGATCCATACGCGAGTGCCGGCATCAAGCCTAATCTCCGCCGGAGCGGGAATAGCCGATGGCTGCTCCGTCCTTGCGCTGTGGACGGTTGCGCCGCCGGACCGAGAGGCTAGGACCGGTTTGATTCCAAGCGCCGCCGGCGCCTGGACCGCTCCGCGATCCGTCGGCCGCTGTGGAAGGGCCGATGTAGCAGGGCCAGACGCCCTTTCCGCTTCTTGGATTGCGCGATCATTTTGAGCGACTGGGGATATGGTCGAAAGCGGCGTTGATGCTCCTGCTGGTTGCGGCGCGTCAAGTCCGGTCGAACCAGGCGGAGTAGTGACGGCGGTCTGCTGTTGGTGAGAGGGAATGGGCCGAACCCCTGATCCCGCGATTCGATCCCCGCCTGACGCGACACCTTTTGACTGTTCGGCAGCCGGGTGAGGAAGCGATGCAGTTTGGACACCTTGTTTCACCGTCTGAGGAGCCGTCGCGTCCTCGATGGCCAGCTTGGTAGGTAGGGCCTCGGTAACTATCTGCGGTCCGAGCCGCACGGAAACCCGGCCGGCCAGGAAAGAGCAAATCACCAGCGCTAGGGTGGCGGCAGGGGCGAGTAACCATCGGATCTGCACAGCCCCGAGCGGTTTTTTCAGCCTGTGCCACACGAGGCGTATACCCGATTCGCTGACACGATGACCTACTCTATGAATGTTGGCCTCTTCATCGAGAAAGCTCGCCAACCAACGAGCAAGCCGTTTTTCAGTCTCGCTCCAATCCGGCTCTTGCAACGGGAAGGGAGAGTCCGCCTGAGCGAAGCGCCGAAGGCGCTCGTGAAGATTAGCGCAAGCTTGACATTGCACCGTGTGCGCTGCAATGGCGAGTCTCAGGGCATCGCTCGCGTCTCCGGCTGCGACAGCGCACACCGTCTCGGCGTCGGGACACCAGCCGGGTCTTAGCTTTTGCTGCAGTAGCGGCATAGTCTCCTCCAGAAAGCTGTCTTCGTTCCAGCCGCTCATTTCGATTCGGAGAACGCCCCCTCCATCCTTTTCCAGAGCATCCGACGGCCGTTTTGGAGGTGAGATTTTACGGCCTCAAGTGAAAAACCAGTGCGGACCGCTGTTTCTTGATAAGAACAGCCCTCGATCTTTAGCTCCATGCATCGCTGCTGCTCGGGGGACAGAAACCTCATCTCTTGACAAATCCTTTCGACTTTTTCGCGGATGTCGAACGAGGAATCCAGCTTCGTGGGAGCCACGCTTTCAGTAAGTTCGGCACTTCCGGCTACCGGATCTAGACTGCTCCGCCGCCACTCGTCGATACAGACGTTTCTTGCGATCCTCATTAGCCATCCGACAAAATCACCTTCTTGAAAGCTCTGTATTCCCCGGTAAGCTCGAAGAAATGTTTCCTGGGTCGCGTCTTCGGCTGTGTAAGTATCAGAAAAGAATGCCCTGCACGCAAAGAAAACCTTCTTCCGATGGCGCATGAATAGCTCCTCAAACCACTTATTGTCGCCAGCTTCCTGGAAGCCACGGACACACACTTCATCCCTTAACGCTGGTGCTCTACTTCCCATAACGTACCGGAGGCCCCAATTCCATAAACCCAGTACCAATGAATTCGTAAGACACTATATCCCCAATACCAACCGAAGGTCGATGGCACTAAACGTGCTCTGGCCTGTGAGTTTCTTTCCCTCCAGCGAGAGCAGCCGTAAGAATACCGCGTTCAACAAATGCGGTTACCGCCCGCATCAGCAACCTCCGTATCGCCCGCACAGCACGCGCGCTGGTGTTCTTGCACCCGCCACTGCCAAACGTTGGATTTATGACAGGACTGAAGTATATCCCCATTGGCCGTGCCTAGAAAAGTACTTAACGTTGATTCAAAGTACTTAACTTAGGGAGGTCGCGCTACGGGCAACTTGACCATTCCCCCCGCCTAAGCCTAGTCGGTGTGAGAGTTCAGCAAAACGTGAATCGCAACGCAGGTGCTGGTAGGGAGGCCAGGCGTGAAGCCATGTCAGATGGATGCACTTCTCAAGAAAGGCGCGCTCCAGAGCGGCGAAAGCGGAGTCTAAGTCTCCCAATCCGGAATGTATGGTTGCAAAATCTGACGCCGGAACGTAGCGTTCTTCGCGCATCCGTTCCATGGCCCGTAGATGCCGCAAGCTTTCCTGTCGCTGTCCGAGCATCGCCAAAGCGTAAGCTAGGCTTGCGATAACGCCGCTACTCTCCGGTGCAAGCTCAGCCGCTTTACGCAGATGATCGAGTCCGACATCGACGTTCCCGCGGTCCAGTAAAATCATACCCAGGTACCAATGAGTAAGATAAAAATTCGGGTTCATTTGCAACGTCAGTTGCAGTAGGTCAAAGGCATGATCGAGATCTCCTGCGACGTACATTACTTTGCCAAGGTGGCTGAGAACTACGACGCTAGGATCGTGCTGAAGAGATTGAGCTGTTCTAGCTACTTCGATCGCTTCGGAAAACCGACCGGTGCAAATCAGGTGGCTTGCGTACCAGCAATGAACTTCTACCGATTCAGGGTTAAGAGTTAGCGCCTTCTCGAAGAACTCGTCGGCGAGCTTCCAATCCCAATCGTACACCGCCGCTGCGAAGGCTAGAACGGCATAAGCGGGAGGACCTTCAGGATTGGAGGTAATTGCTCTTAGCGCCCACTCCTTCGCCTTAGGTACGGTCTCGCGAGGAGGGAGTCGAATTCCCGGTAATTTAGGATTTCAGCTATCGCTACTTGGGTCTGTCTACGGCCACTGATAGTCTCCTGAACACAAAACTCCAGCAGCTTGCCCATATTCGGAGCGTTTGAGAAGGTCCGGCTAGCGAGTACCCGTTCGAGCATTTCGCAAATGAGTTCGTGTGGACGATCTATGCTTTTGAATTTCGCAGACGGTGTCTGCGAAATGTTGGAATCGGTTGGCAAGCTGGAATTCGAGGACGCCGTCTGCGAAATGGGCCATCCGAGATAGAACTGACGCATCTGCTCCAGATTGCGCTCCGAAAACTCCCGCCCAAGTCTGGTTTGGAGATCCCGTGACAGCCGCTTCAGGAGTTCGGCGCCATAAACGGCTCTCTCTTCCCCGCCCTGTTCATGTTCCACCAGGCGCTGGCCCACGAGCCAATACGTCGAGGTCAATACGGCGTTAACTGAGCGCGCAGCAAATTGGCGTCCCTGTTCCAGGAGTGTCACAATGCTGGAGAGCAGTTCGCCATAGCTGCGAGTGACGTCTGTTTCCTTGGGTTCGCCTGGCATCATTTTCTCCGGTGGGTGCGGCTGTAGGCACGCCGCTCCCGATTCTCGCACCGTGTTTGTGGCGGCCGCTCCATTCAGATCGAGATCCGCTCGACA
>PMSX01000328.1 GCA_003167495.1 Bryobacterales bacterium | reverse complement strand
GCGTTGAGCATTTTTTGCTGCTGATCGACAGCGTCTTCAAACGAGCAGCCGGAGGCGATATTGCGCGCTTGGGCGGGGCTCATGCCGGCGCCTTCCAGCTCGGATGCGGAGGCGCGGAAGATGGCCTGCGGCGATTTTAGTTTTTCGAGAAGCTTGAGAGAGCCTACGGTTCCCAATCCCGGAACGAGGCGCAGGGCGAGCCAGTGCAATACCTCTTCTTGACTAACGATGGCAGTGGCCACGTTGGATATGTGCGGGGATGCCGGGGTATCTCTCGGGGAATGTTGGTGAAGAACTGGCGAAAGTAGGTGCGCGCCATCGTCGGAGGGCAGCTCAGCGGCTGGCCATCCCCAAGGGAATGGTTGCGGGGGATGGAAACTCNNATGGAGTGAGGCGATCAGATGACCCCTCGCAGATTTCAGTGCTCCCGCCATTCAGCAATCTTCTCAGGTTTGTCCCAGTCCTGATAAAGCTGAAGAATGCACTCGCGGGCGCGGTTCAAGTGATACCGGTCCGGGACAGCTATGCGGTCTTTCCGCGCTAACATTCCCTGATAACCCTCGAGCAGCAGCGGTTCAGCTTGTGCGTATTTCTTTTGTCCAGCTAGACTTGCTCCCAGTAGGCTTTCGGCACGAAATCGCTGCCAGTCATCCGGCTGATTTTTGTTATTGAAGTCGAGGGCCTCGCGCGCGAGAGGCNNTGCATATTTCCCCTGTCGTTGGCTCATCCATGCAAATTCCGCGAGAGTTTCAAGCGTGTTGGGATGCTCGGGACCCAACACGCGGCGCTCGACCTCTAAGACTTGGTCGAAGAGCGCCTCCGCCGGTCCATACTTGCCCTCCTCAAGTTCGGTATCTGCCAGATTGCTCATGGAAAGCAGCGTCTCCGGGTGTTCACGACCTAGTACGCGCTGGCTGGTCTGCAAAATTTGGCTCTGGACCGTTTCAGCCTGCGTGTACTTGCCCTCCGCCTCGTAGACGACCGCCAGATTGCCCATGGACCTCAGAGTTTCTGGATGGTCGGGACCCAATACGCGGTTTTTGATCTCTGTTGCCTGCCTATAGGGCACTTCGGCCTGGGCGTACTTGCTCTGCGCCGCGTAAATGTTTGCCAGGTTATCCAGGGAACGCAACGTGTCGGGATGCTCGGGGCCCAGCACGCGGCGGTCAATGTCCAGGATCTGACTGAACAGCGGCTCCACCTGCGCGTACTTTCCCTGCTCGGCGTAAGTGACTGCCAGACCATTCATGGAAGCGAGCGTTTCGCGATGCTCGGGACCAAGCACGCGGCGGCGGATCGCAAGGGTTTGGACGAAGAGCGGCTCAGCTTGAGTGTATTTGCCCTCGCGTTCGTATGCGGTGGCCAGACTGTTCATGGAAGCCAGCGTATCTGGGTGCTCGGGTCCTAAAACATGTCGCTGAATCTCCAGAGTTCTTGTTGACAGTGCCTCGGCTTTTGGATATTTCCCCTGAAGAAGCGTCATATCTCCGAGCCGGCTCATAGTCTTGAGTGTCTTTGGATCATTTGCTCCGGAAACCTGCCGATGCAGCTCGAGCGCCTGCTCTAATTGGGTCTGCGCTTCTGGATAAAGCCCCAGGTCTATGTACGTCTGCCCGATGGTGTCCCGAATGGCAGCTTCCACCTCTGGTTGACGATCAAACTTCCCACCGATCCGCGCAGCCGCTCGGTCCAGAGCCGTACGCACCTCGAGGTGAGGATCCGGTTTCGCGCTAGGCCCCGACTGCGTGGAGGGGCTCGCCTGCGCCAGCAAATCGTTCTGCAAGAAATCGTTGACCGCTTCCGCCACGGCCGCTTCCCGGTTGGCGCGTATGCCCTGGCGGATGCTGACGGCCGCTGCCACAATGAGGACCAACACGAAAGCGGCGGCAACGATCACTCCGACCCGATGCCGCCGCACGTACTTGCGCGTACGATATGCAACGCTCGGCGCATGAGCGGTCACCGGCTCATGGTGCAGATATCGCTCGATGTCGGCTGCCAGATCCAACGGAGTGGCATAACGCCGCGAGCGCTCCCTCTCCAGCGCCCTTAAGACAATCGCATCCGCATCGCCACGCAATTGGCGGATAAGCGTCGCAGGATCGGCGCCTCGTTTCAGTGCCGTGGCGGTGGAATCCGGCCCTAACGCGCGCAACTTGGTGCTCGGCTTGGGCGCGTCGTCTTCGCGCAAGCGGCGCAGCGCTTCATCAAACGCAGTCTTACGAAAATCGAATGGCAGTGTACCAACCAGCAACTCATACAGCACCACGCCCAGCGAATACACATCTGTTCGTGTGTCGATGTCTTCGGCCATTGAATCGGCCTGCTCCGGGCTCATGTAGCCCATGGTTCCGATGACGGTTCCCAAGCGCGTGTACATGGTTTGGGCGGTGAGACGCTGCGATATCGCCTTCGCCACGCCAAAGTCAATGATCCGAGGCATCGGTCTGCTATCCACTTCGCTGACCAGAATGTTGGATGGCTTGAGATCGCGATGGATGATGGCTTTCTGATGCGCGTGCTGCACACCTTCGCAAACAAGGATGAACAGTTCCAGTCGCTGGCGCGCGGTCAGCAGGTACTTGTCGCAATAATCGGTGATCGGGATGCCAGCAACATACTCCATCACGAAGTATGGCCGGCCTTGGGCGGTTGAGCCGGCATCGAACACCTTCGCGATAGTGGGGTGGTCCATGAGAGCGAGCGTTTGCCGCTCGGACTCAAACCGAGCGATGACTTCGCGGGTGTCCATGCCAACCTTGATCAGCTTAAGTGCCACGCGGCGAAGGATTGGCTGCTTCTGCTCGGCCAGCCAAACTTGCCCCATGCCGCCTTGACCAATGACCTCCAACAGCCGGTAGGGCCCGATCATGACGCCGGGAGCACTGCCGGATTCCACGGTTTGATCGAGCGGGGAGTCGGGTCGGGGTGGGCCGTTGGTATCTGAACCTTTCTCGCCAATTGTTGCGGAGGAAAGCGGAGAACCCTCCAGGAAAGAGTCGGCTTGTTGATCCAGCAGAGACTGCACCTCGCTGCGGAGTTGGGGATCATCAGGGCAGGCCTGCGCCAGAAACGCAGCCCGCTGCTCGATCGGTTGCGAAAGAGCGGCCTGGTAAAGCGTTTCGATCTTCTTCCACAGTTCAACTTGCATCTGATTCCTGCGGGCAAAGTTCGCGCTTGAGCCAGGCCTTGGCCAAGCTCCAGTCGCGCACCACCGTCGTCCGATGCATAGAAAGTGCCTCCGCCGTTTCTTCGACCGTCAAGCCGCCGAAATAGCGAAGTTCGACGATCCGCGCCTTGCGTGCATCGAAACCAGCCAGGTGGTTAAGGGCGTCGTCCAGCGCCACGAGCGCCGCCGACTTAGCCGGGGAAAAAACTAAGCCCTCGTCGAGCGGAAGTAGCTCAGCGCCGCTGCCTCTCTTCTTGCTGCGGAACTTGCGTGCCCGATCCACCAGGATTTGCCGCATAAGCCGGGCGGCTATGCTCAAGAACTGCGCCCGGCTCTGACAATCCACCTGGCCCTGGTGCACCAGTCGCAGGTAGGCTTCGTTGACAAGCGCGGTGGTTTGCAGCGTGTGACCGTGGCGCTCTTTCAGCATGCAGCCATGGGCGATGCGCCGCAATTCATCATCGACCAGCGGAACCAACCGGTCGAGACATGCCCGATCTCCAGCCCTCCAGCGGAGAAGTAATTCCGTTACAAGCTCTTGTCTCGGCGGCTGCATAAGTAACCTCCTGGTCGCTGAGTCTTTTTTGGCTAAATTATAGCGCTAGCAGCGTGAAGAAGAGGACGCAGGTAGGCAGAGTTATCTTGCAAAACTCGGGCAATGAAGCAAGGAGCAGCAGAAACAAAAAAAGTGGAGAATGTCTTTGGACTGAGGCCGGGATGAGCCCGCGTAGTGGTGGCATCCACCACGCGGAATTTGCCGGTATAGGCCTTGTTACGGCTTGACCTTGCGGATAATACGGCCAACATGGTCTTCCGGCGTGGAGCGAACGAACTCGGCAGAGGATTTGGAAGGAGGAACCTGCTTCGTTTTTTCGTTTATCGCGCGATTCTGGGCGATCCGAAGAATAGTCTTCTCCTGGGGGGTTAGCAAGTGAAAAGGTTTGTCCATCTACTTCAATGATCTCTCAAATCACCTTCGGGGCGCAACACATGCGGCACGGCGAAGGTTTTCGATACACTGTCGCCAAGGAGGAATGATTGCGTGGCAAAGAAAACAGCAGCCGGAACCACACCTGCCGACAAGCTTGCGCTGTACGAAAAGCTGGTGGCTACGAATCCGAAGGTGGAGCGGAAAGGCGCGGCTGTGCCTTACACGTCCGTAAACGGAAATATGTTCAGTTATCTCAGCAAAGAAGGTAAGCTGGAGCTCCGCTTGCCGGCGGAAGAGCGTGAGGCGTTTCTGAAGAAGTACAAGGCCAAGTTGTGTGAGGCGTATGGCAAGGTTCAGCCTGAATATGTGGAGGTGCCCGACTCTTTACTCGCCTCAACGCGCGAGTTGGCCAAGTTTTTTCAGCGCAGTTATGAGTACGCGGGGTCGTTGAAGCCGAAGGCGACGACGAGAAAGAAGAGTTAGAAGCGCTTACCCGGGGCAATTGGGTGTATACTACTCGGGCATCGAGAAAGATTACTACTATGAAAACGATTAGCACGACAACAGCGATCGCTGCGTTTGCATTGGTGACCTTGGCGAAGCTCACGTCCGCTCAGGATTGGAGAGACGATCGATTCACGCTAAGCAGCGCGACGTTCGCGGACGGTGCAACGACGCTGCCTCTTAGCATGATCTACAACTATCCGGTGAGCGGATCGAATTCCTGTTCCCTTGGCGGAGGCACAGGATTGGATCAATCGCCTCAGCTATCGTGGACACATGCACCGCGGCGAACGCACAGCTTCGTTGTGACAACGTTCGACGTGACCGCAGGCGTAACGCATTGGGGCATGTACAACATACCGGCTTCGATTACCGAGCTCCCGGAGAATGCCGGGGTGGCTGGAAGCAGCTATGGACCACAAGTGGTGAATGTCTTCGGAGATCTTAGTTACGACGGGCCGTGTCCGCCGGCGAATTATCCGCCCAATGTCCATCATTACGTTTTCACCGTCTACGCGCTCGATACGGACCTTGACCTGCCTGGGTCTGCGAATTTCCCCGCGAGCGCACTTACTTTGTATCGGGGTTTGGAGGAGGCTGGAAGAGCAGGCCATATCTTGGCAAGCGCCAGCATCACAGGGCTTTACTCGACGACACCGGGCTCCTAATACTTACTCATAGCGGCGCGGCCTTCTTGAAGCGGAAATTCTTGATGCGCCCGGTGTTCAGGACAAAGCCGGTTACCTTGCCCGCTGGATCTCTCTGGAAATGAATATGACGAATATCGCCGATTGGCCCTTGGAAGTAATCCGCCAGAGTCGGCTCGAGCTTTTCTGGTTTCGACTTTAGCCGCTTCAATACGAGGGCACCGTTCTCTACCACGATTCGGTAGACGGGGTCGATCTCTTCACTTACGTAGGAGCCGGCATACGCAGCTAGTTCATTTGGCGCGGGCTTGAACTCCGCGACTAATTCGAAGACGTCCGGCTTTTTGTCTTGCGGTGACCCAATACTCATCCGCTGCGGTGCACCAGCAGTTGGCGGGTCAACGGTAACCCAGACCGGGTAATGGCCTAGCTGGAAGCGGTTATCTGAAAGCGGCGTCAATTCCAGCCGATCGTCTTCGGAAAACGCCAGGAATAGCTTTCCATCTTTGAACACAATGCGGGTGGCATGCTCGTCGTCCTTCTTCCAATACAGGCCAGCGTATTGCGTGAGCCGTTGCGCCGGCACAGTGACGGATTTGGCGGATGACTCCGGACGAGGCGCAGCCGGCTCCGTAAACTTCTCGGCCAAGTAGATGTCCGCGACCTTCCGGGTCAAATCGCTCGGATTGGTCTCGCCCTTGTTGCAAAGACACGCGACCGAAAAGTGCTGTTCGGGAAAACGCAGCAAATCGGCCCGATATCCGGCATCGGCGCCGCCGTGATCGACAGTGGGGAGGCCGCGATACTTGCCGTGTTCCAGACCAAATGCATAATCGAGTTCTTCGCCGTTGTTCAGCTTGCCGCGCTGCAACTGTTGTGCGACCAACTCGGAACCACCAACGCGAGGATGGTAGAAGTTTTCGTCCCACTGCGCCAGATCTTCTACCGTGGTTAAAAGACTGGTTGCGCCCACTGTATCGAAATTCGTCACGCTGAGCCGGTAACCGTTCCCGCCCTCCCCATCGACGTAGCCGTACGCGATGTGTTTGACTATCTCCGCATGGTCGTCGCGGAAGTGTGTACTGTTCATGCCGAGAGGCTGGAAGATGCGATTGGTGGTAAATTCACGCATCGATTGACCACTCACTCGCTTGACAATTTGCGCGAGCAATGTATATCCCGTATTGCAATAGACGTGTTTCTCACCGGGCTTAAAGTTGAGATCCTTCTGCCGGGCCATCAGCGCCAGAACGTCGTCGTCGGTGATGAGATCGAGGGAATAACGCCAGCCTGCGAGACCAAGCAACTCCCATTGATCGCGGAGGCCGCTTGTATGGTAAATGAGGTGTCTGATGGTGATGTGCACGCCGAAGTCGGGTAGTTCCGGAATGTACTTGCGAACATCATCGTCAAGCGAAAGCTTGTGCTCTTGGGCCAGCAATACAATGGCCGCCGCCGTGAACTGCTTTGAAATGGACGCGACATGAAACACGGTTTGTGCGGTTATCGGAACGTCGTGATCGAGATCGGCCATTCCGTACCCGCGCTTGTAAGTGATCTGCCCATCTTTGATGACCGATAGTGCACAACCGGGAGAGATGGTGGAGTCCCACTGCGCAAAGACTTTGTCGACCTGGTCATGCAGTTCGCGCGCGGTCTTCTTTTGATCATTGGCAGACGCCGCATTCTGGCAGCTCGCTAAACCGATTGCAAGAAATAGAAAAACGGTGGCTCGAAACATGATGGCTCCGGTTGAAAGGAAACTGGAAACTCTCTTGAGACACTATACAGCCACGCCACCGGCGGGGCTGCAAGGAGGCTAGCCCTGCCTCACGGCACGGCTGGGAGACAGGAGCTGAGGAGAACGGCGCAGACGGGGTGCTGGATTGAACGGGCTGTGACTCTCCGGGCTTCAGCTCAGTTTGAGGCAAGAAATTGCCTCCGGGGCCTCAATCTTTTGCCACTTTGTGCCGATGAGTGAACCGAGATCATTTTGCGTACCAAACTACTTTGGATTGGGCCGGATTCCGCTGTGATGGACATCAGCGTGAGGGCCGCGCTGCGCGTGAGTGAGATTGTGGCCGAGAATTCGATAAGTGTCGCCTGCCAACGGCTGCGCTCGGAACGTTGCGATGTTGCTGTCTTAAGCTTGGCTTCGCTCGATTCCAACGGCGAAGAGGCGATGGCCGCACTCTTCCGTGCCGCTCCGCATCTGCCGATCATCGTGCGCCATCGAACAGGTGGGATCGACGACGTGATTAATTTGACGCGCCAGGGCGCCTTTCACGTGCTGCTGGGGGAGCTAGAACCGGAGAGCTTGGCGGATGCGGTCGGTCGCGCGGTACGGCAATCTCACCTTTTTCAGCAGCAGGCGGCGGAAACGGCGCCTTGGCGTCACTTCCTGATCGGACAGAGCCGCGCCATGCTGCAGATTTGCGAAATTATTCAATTGGTTGCGGCGAAGCGTTGTACGATTCTGATCGCCGGAGAAACCGGGACTGGAAAAGAGGTCATAGCCAAGGCGATCCACGCCGCTAGCAACCGCGCAGCGCAATCTTTAGTTTCGGTCAACTGCACTGCGCTCCCGGCAACGCTGATCGAGTCGGAGCTTTTCGGCCACGCCAAGGGTGCCTTTACGGGCGCCATCTCCAGCCGGATCGGGCGCTTTGAACAGGCTCACCGGGGCTCTCTGTTTTTGGATGAAATCGGCGATTTGCCGTTGGAGGCACAAGCTAAAATTCTGCGGGTTCTGCAAGAGCAGGAGTTTCAGCGCGTGGGAAGTTCGGAAACGGTGCGCGTGGATGTCCGGGTCATGGCGGCCTCGAATGTCGACTTGGAACAAGCCGTGCGCGAGCGGCGTTTTCGCGAGGATCTGTACTACCGCTTGAATGTGGTGCCCATCCATTTACCTCCGCTACGCGACCGGCGGGACGATATCCCGCTCCTGTTGCAGCACTTCTTGGATAAGATTCGCGCGGCCGAAAACGCCGAACCGAAACAAATCAGCGCCGAGGCGGTGGAATGGCTGCAACAACTTCCCTGGCCGGGGAA
Source organism: Bryobacterales bacterium (assembly GCA_003167495.1). Lineage (GTDB taxonomy): Bacteria > Acidobacteriota > Terriglobia > Bryobacterales > Bryobacteraceae > Bog-105. Next base: position 47,901 of record PMSX01000328.1, on the reverse strand, counting down.
TATTCGCCAACTGGAGCACGCCGTCCAAATGGCCTTCGCTTTGAGCGGCGACCGTCGGATGTTGGGGCCGAACGATTTTCTGGCGCGGCGCCCCCCGTCTTCAGAACGTCCCGGCAGCGTCGCGATGTCGCCGGCGCCGTTGATCCAACTGCCACAGGAAGGACTTAACTTTGATGAAGTAGTTGGCAGCTTTGAGTTGTCGCTACTGAATCAGGCGCTGACGGCATCGGGCGGAAACAAGGCGCGCGCGGCGGACCTGCTGAAGATTAAACGCACCACACTGCTGGCCAAAATGAAAAGCCTCGCCCTTGCCGTTCCAGGCGGCGACCGAACAGAGCTCGGAGACTAATCTTCATTGCTCGCGTGATTTCTGCATGCTCTCGGGGTAGAGTAGAAGGGTTGCCGCGGGAAAACGAGTGCAATCGTTTTCACCCAGCCGGCCATTTCTCCCTTCCCGTGTTTGCCAGGCGGGTGGGCCTTAGGACCTGACGGTGTTGAATCGCGACATCTTAATTGTTGAAGACAATCCTGCCGATGTTCGCCTCATGCAAGAGGCGTTACGGACACTGGAACCCGCTGTAGCCGTCCACGTGGTTGGCGACGCCGACGAGGCATGGCGCTTTCTGCGGAACCAAGGCAAATACGTTTCGGCGCCCCGGCCTCGCCTGATGTTTCTCGACTTCAATCTTCCGAAAGGGGGTTCCCTCGATCTGCTGCGGCAAATGAAAGCGGATCATTCCTTCCGGCTCATTCCCGTTGCTATACTTACTTCGTCCGATTCGGCCAAAGACATTACGGAGGCTTACGAACTTCACGCCAACTGCTATCTGACCAAGGTGTCCGACCTCGACGGCTTTTTTCAAATTATTCGTTGGGCGGCGTACTTCTGGATCGACATCGCGACGCCGCCTCCCGCGGCGGAACCCATCGATCCGCTTGCATTCACCGTCGGGCTCTGAAATAATCACGCTCGATATGGAATCGACTTTCTCCCGCCGCCGTCTGGTGCGGACCCTTGCTGTTTCCGGTCTCGCCGGTGTCTCGGCGCCAGGCGCTTCGGCAGCATTCGACAATTGGCCGCTCAGCGAATCCCCCGGCACACCCAAGCTCTGTTTGGGGTTGACTCATCTCGATCCGACGGGACTTCGCAAGGTTAAACAACTCGGCGTGGACTACGTGCTGCGCGGCGGACCCGCTGTCCTTCCCTGGCGCGAAGCTGAACTCCGATCCATGATGGATGCGGTTAAGGCAGCCGGTCTCACATTGGCGAACCTTATGATTAGCGGATTTCCCAACACTTTATACGGTCGGCCGGGGCGCGACGAGGAAATCGACAAAGTACAGCAATCGCTGCGCGCCGCTGGCCGCGCGGGTCTGCCTGTGGTGGAATACAACTTCTATGCGCACCGCGCCATGGAAGGTTATTTCGCTGAAACAGGCCGCGCGGACACTGGCTACACGGCGTTCGACTATGCCCGTATGAAAGATCTGCCTCCGCTCGCGAGCGAAGGCGCTCACTCGCTTGACGAAATGTGGGCCAACGTCAGTTATTTCCTGAGGGCTGTGGTTCCCGTGGCCACGGAAGCGAATGTCCGGCTCGCCCTGCACCCGAACGATCCGCCTGCACCTCTCAGCCGCGGTTCGGAGCAGATTATGGGGACGGTTGCGGGTTGGAAGAAATTGGTTGATATTGTGCCGAGCCCGCATAACGGAATTACCTTCGATTGCGGCGTGACGCGCGAAATGGGCGAGAATCCGCCAGAAGTTTGCCGCTATTTTATGCAGCGCGACTGCATCAACCACGTACACTTCCGCAACGTCCGCGTCCGCAAGTCCTATGAAGACTATGCCGAGGTGTTTATTGATGAAGGCCAAGTCGACATGTTCGGCGTGATGCGCGAACTGGTGAAAGGGAAATATCCGCGCCTGATTTATCCCGAACACCCGCGCGCTTTGGATGTCGATCAGGAAGAATCTTCCGCGACCGCCGCTAGCTTTAAATCCAGTTATCCCGGCGGCGGTTCTTATGCGGGCTACGCCTTTAGCGTTGGTTACGCCCGTGCGATGCTGCAAGCCGCGCTGGAAGTCGAAAGCTAAGTAACTATGCCACCACCGGTAAACCCGCGAGCGCCATCGCGAGTTCGTTTTCGCTATAGCTTTGATCCGTCAATTTACCGGCTTGGTAATCGATATAGGCTTGCATATCGAAATGTCCATGCCCGCAAAGGTTGAAGAGGATCACCGGCGCCTTGCCATCGCGCTTGGCCTCCAACGCCTCGTCGATTGCGCCTTTCACGGCATGGTTGGCCTCCGGCGCCGGCAGAATTCCTTCCGCTTTTGCAAACTGAACCCCAGCCTCAAAGCAAGCGACCTGATGATAAGCCTTCGCTTCGATCAAACCCAATTCCTTGATATGGCTCACCAATGGCGCCATGCCGTGGTAACGCAACCCGCCGGCATGGAAGCCGGGCGGCGTGAAGGTTGAACCAAGGGTGTGCATTTTGGCCAACGGTGTCAGATGCCCAGTGTCGCCAAAATCGTAGGCATATTTGCCGCGCGTCAAACTGGGGCACGCTGCCGGTTCGATTGCCACAATCTTGCGTTTCTTGCCGCCGCGCAATTGCTGGCCCAGAAATGGAAATACGATCCCCGCGAAATTTGAACCGCCGCCGGTGCATCCAACCAACACGTCGGGATCGTCGCCGGCCATTTCCAATTGCGCCAACGCCTCTTGTCCAATGACGGTCTGATGCAACAGCACATGATTCAAGACCGATCCGAGGGCGTATTTCGTGTCGTCGCGTTGCGCCGCCATTTCGACAGCTTCTGAAATAGCGATGCCCAAGCTTCCGGGATGATCCGCGCGTTGCGCCAGCACCGCGCGTCCCGACTGTGTTTCGTTCGACGGCGACGCCACACAACGCGCTCCCCACGTTTCCATCAAAGCGCGGCGGTATGGTTTTTGGTTATAAGAAACCCGAACCATGTAAATATCGATCTCAATGCCAAACAACGCGCCAGCGAACGCGAGCGCCGAGCCCCACTGTCCCGCGCCCGTTTCCGTAGTGATGCGTTTGACTCCGGCTTCTTTGTTGTAGAAGGCTTGCGCGACGGCGGTATTGGGCTTGTGGCTGCCGGCAGGACTGACTCCTTCGTATTTGTAGTAGATGCGCGCCGGCGTATCGAGCGCTTTCTCGAGGCGGCGCGCACGGAACAGCGGTGTGGGGCGCCATTGGCGGTACACTTCACGCACTGGGACGGGAATTTCGATTTCCCGTTCCATCGAAACCTCCTGCGCGATGAGCGACATCGGAAACAGCGGCGCTAGATCCGCCGGACCCACAGGCTGCTTGGTGCCAGGATGCAGCACGGGAGGTGGCGGCGATGGCAAATCGGCCATCAAGTTGTACCAATACTTCGGAATGCGCTCTTCGGCGAGTAAGTATTTTACAGTTTCATCCATATGAAGCTAGCGAGTTTATCATTAAGTGCGCTGCGGCCCAGCAACGTAAAATGAATGTTGCTCTTCCGCCTCGAGCCCCTCCGCTTCTCTTTCCTCGCCCGCGAATCCATTCATTTCCCTGAAGGCAAATCTTCCAACATCCTCCGGGGCGCATTCGGCAGCATCTTTCGCCGCATCGCCTGCCTCCCACACTGCCCAGGCGCGCAGAGTTGCCCCCAACGCATCACCTGCCCCTACGCCCGCCTCTTTGAACCGGCCGCTACCGCCCCAGGGCCCAGTGGTCTCGCCGACCACCCGCGCCCCTTCGTCTTCCGCGCCATCCATCTCGACGGCCGAACGTTCGCCCCGGACCAACCCTTTCACTTCGACCTCAACCTCTTCGACACAGACCCCACAACCATCGCCTACTTAGTCCTAACGTTCGCCCAATTGGCTCGTGACGGCTTGGGACCCGGCCGGGATAAAGTCGATCTCACCACCGTCTCCCAACTCCACACTCAAGCTATGATCTACGAAAACGGTCTAATGCAGAACAAGCACGACCTCCCGCCCCTCACACTCGACCTATCTCCGGTCCCTGAGCCGATCTCACACTTCCGTGTCAAGTTCATCACGCCAACCGAACTGAAATCCGGCCAGCAACTCGCCAGTCGTCCCGAATTCGCCATCCTCGCAACCCGCGCCCGAGACCGCATCAGCACCCTCCGCGAGCTTTATGGCGACGGACCCCTCCCCATCGACTTCCGTGCCTTCGGCAACCGCGCCGCACTCATCAAAATGACCCGCTGCGACATTCAGAGTGTCGATATCCAACGCCGCAGCACCCGCACCGGACAAACTCACTCCATCGGAGGTTTCATCGGAGAAGCCGAGTATGAAGGCGACCTGGCCGAGTTCTTACCTTACTTACGCGCAGCGAAATGGACTGGCGTCGGCCGCCAAACCGTGTGGGGCAAGGGTGAAATCGATGTCAGTATCTGACCGGACACGTCCGACCGAGCCCCCCGTGCTACCCTCGGCTTTGGCCGCGCTGGCCAACAGCCGGTTTCAATGACAGGACAAAGGCCCAAGTCACCGCAAGTTTATGCGCGCACTGGAGGCGCGCTCTACCTGCTCATTATTGTGGCTGGTGTTTACGGCGAAGTCTTCGTTAGAGGCAATCTCATAGTGGCGGGAAATGCTGCAGCCACAGTCCAAAAGATCATGGCCTCGGAGTTGCTATTTCGCAGCGGCATTGTCGGCGACCTCGTTATGCACCTATGTGATATCCCGCTGACGCTGATCATTTACTTGTTGCTCAAACCGGTGAACAAAAATCTTTCTTTGCTTGCCGCACTTTTTAGTTTGCTCCAGACCGCGATATTGAGCGTTAACAAGCTGAATCTTGTTGCCGTGCTGCTGCTTTTGGGGCGGAGGGATCACTTAGAGGCGTTTGAACAAAAACGGCTGCATGCTCTCGTGTCTCTTTTTCTCGGGCTGCATGAATACGGCTTTGGAATCGGGCTCATTTTCTTTGGCGTTAGTTGCCTTGTTGCTGGATACTTAATTTATCAATCGGGTTACTTTCCTAAGATGTTGGGCGTGTTGCAGGCAATTGCCGGGTTGTGCTACTTAATCAATAGTCTTGCCATGCTACTTGCCCCCGCTGTCGCGGATAAGATGTTTCCTGCCATTCTCGCTCCCGCCTTCATTGGCGAGCTATCAACTGCGCTATGGCTTCTCGTAATGGGAGTAAACGTCTCGAAGTGGGATGAGCGAATGCGTACATACTAAGCCCAGCCGATGGCTTTCAACGCCAGGCCGGAGTGCCAGATCTTTGTCATTTGCACAATCTTCTCGCCCTCAAACTGCATGACATAGACATAATCTGTGCTCATGCTGAGGCCAGTTGGTGGAACCGGTCCACCCTGTCCCGTATGGGTTGCATGAAAGACCGCATAGGCGACGACGTTGTTCCGAGTGGCATCCGTGGCGAACGACTTTAGTTCATAACGAGCGCCGGGAAATACCGCGATAATCCCCTTCATCCAGTCGGTGTACTGGGCGAGCGTTTTCACTTCAAGTAAGGGCTCCGCCTGGGCGGAAAATGTGGCGTCCGGTGTGCAGTATTCGCTGCAACCGTCCCATCCTTTACCCGTCTCGCAGGCCTCAAAAAAGGCCTCGGCCAAACTTGTGATCGATGCCATTGCCAAATGCTCCTTGCTCAGGAAGAAAGTATAACAGTTGCTGAGTGTGCCTCGACGGACCCCAAATCAGCCACTATCCAAAAAGCCCCTGTAATTAGGAAAGTCAAGCCGAATTCGGACCAGTTGAAATGAGCTTCGGGGTGAGCGATCAGCCGCGGAACCCAAACCAACACACCAAAGAGTGCCAGCATGAGGGTCATCAGGCGAATCGCAAGCCGTGCCTGGCGATTGATGAGCATGGAAATCGCCGCGAGTGCGAATGCGATCGTCGTGAGTATCGCCCAAAAAGTCTGATTTGGCGGAATCCACTTTGGAACCAAGTCAGCTGTCACAGGAAGATAGAATATCTGACTCAGCGTAAATGAAATTGCGCAGACTCCTAGTCCAAGGCGCGCCATTCGGCCGAACGCTACTGCCCGCGTTGCATTTGGCTCGGTTGCGGCGTACAGGGCAATCGTCCCAGTGAGTAAGGAAAACTGTTCGAAGAAACTCCCGTAATGCTCATAGATGGTCGGTGCGGCAGTGATAGCGGGGATGCAGGCCAGGGAGAAAAGGAAATAGACGATGCCGAGAACGATCGACGCCAAACGCGCGGTCCTCGGGTACTGCACCCCAATCCCGCCGGCAATTTGAACGATCATGAGACACCCGCCGATGATGGTTCCAAAAGGCAGGCTCCAGATTTGACGGAGGGTTTGCCAAGTGTCAGAGTCGTACCACATCAGTGCGATGACCCCGAACAGCACCGCCGACCCGCCAAAGACGATCCGCCCGTACAATGCTGTTTTCATACAAGAAACATTAACAGCCTCGCACCGCAACTACCACGCGTGAAAGAAGCCCTCGCGTTCCACCACCTCAACAGGCACACCGAAGGTGGTGGAAAGGCTTTGGGACGTCAAGACTTGCGTTTTGGGTCCGTCGAGAAAGACCGCTCCGTTTTTGAGGAGAATGACGCGGTCAATTTCGGGGATGATGTCGTCGAGGTGGTGGGTGACGAGCAGGAGGCCGACGCCGGATTGGGCGAGATTGCGAAGTTGCTGGCGGACTTCGCGGAGGGATGGGAGGTCGAGGCTGGTGGTGGGTTCGTCGAGGAGGAGAGTATGGGGGTTGTGAATGAGGGCGCGGGCGATTAGGAGGCGGCGGGCTTCGCCGGAGGAAAGTTCGTCGAGCCAGCGGTCGGCTAAGTGAGTGACTTCGAGGCGGGCCATGGCTTGGGCGGCGGCGGTTTCCATTTCGGGGAGGACGTGATGGTTGGGCCAGATGCCTATCGAGCCGAAAAAACCGGACAGGACGAGTTCACGGCCTTTGATGTCGCGGGTGCATTGGGTCATAAGATCGTTGCTGACGACGCCCAGGTGGTGGCGCAAATCGAAGATGTTCCAACTGTCGGCGCCCAGGATCTTGAGAGATGTTTCAGGGCTCAGTAAGGGGTAGCATTCGCGGGTAATGGTTTTGATGAGCGTGGATTTACCGCTGCCGTTGGGGCCGAGGATGGCGACGTGCTCGCCTGAGTTGATGCTGAGGGTCAGGCCGCTGAGAGCGAAGCGGCCCCCACGTTCAACGAAAACGTTTTTGAGTTCGAGTAGGGATGGTGGCGTCAAAACACGAGGGTAGCAACAGACGGAAGCGGCGCGACTATCATGCAGGTAGGAGTGCCCATTGCCGATCAACGCCGAGAGTCTGAAAGAAATGGCGCATGCTTGCGGGTTTGAACTAGCAGGCTTGACGGATGCGTTGCCGAGTGAAGACTTCGTGCGGTTCGAAGAATGGCGGGCGGCGGGGTACGCGGGGGAAATGCGCTACATGACAGACCATCGCGGCGATCTGCGTGCTGATCCGCGCCATTTGTTGCCAAGTGCGCGCAGTCTTCTCTGTGTGGGGAAGCTGTATCAGACGCCGCATCCTTTATCGATTGAGGAAAAAGACGATACGCGCGGGTGGATTTCACGGTACGCGTGGGGCGAAGATTATCATGGCGTGATGCGGTCTGGGTTAGAACGGTTGCTGAAGATGATTACGGAGGCGCACGGGGAGCCGTTCGAAGCAAGAATTTGTGTGGATACAGCGCCACTGTTGGAACGCTCTTACGCGCGGGCCGCTGGAATTGGTTGGATTGGCAAGAATACGTGCCTGATCAATGAACAGCAGGGTTCGTGGTTTTTTCTTGGAGAGATACTGCTTTCCATTCCGCTTGCCCCCAATGTCGCGCCGCCGGACCGTTGCGGGACGTGCCGGAGATGCATCGATGCTTGTCCGACGCAAGCGATAGTGCAGAATGAGAAGCGAGAATGGACGTTGGATTCGCGGCGCTGCATCTCTTACCTGACAATCGAAAAGCGCGGAGCGTTTTCGGCGGAGGAAGAATCGGCATTGGGAAACCACTTGTTTGGTTGCGACATTTGCCAAGACGTTTGCCCATGGAACCAGCGGGCGCCAAACACAAACGATGAATCGTTTGCACCGCAGGTGAACGCGCCTAAGCTGGAGGAAATGGCTGGGCTTTCGGAAGAGGATTTTAGACGGATGTTTGGGAAGTCTCCCGTTTGGCGTACTAAATATGAAGGGTTTTTGCGGAATGTGGCGGCGGCGATGCAAAATTCGAAAAGCCTGATGGTGTTGTTGCTGATGGCGTCGCTGTTGAGCGAGCGCATGTTGGCGGCGGAAGTTCCAGTGAGCGAAGGCTACGATCACTTTTACAACAACGAATTCGATCAAGCGCTTGAGGTTTTCGAGAACGATTTGAACGCCCACCCCGAAGACCCGCAAATGTTCAATCATGTGGCGCAGGGCATTCTTTATCGAGAGATGCTGCGCAGCGGCGCGCTCGAAAGCCAGCTTGTTTCCGGCAATAATCCGTTTCTTCGCCGGCCGAAGATGGAGATTTCAGAGAAAGATAAACAGCGATTCGAACACTGCTTTCAGCAAGCCATGGCGATCAGCGCGGAGAAACTCAGCCGCCATCCCAATGATCTAGAGGCGCTGGCCGCAATGAGTGTAGCGCACGGGCTGCGTTCGAACTATCTGTTCCTGGTGGAGAAATCTTGGATGGATTCGCTGCGGGAAGCAACGGCGGCCCGCAAAGCGAACGAACGCATTCGTGAACTAGACCCCAAAGATGTGGATGCCAAGCTTGTTTACGGGCTGAATGAATATGTGGTGGGTTCGCTGCCGTTCTATATGCGCGCACTAGGTTTCCTTGGCGGATTTCATGGAGACCGGGCCGATGGCATTCAACAGCTTGAACTGGTGGCTAAGCAGGGCATGCGCAACCGTTACGACGCACAAGTCTTGCTCGCTGCGATCTACCGGCGCGAGCGTGATCCGCGTAAGGCGATTCCGTTGTTGAAAGAACTGGCTGGCCGTTTTCCGCGCAATTATCTTTTCCGTCTGGAGCAGGTGCAGATGTATAGTGACGCCGGCGATAAGAAATCGGCATTGGCGGTTTTGGCCGAGATCGAAGATCTGCGCAAGGAGGGCGCGGTGGGCTATGCGAACTTAAACCCGCAGAAACTTCTTTACTTCCGAGGGAATTTGCTGTTCTGGTATAACGATTTGCCGGACGCCTTGGCAGATTTGCGCCAAGTGACGCAAAATGCGTCTGGCCTGGACCTGAGCACCGCGGTTTTGGCGTGGTTGCGGCTGGGGCAGGTGCAGGATTTGCAGGGTCATCATGCAGATGCACTACCTGCTTATCGTGAAGCGATCAAGGCGGCACCCAAATCGGAGGCGGCTTCCGAGGCTAAGAACTACATAGATACCCCTTATCGCCGCAAAGAAAAGTCCTAAGGGAGTACCAACAAGCACTCGGATTAGGACGATTCTAGGCATTCGCCTGTTAGAGATTTCTCTGATCCGAGTTACACTAATCCCATAATGCAAGTTTCAACACCAGCTGGCGCAAAATTTATCTTGTACCAGGAAATTTGCGAGCAGCTGCACAACTTGCTGGTGGACGAGCGGAATTTGGTGGCGAACGCCGCTAACACCGCGGCTCTGCTGAAGCAGTGCCTGCCCGACGTGAACTGGGTGGGTTTCTATTTTGCGGAGGATGAGGAGTTGGTGCTTGGACCTTTTCAGGGACGGGTCGCCTGCACGCGTATTTCTTTCGGAGACGGCGTTTGCGGCAAGGCCGCAGCCGGCGCGCGAACAATCATTGTTCCCGATGTTAGTAAGTTCGCCGGGCATATTTCGTGCGATCCGCGTTCGCGCTCCGAAATTGTGGTGCCGCTGCTGAATTGGGGCAAACTGCGCGGTGTGTTGGATGTGGACAGCGAGAACCTGAACCGTTTCGATGAAGACGACGAGGAAGGCCTCGAGTCGGTTGCATCGGTGTTTATGACGTCGCTGGCGAGCGACGATCTGCCCGATCTGAGCGAAGAAGCGGCTTTAGGTTAGTTAACATCCATCAAATTGTCTTCTGGATTGCGATCTATCAGCTTACTGTATGGGTCGATGCCTGCGCGTGACGGCTTCTGATCGACGACAAACTCGATGGGCGTCGATTCCTGCGTGAGCCAGCGCTTTTCGACGCGGATTGGCTTTTCGTGGTCTTTTTTGCCGCTGAAAACGCCGACTTCGATGAGATCGTGCAGTGGCTGAGCCTTCTCATTGCCGGCTCCGTCGGCGCGGAACTTTTTGGCCGATACCACCATGTTTACTTTGAACTTGTGATCCGCCGTCTCGGTAACTTTTGCGCTGGTGACTTTGTTGTCGTAGAGTGTGATGGTTTCGAATAGGTCGGTGATGAGGTATTGGAGATCAGCGGGAGTGGCCTCGCGGAGAGCGGCGACAAAATCGCGAGTGTCCGGATAGGGCGGCCCTGCGAATTTGTGTTTGTCGAGCAGAGACTTCAGGGCGGCGTTGAGTTTGTCTTCGCCGATGTAATCGGAAAGCGCGTAAAGCACGAGCGATCCTTTCTGATACCAGACATAAGGCTCGTTTTGTACGAGCACGATGGGCGGTTCGCGGCGGACCTCGCCGGCGCGGCCTCGTAAATAGCCGTCCAACTCATTCTTCAAAAACCTGCGCATGTTACCGGTACCGTACTTTTTCTCTGCTACGCGCAAGGCGGAATATTCAGCCAGGCTTTCCGACATCATGTTCGACCCTTTGACCATAGCTCCGATGAGTTGATGACCCCACCATTGATGGGCGAGCTCATGGGCCGTTACAAAGTAGCAAAAGTCAATGTCTTCGGGCTTCTCTACGCGGCCGATGAAGCCGAGGCCTTCGGAAAACGGCACCGTGTTCGGAAAAGATTGAGCAAAGCCGCGATAACGAGGAAACTCCAAGACGCGGTACTGGGCAAATTGGTAGGGCCCGTAGTTACGCTGATAGTAATCGAGGCCAGCTTTGGACGCTGCGACGAAATCGTCGATGTCGAAGGTGTGCTTCGGATCGTAGTAGATCTCAATATTCACACCTTTATAAGGGACGCGCTTGACCAGGTAACGGCCGGAGATGAAATTGAAGAAGTCCGCTATTTTTGCTGCGCCCATGGAGTATTCGAAAAAATTACGGCCATTTTCCTGCCACGTCTTTTGCGGATAACCGGGTGATAGGGCGATTTGATCGCCGGAGGTGCTCACAACGGCGTGATAAGTGATCCAATCGGAGTTGGGGCTGAACAGATTTACGTTTGTGAAGTGTGGGTCACCACGATCAGCCAGCTCTTCTAAAGGCGGAAGATGTTCTTCTCTGCGGCGCACCGGATTACTAAGCTCACGGTTTCGGTCATAACCGAGGTTGGGGAAATAATTGTTGTCGAAAAACATGCCGTTGTAGGCCATCTCCGCGAGTTCGCCGTTATTGCGGAAACCTTGCGTTGCGTGGGAGACGCGAAAATCGAGGCGGAGTTGTTCGCCGGGTGCGAGGGGTTGAGAGAGACGATAGATGCGGTAATAGAGCTTTTGATCGTCCAGTTTTAGAGTGGCAGTGCGATCAAAGGAGATGTCCGTTTGCGTCTCACGGTTGTTCGTGATGTGAATTTCGTCGATGGGCTGTGCGCTCCGGTTCAGCAGCAGGTAAGTGGCCGTGGCATCAAAAGAGCGTGTTTCGGGATGCAGATTCACTTTGCAATCAACCGCGGTGATTTTCGGTTGGATGATGTTTTCGTATTTCTTGTACTTCGCTTCGTAGGCGGCTTGCAGGTGGCGGGCGTCTTTGTCGGAGAGATATTGGTTCAGGAGATGCGTGTTGTAGAAAAACCAACCGCCCACGGCGACGACGCCCAATGCTAGCAGAGCGGCGGCTGGGCCTAAAACAGGCAGACTGCGGCGCGCGTTGATCAGGCGTGGCCGCATGCCTGAGTCTGTCCCGCGGCGTGAGAACGCTAACGCGATCACCACGAGCAACAACGACCAGAGCAGCCAATATGCCGTGCTCCAAAGGAGGCCTGGCACAAAGTGCCCGTAGCCATTCATGTCCGAATAAGTGTAATCGGTGGCGGTGTCAAAAAGATATAAGCGGTTGACATAGCCGGCCGGAATGAGAAATGTTGGGACTAGGATGGCGATGACCACAATGGCGTGGCCGATGTATTTGTTGCTCACCAGACTCTGCACAACTAACGCAAACAAGACCAAGGTCAACAGATTCGGGAGCGTAACGACGTAAAGCTCTAATAAGTACTGACCGAGTTCGAAGCGATAGTATCCGGCCAAAATTTGGCTCAGGATGCCGCAACCCATGACGACTGTGAGTAGCGCGGTCTCTACCAGGCAAATTGTGACAGCTTTGGCGGCCCAGTCGATCCATTCATGAAACGGGAGAGCGTCATGGATCTGTGTGAAGCCAGTGTCGCGCTCACGCCACATCAACTCACCGGCATACATCGCTCCCACGATAAAGAGAAACAGCTCTGAGCTACCCTCGACGACACCCAACATGAGTGAGGTCACCGGCCAAACGTTGCGGTCCTGCACATGGCCCGCGAAATGACCTCCGATCATGGTGTTGGCGACCATCAATAGCACAATGGCCCAGAACGGTAACTCCCGGACGGTGTTGCGCAGACGGATACGCACCAGGGAAATAAGCTGACTTAGGGAAGTGGCGGCGGAAAAAGTCTTCTGTAAAACGGGTGCAGTTATATGCGCCGCCGGACGCGATAGGATTTCCGGTTCCTCCTCTGCTTTTTTGGACGAACGGCGCCGCGAGAGCGCCTCGGCACTGATTGGGAAGAATATATACGTTGCCGCCAGAGACAAGATGCCTACGCCAGTCCAGAGCAGGCGATTGTAAAGAAATACGCCGTGCCAGGGAAGCAGCAAAGTGTTTTGTTCCACCACGGTCCAGTAGCGGGTGATTGTGTCGATTAATACAACGCCCAACGGATCGACCAGGGACGGGACAAAGCGATCAAGGCTACGCGTGCTGATGACGGAGGCGAGCAGAATGAGATAGAGCGCGAAGAACGCCACGCCTTGCAGATAAACTACGATCATTTTGCGCGTCAAAGCCGCGACCAGAAAAAAGATAGCGCCGAGAAAGAAAATCTGTAAAAACGGGATATCGAAGAAGATGACCAGATACGTCCGGAGCAGGGAAGGCGTCACGGGTAGGAGGCGAGTGTGGTCGGCCCAAGGCGCGATAGACCCCAGTATTTCACCAAAGATCAGCCCCGAAAAGATCAGCACCGACGTCACAAAGGAGCCTGCCCAGCGGCCTCCCAAGTAGGCAATCTTTGAGATGGGCTTTGTAAAAACGAGCTGGTAGGTGTCGTTCTGGAAGTCGCGCAGGATGGAAGGCCCAAAGATGCCCGACAGAACAAGCATGCCGAAGGCGGAGAGGTTAAAATCCTGCCGGATCGTCGCAAACGGCCCGTTGAGCAGAACACGGCCCGGCCCAATGAAACTAAAATCTTCGAGTGTGACGCCCATGAAACTCAAGCCGAAAAAAATAAGGAAGTAAACGTAAGTTGAAACACTCTTGGCGCGGAACTTCAGTTCAAAAAAGAAGAATGAGAGAAACAGGCGCATGGTGAACTTCTTTAGGCTGCTTTCTGCTGATGCTTGATGCTGGTGAAATAGACGTCTTCCAGCCCAATATCCGCGGGGGTGAAGCCTTGATCGAGCGGTTGTTCCGAATATACGCGGACCTGGTGACGGCCAGCCGTTAACTGAGTCGAAACCAGGTCGAAAGTTTTCTCGATTTCGGATAGCTCGGCTTGGGAGGTTACGATTTTGGTCCAGATACGGCCGCGCAGCACTTCTAAGCTTTCACTCGGCGTACCTTCCAATAGAAGCTTGCCGTTACCAATAATAGCCATGCGCGGACAAAGTTCTTTCACGTCGTCGACGATGTGAGTGGAAAGAATCACCACGGTGTCTTGGCCGATGGAACTGAGCAGATTGAGAAAACGGTTACGCTCGGTGGGGTCGAGACCGGCGGTGGGTTCATCGACGATGATCAGTTTTGGATTTGCCAGCAGGGCTTGCGCGATGCCGAAACGTTGTTTCATGCCCCCTGAATAGCTGGACAGCGCTTTTTTGCGAACGTCCCAAAGGTTCGTCTGCTGTAGGAGCGCTTCCACTGTTTCTTTGCGTTGGCTGGGTGAGTGGATGCCCTTCATCACTGCGAGATGATGCAGAAGATCGAGCGCGGAAATCTTGGGGTAGACGCCGAACTCCTGCGGGAGGTAACCCAAGATTTGGCGGACGGCGTCTTTGTTTTTAAGAACGTTGAGATCGTCGAGCCAGATCTCGCCGGAATCGGGTTCCTGGAGAGTGGCGATGGTGCGCATGAGAGTGCTTTTGCCCGCGCCGTTGGGCCCTAGAAGGCCGAACATGTTATTGCCGATGTTGAGGCTGAGATCTTGCAAGGCACGCACGCCGTTTGGATAGGTTTTCGATAGGTTCGCAATGCGAAGCGCCACAGTAACTCCTGATTTCTTTTATTACGTGGAACGCTAAGAAAAGGTTCCAGAAATGTGCAGAAGATACCATGGTTTGCATGGGTCAGCCTTCCGCGCTCGAGTGCAGCCGGTGTAATAAAACATACACTCCGAATCAGGTATTGAACCTTTGTGAGTGCGGCGCACCTTTGCTGGTTCGCTACGATTTGGCGGCTGTGCGGGCTTCTTGGAGCAAGGAGCAACTGGCATCGAGCGCGCCGGGTATGTGGCGGTACGCGCCTGTGCTGCCCGCCGATGCCAGCGAAGCCGTGACTCTGAATGAAGGCTGGACTCCGCTGATTCGCGCTACCTCCTTAGGACGGGATGTGGGCGCGTCAGATTTGTGGATCAAAGACGAAGGCCGCAATCCGACGGATTCGTTCAAGGCGCGCGGCCTTTCTTGCGCGGTGACAATGGCGCAGAAGTTGGGGCTGCGCAAATTGGCGATTCCGTCCGCCGGGAATGCGGCGGGCGCCTTGGCTGCTTATGCGGCCGCGGCTGGGATTGAATCTCACATTTTCATGCCGCGCGACGTGCCGCAAGCGAATTTTATCGAGTGCAAAGCATTCGGCGCGAACGTAACGTTAGTGGATGGTTTGATCAGCGATTGCGCGCGCATTGTGGGCGAACGCAAGGCCGCGGAAGGCTGGTTCGAAGTAAGCACGTTGAAGGAGCCTTACCGCATTGAAGGCAAGAAGACGATGGGTTATGAAGTTGCCGAGCAGTTCGCCTGGCAGGTTCCCGATGCGATTCTTTATCCATGTGGCGGCGGCGTTGGGCTGATCGGCATGTGGAAGGCGTTTGCGGAGTTGCAGGAACTGGGGTGGATAGGGCCGAAGCGGCCGAAGATGATTTCCGTGCAAGCGGTTGGCTGCGAGCCGATTACGCGCGCGTTCGAGCAAAAGGCGCAGGTGAGCCAATTTTTCAACAACGCGCACACCGTGGCGAGCGGTTTGCGGGTTCCGAAGGCGCTGGGCGATTTTCTGGTCTTGCAGGCGGTTCGGGATAGCGGAGGGACAGCGCTTTCGATCACCGACGAAG
The DNA here is from genome assembly GCA_003167495.1 of Bryobacterales bacterium. Lineage (GTDB taxonomy): Bacteria > Acidobacteriota > Terriglobia > Bryobacterales > Bryobacteraceae > Bog-105. The sequence continues at coordinate 32,315 of PMSX01000328.1, read as the reverse complement.
AAATGCTGGATGCGGGAGTCTTGTTGGCCGAGCGGGAAGGTATTTTCGCTGCCCCGGAAGGTGGCGCTTGCGTGGCGGCGGTGCGGCATCTTTTGCAAACGGGTTTTCTCAAGAGCAACGAGCGCATTGTAATTTACAACACGGGTTCAGGATTGAAGTATCTGGAAGCTTACGCAACCCGTTTTCCGCGCTATGCCGCGACGCAACAGGACCGGCTGGGCGGGTTAATCACGCCGCGCTAAAAAAAGCTTGCATGGCTACTAATGCTGTAGTAGCATAGACCACAGGAGTAGGCAGTGTCGGAACCGCGTATCAGCCGCTTCGAGCTTCAATTGCTCGAGAAATTATGGGAGTTGGGACCGTGCTCGGTCCGCGAGGTTCAGGAAAGCCTGCCCGAGAAAGAACGTCCCGCTTACACAACCGTGCAAACCATGATTTACCGGCTGGAAGAGAAGGGCGCTGTTCGGCGCGTAAAAAAAATCGGTAACGCGCATTTGTTTCAGGCAATTTTGACGCGTAAAGTAGTGCACCGGCGTTTGATAGGCGATCTTTTGAGCTTGTTCGGAGGCTCGGCGGCGCCGGTTGTGTCTCATTTAGTGGAGACAGGAAAGTTAACGCTGGCCGATGTGAAGGAACTAGAGAAGAGACTGGCTGCCATGGAGAAGAAATCGTGATCTCTTTTTTAATCCGACATCTGCTGGAATCCACTTTTTTCTGCGTCTTGTTGAGCGCTTTTGCTTGTGGTCTTCGGCGAGGCCCGACGGCTCGCTACGCCGTGTGGCTGATGGGCGTGGCCAAGTTTGCGATTCCTACGGTGCTGCTCGCTAAGACGGGTGGGCAGATCGCTTTTTTTTGGCCCGCTGGGTCTTGGCTGACTTTGGCGACGAGTAAAATCTCATATGCGCTGGCGGTGATGCTGAGCCTGTTTCCGGCGGACAAGAACCTGGATCTCTTGGCTGGTTGGGCTTGCGGAACGGCGGCGATGATCTCAATCTGGTTTATCCGACTGGGTAAAAGCAAACAGGTCTTGACGCTTCCAACAGAGCGGGAACAACAGGCTTTGATGCGAATGCGAGCCTTACTGCGCATTCACTGGCCCGTCCGCTTGCGGTGTTCGGATGATGTTGTGGAACCGGCGTTGCGAGGTATCTGGCATCCCACCATTACCATTTCGAAAGGCCTTTCCGATAGATTGACGCCCGCGGAGTTTGAGGCCGTTCTTTTACATGAACTCGTGCATGCGCGCCGCTTCGACAATTTGACAAGCGCGTTTGTGCACGCGCTGGTGTGCCTATTTTGGTTTCATCCGCTTTTGTGGGTGCTGGAACGGCGGCTCAACGTGGAGCGCGAACGGGCTTGCGATGAAACGGTGATGGCGTGTGGAATGGAGCCGGAAATTTATGCGGCGGGCATTTTGAAAGTTTGCCAGTTTCAGCTTTTTGACGCGGCGCCAGGGGTCCGTGCGCCTGGAATGAGTAGCATGACCGGAGCCGATTTAAGAACCCGCTTGGAACGGATTCTCGATGCCCCGGCTCCTGCGAGTCTGCGCTACGTTCCGTGGTTATTGATGGCCGGTCTAACGATTTTTATGACGCTGGTTCCCATTGCCGGGGGTTACTGCGAGCAGTGTGGATCAAACGGGCAGAGTTCGTCCGAACCGGCAACGGGTTTTCGTTGTAAGACGCCCACTACCTGCGCGCAGGGAGCGCCTCGAGGGGTTCAATAAAGGAGAAACCTATATGAAAGCTTGTATCACAGTTGTTTTATTTTTGGCAGTGGCGCTCGGGCTGACCGCGACGAGCGAAGTCATTGTCCGCAAATCGCCCGAATTGGCGTTCAAACTTCCAGGTCAGGGCGACCGGCTGCTCAGCCAGTACCGAGGCAAAGTTGTCGCGCTGGAATTTATTCTCACCACGTGCCCTCATTGCCAGGCCGCTTCGCAAGTCATGAACAAAATACAAGAGCGCTACGGGAGCAAAGGATTTCAGGCGCTGGACGTGGCGGTGGATCCGAATGCCGATTTGAAAGTGGAAAATTTTGCCAAAGAGCACAACGTTAAGTTCCCCGTCGGCTGGGTGCCGATTGAGCAGATGATGACGTATATGGGTTTCACCGAACGGCCCATGGTGCCGCAATTGATTCTGATTGACCGCGAGGGAAACATTCACTATGAGACGCCGCGTTTGGGCGATTCAGAATCGATGAGGGAGGAGACGATCGCCAAGCGGATTGAAGAACTGCTGGACGGCGGCAACCGGACGAGTGCTTCGCGAAAGTAGGTTCCGACGCTCTCAGCTCTCCTCCCATTCTCGTTCATTTTGTGGGACTATAAAAAAGTAATAGATGTTTGGAGTTCTGCGTTTATTCCGCCTGGAAGTGACCTCAGTGGCCTGGCAGCCTTGCCAAGTAGATTGTTTCCTCCACGGTTGCCAGTTTTCCGAACGTACAGTTTAGGAGTGTATTGAGAGATGAAGCTCTTCGTAGGTAACCTGCCCTACAAAGCTACCGAGGCCGACATACAGGCGTTTTTCGAAGAGGCGGGCGTTCATGTGGATAGCGTGAACATCTTGCGCGACCGGTTCAGCGGAGAAGCCAGAGGTTTCGGCTTCGTGGAAATTAACGACGATGCGCTGGGCAACCAAGCGGTGCAGGCCTGCAACGGCCGCGCTCTGATGGGCCGCGCGTTAGTGGTAAATGAAGCACGTCCGCCAGAGAAGCGCGAGCGTGCGCACGGCGCCGGCGGCGGCAATTCGGGCGGTGGCGGCGGGCGTCAGCGCGATTTCGGCGGCAGCAAAAACCGCTGGTAGAACTTTGGTGCACGCGAATTGTTGAGGCGGTATGCTTGCCGTCTTTATCGATTCCAAGCAGATTGTAATGCGGCAGGTGGACGTTCCAAAGCGCCCTCCTGGCTACGCGTTGATTCGATTGCGCGTTGCCGGTATCTGCAACACCGATCTTGAATTGCAGCGCGGATATTACGGCTTTTCGGGGGTTCCTGGACATGAGTTTGTGGGTCAGGTTGCCGACGCGGACACTCCCTCTCTTATCGGCCAACGGGTTGTTGGCGAAATCAATCTGGCGTGCGGGCATTGTGCGTTTTGCGCTGCTGGGTTGGGGCGGCATTGCGATGCGCGTACGGTGCTCGGCATTGTGAAACATCCGGGCGCGTTTGCGGAGTTCTTGACGCTGCCCGAAGCGAACTTGCGCGTAGTGCCCGCTCATGTCACCGATGAACAAGCGGTGTTTGTCGAGCCATTGGCTGCGGCATGTGAAATTTTGGAACAGGTTTCGGTGCCGCGCGGCGCGGAGGTTGCGGTGCTGGGCGACGGCAAACTCGGGTTGCTGATTGCACAAACGCTGCTGACGCACGGAGCGTGCGTTACGGTTTACGGCCATCACCCGGACAAGCTCAAGATCGCGCAGCGTGCGGGAGCTGCGGTCTCTGATGCGGGCGAACATCCTATTGGCCGTTTCCCGTTCGTTGTCGATTCTACCGGTTCAGCCGAAGGCTTGCGGCAGGCGGTGCGGATGGTGCGTCCGCGCGGGATAGTGATCATGAAGTCGACTGTGCACAACGAAGTCACAATCGATATGGCGCCGGTCATTGTCAACGAAATTACTTTGGTGGGGTCGCGCTGTGGACTGTTTGATCCGGCGATAGCATTGCTTAGCGCCGGCAAAGTGGACGTAGAGAGCTTGCTGTCAGCAGAATTTCCGCTGCATGAAGCAGCAGCTGCTTTTTCGAAAGCTGCTGAACGAGGCGTTTTGAAAGTTCTGTTACGGAATAATCAAGCGTCCTGAACCCGGCCTTTCCACGGGCCGCCTTTGCCGCGCCAATATTGCAGGGCGGAATGAAAGGTGGCGGCCGCATAGAAAATTGCGATGAGCGGCAGGGCAAAGGCCCAAAACGGTGGCAGCCTGTAAAAGCGGATCATGGGCGCGTAGCTAAGACTCATAAGCAGCCACGCGGCTAAGCCTAAACGTGCCGCTATGATTTGTCCGCTAAAGAGCGCGGCAATAGGGACAAGATACGTCACGGCAAGTCCAAGAAGCGTACCTGCCAAGAGCCAAACGGAATGCTGCAATTGATTGAACGCGGAGCGCGAAATCATGCGGCCGATCTCAGCGAAGCCGCTGTAAGGGCGGATGCTTTGCGTCACAGGCGTGACACCCATCCAGATTCTGCCGCCGGAAGATTTGATAGCGCGGGCAAGGGCGCAATCGTCAATGATCTGGCCGCGAATGGCCGCGTGACCGCCTATTCGCGCCAAGGCTGACGGCCGCAGCAGAATGCACCCGCCGGCCGCACCCGCTGTTTTCTTATCTGGCGCCGCCGTCCAGGCGGGTGGATAAAGCTGCAGGAAGAAATATACAAACGCCGGGATGAGGGCTTGCTCAGCGAAATTCTTCGTGGAGAGGCGGACCATATAGGACGCGAGATCAAGCCGGTCGGCCTCGGCTTTTGCGATGAGATCGGCCACATTGCGGCCATCGTGACGGATGTCGGCGTCGGTAAAGAGAAGGTAGTCGGGACGCTGTTTCAACGCTTCTTGCGCACCTTGGGAAACGGCCCAGAGCTTGCCGGTCCAGCCCCCGGGTAACGGGGCGCCAGTCAGAATTGTAAGATCTTTTTCACGACCCAGTCGCCCGGCTACGCTACGCGCGACGTCAGCCGTTCCGTCGCTGCTGCCATCGTCCACTAGAACGATCTGCAAGGGAGCGACGAAGTACTGGGTGAAAAGCGAGGTGAGCGCTTCGCCAATGACATCGGCTTCATTGCGTGCGGGCACCACAGCCACTACTCGGCGCACGGATCGCAAGTTGCAGGATGGCATCGCTCCAACGCGCCAAAATCCGCCGCGCGCGAACACCAAGTAGCTCCAGATGAGCAGGGAAAGCGCGGCGACTGTGATCGAAAACATGGCTTACGCCGGCTCTTGCTGCGTCATGCAGTGCAGAGTGCCGAGGCCCAGTACTAAATCGGTAGCGGCGATGCCCGTTACTTTGCGGTCTGGAAATAATTGCGCCAATTTGTTCAGCGCCACGCGATCTTTGGCGTCGTTAAACGTTGGCATGAGCACCAAGCCGTTGGCTATGTAGAAATTGGCATAGCTGGCGGGCAGCCTTTGGCCGGCAAAGACTACGGGTTCAGGCATGGGCAGCTTTTCCACGCGGAAAGCGAGACCGTCCTGATTGCGCATTCGGCGCGACATCTCACGCAACAATGCTAGATTTTCTTTCAACGGTTCGTAATTCGCATCGTCTTTGTTGTCTTCGCTGGCGATGACGATGGTTTGGGCGTCGGTGAAGCGGGCTAAATCGTCGACATGGCCGTGCGTGTCATCACCCGCTATGCCGTTCTTCAGCCAGAGTGTGTGATGCGCGCCAAGATAACGGCGAAACACAGATTCTATGTCCGCGCGAGTGAGTTGGGGATTGCGTGCTTGCACGTCACTCAATAGGCATTCTTCGGTGGTCAGAAGCGAGCCTAAGCCGTTTACATCAACGCTGCCGCCTTCGAGCACCATGCGCTCTCCGTTCCACTCCGGCGTGATGAGCGGCCGCTTCAACTTCGGCGCGAGCTTCTGGCTGACGGAATCGTCGCGCTTGAAGTTCGAATACTTCGCCCAACCGTTGAAACGCCAGTTCAACAGGGTCTGCTCGCCTTTGGAGTTGCTCACGAAAATGGGGCAATAGTCGCGGGTCCAACTGCGGTCTGTTGGCAAGTGGAAGAACTCAACGGCCGCCATCTGCGCGCCGGATTTCTCTAAAATTGAGCGGGCCTTCTGTTCGGCATCTTTATCCGCTATCAGAATCCTTACTTTTTCCACGCGCGAAAGATGCCGCACGATTTCGCTGTACACCCACGGAATGGGAGCGAATTTCCCAGGCCAATCGGTGGTTTCGTGCGGCCATGCGAGCCAAGTGGCCGCGTGCGGTTCCCACTCGGCGGGCATGCGAAACCCCGCGTGCGTTTTCACGCGCTGCGGCACCATGCGCTGAAGCATCGCTTTAGGCAAGCCAACGCTTCGTAATGGGTGCATACGCGTCAATGCGGCGGTCGCGGAAGAAAGGCCAGTTGCGGCGCACTTCGTCCATCAGTTTGGGATCGCACTCCGTTACCAGCACGTGTTCTTCACTCGCTGGCGCTTGCGCGATCACGCGGCCGAATGGATCGGCCACAAAGGAGTTGCCCCAGAACTCCAAACCACTTTCGGATGTGCCTTCGAAGCCTGTGCGGTTTACCGCCGCCACGTACACGCCGTTAGCTATGGCGTGCGCCCGTTGAATGGTGCGCCAGGCGTCTAATTGCGCTTCGCCATGTTGCGCCTTTTCTGCTGGATGCCAACCAATGGCTGTGGGGTAAAACAACACATTCGCACCTTGCAGACTAGTGAGGCGCGCGCCTTCCGGATACCACTGATCCCAACACACCTGCACGCCGATGCGCGAAAAGCGTGTTTCGAAATTCAGGAAACCCAAATCGCCCGGCGTGAAATAAAACTTTTCCAAAAAAAGCGGATCGTCTGGGATGTGCATTTTGCGGTAGATACCCATGAGCGAGCCATCGGCATCGATAATCGCCGCGGTGTTGTGATACAAGCCGTGCGCGCGCTTCTCAAAGAGCGATGCGACTACCGCCACGCCCAAGCTCTTTGCCACCGAGCCGATGGCTTCAGTAGAAGGCCCGGGAATAGTTTCAGCCAGATTGAATAACTCGGCATTCTCTTCACGGCAAAAATACTGGCTGCGGAATAATTCCTGCAGGCAGACGATTTCCGCACCTTCGCCGGCAGCTTCGCGAATGCCTGCGATGGCGCGCTGCAGGTTTTCGTCCGGATCTGTGGAACATTTTGTCTGTACCAGGCCGATTTTGAATTTGCTGTCTCTGTTTGCTGTCATAACCTACATGTAAATGCCACCGTTCACGTCTAAAACATGACCGGTGATGAAGCTTGCTTCCTCGCTCACTAAAAATTTCACAGCCGCCGCGACGTCTTCGGGCGCGCCCATCCGCTTCAGCGGCGTTTCCGCAATCATTCTTTGTTTCAATTCTTCCGGCAAAGCATGAGTCATTTCAGTGTCAATGAAGCCAGGCGCCACGGCATTCACCGTAATATTGCGGCTTCCCAATTCCATTGCCAGCGATTTCGTCAAGCCGATCAACCCGGCTTTCGATGCCACATAGTTCGCCTGCCCAGGATTGCCCTTTTCGCCGACCACCGAGGAAATGTTTACGATCCGGCCCCAGCGCTCGCGCATCATAGATTGCAAAATCTGTTGGGTTACGTAAAACGAGCCGCTTAGGTTTGTGTTGATCACGCTTTCCCAATCGGCCTTCTTCATGCGCACCGCTAAGCCGTCTTTGGTTACACCCGCGTTGTTCACCAGGATTTCTATTTTGCCGAATTCTTTCGTTGCTTTGGCGATGGCGGCTGTGATGGAATCGCTGTTGGTCAAATCCATTTCCACAACGAACGTCTCAGCCCCGCTAGCGCGCGTGAGTTGGGCAGTTTCTTCCAGTTTGTCGAGTCTCCGCGCCGCTAAGACCAGCTTGTATCGAGCCGCCGCCAGCGATTGCGCGCATGCTCTTCCAATGCCCCGGCTGGCTCCCGTTATCAACGCAGTTCGAACGTTCATGATTCCCTCTCATCATAATGGGTAGAGTTGCGAACTTCTCGAGTTCTTAGTTCGTGCGCGCGTCGGTAAATAGCGAATCGCTTTGGATGGCATGATCTCAGCTCGGCAGTGACCAAATCGCTGCCGATAAGGCTACATGACAGGGACAAGAAAAGCCGGCACTTTTTCTAACTTCTAAAGTGCGGGAGCTGCACCGAAACAGAGCCGGAGCCGTTACGGACCTTGCCGCTGCAACCAGCCACGGACCTCCACATTAGCTAACTTCGATAAAAACGTACTCATGCTGCGCATCCCGGACAATCAGCGTGCGTTTCCCGTTTTGGTCGCCCTTGACAAACTCAAACCCGCTCAGTGGCGGGTCTGCGTTCACAAATGAAATCGTCCCGTCATCGTTCTTGCGCGTGGCCATCCGGCTTTCACCGCCATCCCAGGCAAAGACAGTCTGGCCACCTGACGTTTTGACGTCGATACTTCCCAAGTCCGCATTTACGTAGTGCGCGGCAAGCTTCGCTCCTTCGTCAGCGGCTGCCGGAAACACCAGGCGAACCCGTTCCTTCGCAACAATCTTTTGGTAGTTCGCTGCATCGTTATCCACCAAAGCGACGGCCTCGGGCTTGCCATCATAAACAACTTCCAACAAGCGCCGCATCAACGGCTCCAATAAACTCCCGCCTCTGTCCGAATTCGTCAGCAACACAGCGCCAATGCCGGCTTCCGGCAAAATCATCCAATCGCTCTTGTATCCGAACAAACTCCCGCCATGATGAACAATCGGAATACCCCAGTGGTTGTTCACTTCAAGTCCCATGCCATAAATCGAGTCCTCCCCAATCGCAACTTGCGGCTTCCGTCGCATTAGTAAATTCTCTTCCGAAACAAACTGCCGCCCATCGGCGAGCTTGCCGCGCGCCAGCTCCAGCAGCGCATACCGCGTCATGTCATGCGCCGACGTCCACACGCCGCCCGCCGGCCGGAACGGCACTACCGAATAATTCTGCTGCATCGCGATGAGTCGCGTTTTGCCATCAATGTCGTCGGAATGCGGACTCGCAAAATCGCCGTGCTGTACCTTCTCCATATCGAAGGTGGTGTTGCTCATGCCAAGCGGTTTAAAAATCTCGCGCTCCATCGCCCGGTCATAAGCCGCCCCCGGTTCGCCTGCCGGCTCGTATACATGGGCCGCCACGTAACCCGCCGCCGACGCCATCAGGTTGCTATATTGAAAAACTTCTCCAAACTTGCTCGTCGGCTTCATGCCGCTGAGAAGCGTGAATGTCGACGCCGGCTTGAACTTCTTGTATTCGAACAGCCATTCCAAATCTTGCCGCGGCATCCCGGTGCACGCGCAGATCAAGTGCCTGATCTCTATCTCGTTGGTCACTTCCGCGTCAGCCAGCTTGAACTCCGGATACACCTTCGTCACTGGCTCATCCCACTGCAACTTCTTCTCATCCACCATTTTGGCCAGCAGCAGCGTTGTCATGCCTTTGGTATTCGAGGCCGCCATGAAAAGTGTGTTCGCGTCCACCCGCTCAGGCTTCCCCGACTCCTTCACGCCAACGCCGCCCTCATACACAACCCTGCCTTGATCGATCAACGCAAAGCCAGCGCCAGGTACATCGAACTTCTTCATGGACGCTTCTATGAAACTCCGCAAAGTTTCAATCCGTTCGGGCGTCAGCGGCAAGGCTTTTCGGCCAGCGAACGACTCGCGCTGATATCCGTTAGGTCGCAGACTGTTCACAATTAAGCCGATCTGCGCGCCCCGTTTCCCAAAGGTGGCCTGTGCCCCGTCCAACAGAGCCACCGTCCAGTTGTCTCCAGCCCGGCGGGCAATCGCCACCACCACCGCGCGCTCATTGGGAGAAGTTTCATACACAAACCGTTTCCCCGCAGTCCACCCCTCCAAGTCGGGTAGATCCACCGTCGCGCGCACGGGCCTCGCAAACCCTGGCTTGTAGGTGCCCCATGCCTGCGCCACCGCCGTTGCCGCATCAGCCGCTTTTTCGTCCAAAACCACTACATGCGTATCGCCCTCTGGCGCCAATACGAAAATCGCAGATGCACTGTCCGCACTAACAGACCAGCCGGCGGGAGCTTTAAACGTGACACCAGCCCCAGTCGTCTGCCCCGTGTCAGCCGTGAGCGGTGTTGAATCGGAAGCTCGCGCAACAAGAGAGTAAGCCGAACAAGTCACGATCAGAATTGAAAGCAAGCAGATACGCATCGTGTAAGCCATACGCGCGATTATATTGCCCCGCGAGCAGCGCGTCAAACCGGAACTAAAATATGCTCCACTGCGGATACCTTTCTGCGTTCGTGCGTCGGGTTGAGTGATGCAGAACGCCAATGAGCAAACTTTTGAGTAAATCTGGCTGCTGATAATGTGGGAAACGGACTGGCAGCAGCAGCGCGATTCAGATCGAATGGACGGTATCTGCAATGGAACGATTATCCGTTCATCTGCTTGAGCTCGACGGCTAGGACTTCGAAAGGCTTTTCGCTGAGATTCTCCTCAGTGTGAGTCGTCGGTGTTCCCCAAACCGCGTCTCCGGCTTTGTGTCTCACCGTGTCTGTCTTGCCGTGCGAATCTTTCACACGAAACTCCTGATCGGTCAAGAACACGGTGACCCGGTTGACCGAATGTTCATGCATCGGTGTCACTCCGTGACCTTCGATCTTCACCCGCAGCACTCGAACCTGCGGATTTTCAAACTCAACGCGGTAGTGCTTCGGGTCGATTTTCACCGGGTCGAGATCGCTCACAATCGGTTTGCCCACGCCTGACGTTTTCAGCTCGATCTCGATAATGTTGAAAGCCTCGCCGCTGATCACTTCAGCCGCGTGCATCCCCTCAGGCTTGCTCCAATCCACCTCGCCAGCATGCCAATCGATCACTTTGGCGCTGCGTCCGTCCTGATACTCGAAACGCTGCCGGCCGGACTGCAGGTAAATCATGACTCGGTTCAGTTTGTGCTCGTGGAATTTCCCTTTCACGTGCGCCTTCTCCAACGCGCGAAGCACTTTTACTTGATCGTTCTCGAAGAGTGTGGCCGAAGGTTCGACTGTGATAGCGCCGAACATCGAGCAACAAACAAGGACAGCCGCATTTAACTTGCTTTTCATGACCCCTGAATAATATCTCGTCACAATCGTAGCTTTTTCCCTGGGATTAATTTGATCGTAAAAGTGATGCGTCGAGATCGACGCCCCCTCAAACTAGCGATACGAAAATATTGAGCTTGAATCAATTATTGGGCGCTCAGATTTGGAGCCTCGGTGCGCCTTAAAAGCAAAATAGTGATGTCATCCTCATTAAATCTTGGATCGATCAACGATTTGAGATTAGACATAGTCTTCACCGGATTGTCAGCCATAGCGTCACGCAAGCGCCCCTCGGTATCGTTTCCGGGAATCGAGTCGGTCAATCCATCCGTGAATATGAGAAGGAATCCACCAAAGGGAATGAAAGCTGTGCCAGCTTCATACTCCGCGTTGCTCCGCAAGCCCATCGGTATGCCAGTCGCTCCCAGGGGTGTTGCTGAACTCTCGCCGTAAACCATCGGGGCGTTATGTCCGGCGTTCACGAAAATCAAATCCCCCGAATCCCGGTTGAGCACCATAAATACCGCCGTCGCAAAGCGATTGCTTGGAGTGTAATGGCACAGGTGCTTGTTGATCTGTCCAGCTAACGCCTGGAGGCCCGCTTGAGCATTCACAAGGCTTCTGACTAACGCCTGGATGTTAGCCGCCAGCAGAGCGGCCGCCATCCCTTTCCCAGACACGTCTGCGATTGCCAATAGCGTTCGGTTACCCGGAAGGTCGATCACGTCAAAGTAGTCTCCACCAACGGCGCGGTAAGGCTGGTAAAAGACCTCCATCTCGTAGCCCACCAACTCTTCCAGTTTCTCCGGTTGGAGTGTCTTCTGGATCTGTCGTGCGGCAATCTGGTCGGCTTCAAGTTGGGTCTTGCGAACAAATTCCGAGGTCAGTATCGCGTTCATAACACGGTCGCCAAGGAGGTAAAGCAGGCATACGAAGAGAAAGAGAAGGTACTGACTCTTCGGCCACATTAGAGGCCATATCAGCGAGCGCGAAAACCCAGCCCAGATGGCGTAACCTTGGATCAAAATAGCGACCCGCGTGACGAGGCGTTTTGACTTTGCCATTTTGAAAGTCCAGTCGTAGAGGGCATAGCCAAGCCAGCGGCGAATGAGCACCGTGGATTTCTCAATTTCCAGCCGGATTCGGGAGGGCATTACGAGAGTCTAGCAACGAGCGCCGGTGAGAAGTCTACAGTGCAAAAAAGATACGGCATGCATTTGCTGGTGCCAACTATTTGGCGGCAGAATGGAGATATTCTCAAGCAACGCCCGAAGAGCGCTGTTTAACTGAGCCCAGCTACCGTGCCTTGGCAGCCGTTGCGATCCTCTGCAATCAAAGCCGCCGTTCCATCACCACGGTCGATTCTCGCGGACTATCGTAATAGCCTGGCGTAGTTCGAATGATCTTGAAGCCGAATTTCTGATTCAGTGTGATCATGACCTTGTTGCTCTTCCTCGTATTGGTAACGATCCGGCTAAAGCCGTGATGCCGCGCGTACGACAGTTGCCACGATTTCATCAAAGTACCGAAGCCCATCGTTCTGAATTGCGGCAGGATGCCCGTAGTGGCAATGTAGAGCGATCCGCGCCGATGAGGATTGTCCTTATCAGGGTGAATATCCTCTTTGAAATCTATGTGGCGTTCAAATGCGCAACAGCCGATCTTTCTCTTGCCACCGATCATCCACCAGGATTCAGTCGCTTGCCATGTGGCCTGATCGAACCAGTCTGCCGGATATTTTTGAAAGGCTTTGTGGTCGAAGATGATGAGGCTGCGAATTTCCTTGGGTATTTCGGCGCGGCGGAATTCCGTGTGCATGGCTTGGACCAGAATTTGGCTACCTAGAAGCAATAGATCTTAGCAGTAGCGGAAGGTCGAGAGTATTCAAACTCACCACTCAATAGCGGATTCTTTTCAAATATTCCAGCGTGACAGGCACTTGCTGGGCTGCCAAAGGGGATTCGTCCTCGATGAAGTAGCCAGCCACTCCATCGCGCCCGGCTTGCCGGAGAATCTCAGGCCAGCGCAGTTGGCCTTGCCCTAGAGCAACGCTCGCTTCCTCTGGGGCCGTGCCGCTGGTATTCTGTTTTGTTCCTCGCGCCAGATCCTTTAAATGTAAGAGCCGGAATCGCTTCGGATAACGTTCCAGGAACGCTGCTGGATCAGCTCCCGCCTGAGCGAACCAGAATGTGTCCATTTCAAAGAACACCGACTCCGGCTTGGTCTCACGTACGAGCACGTCGAACAGCGTCTCAGTTGGTGTCTGTAAGAACTCGAAGCCGTGCGGATGATACCCGAACTGTAAGTTGGCATCGCGTAAATGTTCGCCCCAATCATTGAAGTTGGATGCGGCGCTATGTACCTGCGCTTCGGTAAGATCACCGTTATGAGGAATCCAGGATGCCAGTACATATGTGGCTCCCAGCGCCTTTGCATCTTCGATCACGCCCGGTAATGACTGCTGAAGCCGCTCATAGCTAGCAATGAGACTCGTGCACCGCAGTCCGGTGTTATCGAGAAGCTTCTGGAAGTCAGTCGCGCTCTTACCATAGAAACTCGCTGTCTCGACCGTCTGGAAACCCAAGGCCCGTATTTTTCTAAGGGTTGCTGGAAGGTCGCGTTTTAACTCCTCGCGGTAAGTCCATAACTCCATCCCAACGGGTTGAGTAAATGGTCGCAACTCCAAACCGGCGGCATGTTTCGGCGTCCATCCACGAACTTTGCCGGTTCCGTGATTCAGCCACAGGTCCACGCGCGGCGCATCCCAGGCATAGGGCTTCTGAAGCACGTCTAGGTCGCCGTCGCCGTCAAAATCGGCGAGCTTGCCATCGTGCCAGCCCTCGTGCTCGTCAAGAATGACGGGTGTGAAGCCGCCCTTCCCGTCGCCGTAGAGAATCCAAGCCGTTGCGTTAGGATTGTCGAGTTTCTCCGGACCGCGATTCCATTTGCCTTGCTCCGCCACCAGAATATCGAGATTGCCGTCTCCGTTCACGTCACCCAACTCCAGCGTGTGGCCGTGGATCAGGTCCCGATCCAACAGCCTTCTTCCCCCCCAGTCGCTTGACTTCAGAGGATCGCCCTTACACTCGTAGATCATTAAGGGACCAGATCCATCTCCCGGCGCGATGACAATCTGCGGATACTTGGATGGCTTGAAACGTCCCGCTCTAATGCGCCCTCCGATCACGCCAACACGAATCGGGCGAAACTGGTTGCCGCCTTCGTGGTGGAACCAGTAATTACCCGCTAACAAGTCTATCTTTCCATCGCCGTCGATATCGTAGGCGTCCATACCTTCCGCGTATAAGGCCGCCCCGTTCTCGCCTTCACCGGCGTGGCCATTGAAGATTTCCACATAAGGCCACGGCTCGGTATGGCGTGGATCGTTCGGGATATCGGCCAGATAGATTGCTTTCGCCTGTTGGTTCCAGAAGACGAGTTGCGGCTTTCCAGTACCTTTAATATCCGCAAACACCTGGTCGTGATGCTGATTTGCGCCGCCGTTCTTGATGATATGCCGTTTCCACGGGACATTCGGATCGAAATTCGGGTACGGATTCTCCCACCACCAAAGTTTGTTGCCCTGCCAGTCGTTCCCGAAAACTATGTCTAAGTCGCCATCGCCGTCGATATCGTACGCGGCCCCACCCGCTTCAATCGGCAGGAACTCCGGTTCAATCGGGTAGCGCAGCCATCCCGTCGGAACGCGCCGGTACCAGACTAGCGCTGGACCCGTTACGCGAAAGCTCATTATGAAATCTGTGGCTGGTGAATCTGGATCAATATGCACCGCCAGCACGCCCGTCTGCTCCCGCGACGTACCCGGTGCCGGCAGCTCTCCCGTGCGGCTCGATAGGCGCGTCCATCCAGTGGAGTCACCTTGACCATGGGACAGTCCCAACAAGATCAGCATCGCCGTAACTGCGACGGTGTACCAGAAACCTCTATGTAAGGAGGATTGTTTCACGGCGGACTTGCCGCTATCATGTCACATCTTCTGCCAAGTCGATTCGAATTGGTCGCGACTCAGCTTGATCCGCCCCCTCGTTGCCGCTCAGCACTTTCAGAGGGTGAGGATCGACCTATGTATTTCCGGTTTGTATCCTTGGCCAATGCACCGAACCAGCGGTTCCGGGGTCAGTATCGTGACTGACAGATCATTGGGCCGATGCTGCTTCTTCAGGTAGCCCTCGGGCGACCACAGAAGTAGCGCGTCGCCCCAGACCAGGTAACTGGAGCTCTCAATGTGAACGAAGCAACCATCAGGCAATGTGTTCAAGGAAGCTTGGTAAGTTACTTTCTGTTTCTGTCTGTCGATTCTTGCTCGATGCAGTTCCATATCGATCTGATCCGCGAAAAGGAGGCCTCCATTTGAATCTCTGGAGCCAGCCCAAGCTCCCTTAAAAGCGTTGAATCGGTCGCGACGACATTCAGCACAGGGCCTATGGCCTGCGGCAAGTGCAACGGCTTCGTCGAGGAAAAACAACTCTGTGTATCGGCCTGGAGACATCACGGAGCGCCGCCGATCTTTGAATTCCAAGAGACAAGTTATCCACCGCCTACTGGCGTATTGACGCACAATTTCGCGATTCTGATTGTGCAACACGCCGCCCCGATTGCCCATGAACGTGCCACGCGCGGCAAGGGCCACAATCGTTCCACAGGGGTCCACGCGGTTTCGTAGCGGCATTCGGGAACTCCAAAATCTGATAGTCGCATGCGGAGCATGGCTTTGACGTCAGCAGGTTGGCACGCCGCGCAAGCGAGATGAATGTCCATCATCGCTAGTGAAGAGCTACTGTTTCAAATCAATGTTGGGTCAGTCCTTTTGGAGCATCACTTCAGTGGATTTGATGATTACTTTAACCTTGTCACCCTTCTTGAGGTTGAGTTGCTCGGCGCTCTTGCGCGTGATCACACTTTCCAATTGGTTCTTTCCCACGCGGACCGTGACATGGGCCATGATGTCCCCTAAGGTCACTTCGGACACTTTTCCTTCGATCTGGTTTCGTGCTGATATAGGCATTTCCTAAGCATGGCACGGATGACTGGTGCTGGGGTATACGACGATGTTAGATGTTAATGGTTGTTCGTGGTACCTATAAGGCCGTAAACGTCTACTTCGCTTCTGGTGCCGACATACACCCGGCCATTGGCGACGGTTGGAATCGAGAACCGCACCGATATACCAGCCCGATCGCGATCGGAAAGCTCGTCGCTGTTATATAACTCCTTACGAACATCATTGGCATCGAACGCATGTAGGATTGCGATTTTCTCCGGAATGATTTCCCAGCTCCTCCCGGAAACCGTCCAAACGATCCCGTCCTTCTCACCATTAGCGGAGATGGTTGGCGTTGCACCAGGGTCAAAAGGACCTCCCGGCGCTTCTGCGCTCAGTTCAAGGTGCCCGTCGCGTAATTTGAATTCTTTAAGAACGTCGTTGTTTGCAAAAATGTACACATGCTGATTCCAGTAGGCTGGCGCAGCAAGCAGGCTTCCGCCTAAACGGACCTCTTCGACTATGGAATTGCTGTTTTGCGCGAGCCTGCCCATATGATCGCGGTCGATCACATACAGCGTGCCGCCTTTTCCGCCAATCAACACCAAATGGGGATGTGGCCCTGGCTGGTCTGGGAGGAGAAGTGGGCCACCTGAACCCAAATCATTGTCGGCCTTGTTTAATGCTTCTTGGTCGGACGGTGTGAAGTAATCGCCTACCGCCAGAGCACCATGATCGAGGCTCACTTTCAGGAGGGTATCACCGTAGTCTGGCCCTTGGGGAACATCGAACTTCCCATTTCCGGTGGCTACAAATATGTTTCCGCTCTGGTCTGCCGCAGGACCGGTGTCAGATGCCCAGATACCGCTTTCCTTGTCGTTCGGGGAAGTGTTAAATACCGCCTCTTGTTGCAGTGAGTGTGCGTCGTAAGCCATCACCCACCCGTGGTAATTTCCAACATCGCAAGACGAACCCCAAGTCAGGTATACGTTCCCGGCGGCGAGCAATAGTGCACTTCGCGGATTTTCGAGCAATGGATCGAACGCGACATCCTTCGCCGGTTCAGATCCTTTCGCAGACGCGCGGATATCTACTGGGCTGCCCGCCCGCTCCGCGCCGCTCGTTACATCGACAGCGTGCAGACTCTGGACAAAATGAAGTCCTGCGCCCTTGCTACCTGTTCTCGTACGCGCTAAGACATAGAGGGTGCCCGTGTCAATGTCGATCACCGGTGTGGAAGTGATACCGATCTCCGGATTGATAAAGGGACATCGAACATCTCTTGGATCAACGGTCGTTATGTCTCGCTCGGCGTTCGTAAAATTGACGTGCCACAGCGGAGTCCGCGGCTGGCCTTGGGCATCGAAAGCGTAGACACTGTCGTGTTCGGTGGCCACGAACACAACGTCGTGTTTGCCCTTGCCTTGAACCTGCACACCCGGCAAGTACAACGGTTGAGCGTACACATCGCCGTCCACTCTCAAAGAAAACAGCTTGCCGAAATGATCTGCATTCACATTGCGTACCGTGAGAGTTGTTTCGTGCGAGTTCACTCCCATGCGTGAGTTGTTGTATTGAGAAGTCGTTACTTGCGCTATGCAGTACAGCGGCAGGCTTGCGCCGAGCAAAATCAAGCAGAAAAGGCGTGTCATGTCTAACTGGAACCGCTCCTTCAAGCGTAGAATACTACATAGCAAAGCGAAACTCCAGCATGCCATCGTCGAAGGCTGCTCGTGTTGCCAGTTCTGTTGTCGCGATCAATGTAGCGCGAAGCCAGTCGCCCTCCAGTTGAATCGCAGCTCGCCGTCACGACTTGAAGTCGCTGTTATCCGTAATTTTGCTGGCCCAAAAAAAATTATATGAGAAGCTCCTCCGGTCCGATATCTTCCTTGGTCCGAATTTCTCAACTTTAAGACGGAGAGAAAATATGGCAGTGACGGCAACCGCTCTAGCTCCACAGAAATGCGTTCTGTTGATTGAAGACAGTGAAGACGTGATGTTGATGGTCCAGTTCGCTCTTCAGGAATATGGGCATGGAAAATACCGGCTCGAATGGGCCACTCATTTGAGCGAGGGTCTGGATCAAATCCGGAAGTGCGGGGTAGACGTTGTTATACTCGACCTCGGCTTGTCCGAAAGTTCGGGGCGTGTTAGTTACGCTTGGGTCCGGGCACTCGCCCCCAAGCTGCCGGTCTTGGTGCTGACTGGCGAAACGAGTGAATACACAGATTTAGCGGCATTGGCCGGAGGTGTCGACAGCTATTCGGTGAACGACTTAGTGTCGGGATCGAGGTTGTTTGATGCGATTCAAGCCACTCTTTCCAGAAAGAGGCCAAATCGGTATAAGTTGTGACAACTGCGACGATCTCCGGGCCAGGCTCAATGCCAGGAGGCCGCAGACAAGCCAAGTCGCAAACCCCTTTGGCTCGAAACCGCGCTTGCCCCGAACGACCGTGCATAACGCAAGCATTTCCCCATCGTCCGCCCAGCGCCCAGTAGGTATGAAGAAGCGAAAGCCCGCCCACATTCATGGAAAGCGGAACGGCAAATAGCGCGGGGTTGCGCAGGTTTCGGATTCTGCCATAACCACCGCATACAGTCCAACTCGTTTCATAATTATCCTCCGGCATTGAAGTCGCCTCCTATGTTATTCCTTTCTGGCCTCCACTCGAGCTAAACTCCCAAACCGCCGACGAACCGTGCACAATGGGAAGAATGGTTGACGAACGAGCGTTATCTCAATTGCACCATCAGTTAATTCGCGGTTTGATCGACAAGGGTGCGTGCCCAACCAACTCCGATTTGGCAAACCAAATGAGTCTGCCTCCGGGGCGAGTGGAACACCTTCTTCGCTCGCTGGCGGACATTCACGGCGTCGTACTGCATCCTCATACGTGTGAACCGTGGATTATTCATCCATTCTCATTGACACCGACTATCAACTGGATTGAGGCACAGCGGGCGAGCTGGTGGGCTCCGTGCGTGTGGTGCGCTCTAGGAGTAACGACTCTGGTTGGAGGAGAAGTTCGCATCCACACACGGTACGGTGCCGAAGGCGAGCCACTAATAATTGCTGTAGTTGACGGAGAACCCAGAGGTTGCGAAGATGTCCATGTTCACTTCGCAATCCCTCCTGCAAAAGCCTGGGACAACGTCCACCAACACTGTTCGATGGTTCTACCCTTCCGTTCCGAAAAATCGATTGACGATTGGTGTGCCCGCCACCGGCTCCCGCGCGGCGAGATAGTTCTTCTTCCTGAGGTTGCCCGCCTCGCCAACAGTTGGTATGGGTGTTATTCAAATTCCGATTGGCGCAAATGGAGTGTGGCAGAAGCGCAGGACATTTTCTCCCAAGCGGGACTCCGATCTCGTTTCTGGGATCTCGGAGCCCGAAGCGGGAAGTTTTAATCCTCTGGTACGCTTTGTGGCGGCCTTAGCGAAATCGCCCGGCCCCATCCCCACACTCTAAAAAAATCCAGTCACTGAGCCTCCCGAAGGCCGGCCAACAGGTCAAATCTGGGTGCCAAACCCCGGCGGCGGGAGTTCTGCAAGTGGGGTCACAGAACTTTCCAAAATATCTTCCCGCTCCACCCATCTGAAAACTAAGCCTTTACCCGTTCGTCCAGCAAATTCTCCATCCCGCCCAACCCAGCCGTGCGCTATTTTCAAACCAGCTTACGGCGGTCGCGTCTCTCGGCGTCTTTCGTTTAAAACGGATCGCGCCCCCTCCGCCCAACCGGGGTAAACCCGGCTCAGATCTTTTCAAATCGAATATTTCACGTTCACATCCCAAGCTGGCCATTGGGTTCCTTTTTTCAAATGACCCAATGGCCTCGCGGTGGGCGATCAACCTGAGCCGGTTGGGTTCTTACGAGAATACAAACACGACTGCGCCGAATCAACGATTTACGGAGTTGGGTTTACGGTCGCCTTGGGCCGAGGGGTGTGCCGGGTATTTTCATGTCTGGGGGTGTCCAGGCTCCCGGTCATAGATGATTCGTTTTTTTCAAAACCTGGCGCCCATCCCAATTGGGTTCGTAGCGCAAAATGCCCACAATGATTGAAAGCGGAATATCGCTTCGCCGAGTGGGTTCGTTTTACAAGTCCTTCGGCACTCATTAAACTTGGGTTCGTTGCGCAAAACGCCACCCCCCTACAAATTCCGTTTCGCAAAAAACGCTTTTTGTTCGCCTGCATCGGCTAGATTCGTCGTATCTTCGCCCTGGGTGGGTAAATTCCGTTTCGCAAAAAACGCCTTTTCTTCGCTCTCCGCCTTTAATCAAGCATCCGGCAGTGCGTACTCAAACTCGTATGAGTGATTTCCACCTTCGACGTTGATGGCCATTTTGCCCACAAGTCCCACAAGCCCGCCGGTTCCGGAATCAGGCACCACGGTCACGCTCAATTCCGGTGTTCCGCGCGTCATCGTGCCGCTATGCTGCAGAATAAACGTACCGTTGCGCCCATCCAGCCTTCCACTCACGCGCTCAACCGCAACATATCCGGCCGATCCCTTGACTTCGGTCATCGCCATCAACATTTCGCCTTGGCTCGTCGCTTCTAGGTCGCCGTGAAACTGCTTCTCAATCGACATCCTGCCCAGCTTTGCGCCTTCCGCCTGCACATTATCTGGTTTTTGCGGATTTAATTTCACTTCAAATGGTCCGTTTGCGCGTTTCGTCATAAATTCCAACTCAGACGTTTATACCAAGCCGAAGGCGTAACATAATAAGAAATCAAATGACGCGCCGCGACACACTCATGCTCGGAGTCAACGCCGCGATTTCAACCATGCTGAATTCTTCCAATGACATTTGCTTCATGCGCGCCGTCGATATTTTGGACGCCCTCCGCAAGAAAAAGCTTTCTGCCCGCGAAGTCATGGAAGCCCACCTTAAGCAAATCAAACGTGTGAATCCTAAGGTCAACGCGATCGTCACGTTGGCGCCTGAAGATCAGTTGATCGCCCGAGCCATCGCCGCGGACGAAGCGCTCGCCAAAGGACAATGGCTCGGCCCGCTGCACGGCTTACCTGTTGCCGTCAAAGACCTTCATGAAACAAGCGGCATGCGCACCACTTACGGTTCCCCGCTTCACAAAGACTTCATACCTGATTTTGATTGCCGCGTCGTTCAACGCGAGAAGGCCGCGGGCGCTATC
Source organism: Bryobacterales bacterium (assembly GCA_003167495.1). Classification (GTDB taxonomy): domain Bacteria; phylum Acidobacteriota; class Terriglobia; order Bryobacterales; family Bryobacteraceae; genus Bog-105. Next base: position 11,407 of record PMSX01000328.1, on the reverse strand, counting down.
ATCCTCGGCAAAACAAACGTGCCTGAGTTCGGCTTGGGCTCGCAAACATTCAACAAAGTCTTCGGCCCCACTCACAATCCATACGACCTAACCAAAACGTGCGGCGGCAGCACCGGAGGTGGCGCTACGGCTCTCGCTTGCGGAATGACGCCTCTTGCCGACGGCAGTGACATGGGAGGTTCACTCCGCAATCCTCCCAACTTTTGCAACGTCGTGGGCCTGCGTTCATCTCCCGGCCGCGTTTCGAACGTCCCAACGCGTATGGGCTGGTTTACACTATCAGTCCCCGGACCCGTCACCCGCAACGTCACTGACTGTGCATTTTTCCTCAGCGTCCTCGCTGGCTTCGATCATCACTCTCCCATCTCGATCGACCAGCCCGGCACCCCTTTCGCCCAGCCTCTGGGAGAAAGAAACTTCAAAGGCGTTCGCGTGGCCATGTTCAAGGACATGGGTCTCCCTTGGGAGCCCGAGGTCAAAACCGCCGTCCAAGCGCAGCGGAAAGTCTTCGAGGGCTTAGGATGCACCATGATCGACGCCGAGCCCGATTTCACCGACGCGAATGAATGCTTCACGGCCCTGCGCCATTGGTCGACTGAACTCGCGTTTGGCGATCTATTGCCCACGCACAGCGACCAGCTCAACGAATACATTCACTGGCATGTAGAGGAAGGCCGCAAGCTCACCGGCCCCTATCTCTCCCGCATTGAAGCCAAGCGCACCGCTCTTTTCCAACGTCTATGCGGCTTCAAAAATGAGTTCGATTTCTTCGTTCTCCCTGTGAACCAAGTTCTTCCTTTCGACGTAAACACTCACTATCCGAAGGAAATTGCCGGCGTCCAGATGGAAAACTACATCGCCTGGATGAAATCCGCCTACTACATCTCAGTTACTGGCAATCCTGCCATTTCAGTGCCCTGCGCGTTTTCAGCAAGCGGTCTCCCTATCGGCATGCAAATCGTGGGCCGCTATCATGACGATTGGGGCGTTCTACAACTGGCTTACGCTTTCGAACAAGCTACCAATATCGCCGCACGCCGCCCCAGCATTGTGGCTTAACCGTCAACTTCCCGGATGATATTCCCTCTCAACATGCCCTTTCAAATCCGAGCGATAAAAATACACTTCGCGTAAATTACCAGTGCTGTAGCGCACCGCCTGATCCTTAAAATGCGGCGATTCCGCATGGCCACTCTCCCCTCCCGCCGTAACCGCCATGGCCCGTACCTTCTCACCAAACTCCACCACGGCCACAAAACTGTTGCCACTCGTCCCATACCATTTCTTCGTCCCCGCGTACGCACGCGCTCCAAACGATGCCAGCGATCCCCAATAAGATGAAGTAAAGCCCACCGGGATACTCGCTCCCGCATCGCTAAAAGGCTGCACAATGTCGCCAGTCAATCGCTCAAAGCGGTTAATCTCACCCCAAGGTGTCCTCCAACTCCCAAAGTCCACAGTGAGCTTGTCTGACGCGGCAGACAGGGATTTCAGCAGTTGTTCCGCCGGCACTTTGCTGGCAACGTAATCCTCCACAGCAACTCCCGCCCGTTTCGGCTCGCCGCCCACCTCCCGCCGGACCTCTTCGCCCCAGAACACCGCCAATGACGTGGGCACAGACTCCACTGACCAACGCAAATCCCAACCACGCAGAAGCGCTATCTGCTCACCCAGTTTCCCCTTCAACGGATTACTTGTCGGTGCATCATCCCATGCCTTAACCAAAGCGGGCATTGTCTTCTCAAACCACGGAAGATAGCTGTCATACGCCGCTACCCTCAGCGACTCAAGCGTGAAGTCTTTCTTGTTTTCCAAAACTCTCACGGCATGTCGGCCACGCGCTGATTCGCTGCCCGTTTCTACATACACTGGATAGTCTTCTTTCTTCGGACTGCTCGCCCCGGCTGCCGACCACGGCCAATCATTACAGTTGTAGAGCCAACCGCTTTTCGGATCGAGCAGATGCGGCGTCTCATCCACCGAGAGAAGACCCTTCCATTCCGTAGCCGGATTGCTCCCATCCACCGGCTTCGTCCAATCAAAACTCGTATCGCGCCGGGGAATGAAATTCCCATGGAAATAAGCAATATCGCCATCCGCATCCGCGAAAATCGTATTGTTCGAAGAGTTGGCCTTCAACTCCATCGTCTGTCGGTAAGCTTGATAATTCTTCGCTTTAGTGCGCGAGTAAGATTGCATCAGCGCCTTCACGTGCTCCTGCATGAGACGGACACTCACCCACCTCCCATCCGACTCACGAACAACAGGCCCGTGAACGGTGTAATAGGCAGTAAACGTTTTTTCAGCCAATCCCGTAGCCGTTTTGTAAGGCACTGTAATCGTTTTGGCCACCAGCACTCGTTCTTCGTTGCCGTAAACGTAAACGTAGCCATCACCTTTCTTTTTGACTGTTTCCAGATATTCACTCACCGCATTCACACCGCTCGAAGTATGCATCCAGCCGGCTCGATCGTTAAACCCTTGATAAATGAAAAATTGTCCCCATGTCACAGCCCCGTAAGCATCTAAACCTTCGCCGCTCACCATCTGAAGCTCCGACCGAAAGAAGAAAGACGTGTGAGGATTGATCAGCAACAGCGCGTGGTGATTTGCCGTATTCGACGGTGCAATCGCCATGCCATTCGACCCACCAGGCTCGCCCTCAGTGTCTTCTAAGCGTGCGTCGCTCACCGAAACCTTTCCATAGAACGCCTCAAGCTGATTCAAATTCACGCGTTCAATATCGCCGCCAATGCTTCCCTCGGTAAAGCTCAAAGCCATCCACGGCTCGAATCGCGTGATCACTCTCGGAGTCACTTCCGGATGCTTGGCCAGGTAGTAATTCAACCCGTCGGCCCAACCGTTCATCAATTTCTTCAACCATGCGGGGCTCTCCGCATACTCCCGCCTCAGGTCCAACGGATCGATAAAAAGTTTCATGCGCAGATCCTGATAAATCTTGCTTGCACCCTCAGCCTCGGCCAAGAGCCCCATCGCGTTCAGGTAGTTCGTTTCCACGCGATTGAAATCGTCTTCAGCCTGAGCATAGATCGTGCCGAACACTGCGTCCGCATCCGTCTTGCCGTAAATGTGCGCGATTCCCCACGTGTCCCGGATGATCGTTACCGCCTTCGCTTCTCGCTCCCAACGCCTCGGTTCCGCGTTTTCAGCAGCCTTCAAATTGCACGCGGCAATCGCTACGCTGAGCGTGAGTACAACTAATTTGCTCTTCATGATGACCTGTTTGGTTTATCCTAACTTAGACTCGTGTCTCGAATTAGCCTCTTCTTTTTGGTATCAATCGCGCTTGCGCAGACCGCACCAGTGCGCCTCGTTAGCGGTGATACCACGATAACGCTCAACCCCGGCTCCAACGCGCCGCGTCTTTCCCTCCTCGCAGCGCGCGACACCTTGCCATGGGACAACCGACTTTCAGAACTACTAATCGACCACGCTCAAATCAGCGGCTCTCCCAAATCGCTAACGTGGCAATTCCAGCCAGCCGCGACCATCGTAACTCGCACCTTCGTTCGCTTCGTTTACGAATCCAGCAACCCGCGCCTGCGCTTGTCTTGGGAATGGCGTGTTCGTGCCGCGCCTGGGCCCATCGAACATTCCATCCGCATTCAAAACCTAAGCGCCACGGAACTCTGGCTTCCACTCCAGGACAGCCTTCGCTTTGACTTCCACATCACGCCCGGCCAAACCCTCATGCAATTCTGGGTAGAAAAAGGCGCCAGTTCACCGTCTGAAGAAGGTACCCACGTGGTCGAATTCAAAGACGGAGGGAAGTGGATAGGCACATCGAGCACCTATGCACACCCACCCAAAGGGGCGCCACGCGAGATCATCCCCTATCTACTCGTCCAGCGGGCAGATCCGGAGCCGTCGGGCTGGTACACAGGAATCGAATTCAGCGGCCGCACACGAATCGCACTGCGACGCCAAGCTGAGTCACTGAGCGGAGAGGCTGGGTTGAATCCGAACCCAGGCCCTTATCTCACGAGGCTGCGCGCGGGCGACACGTTCGAAACACCAACTATCTTCCTCGGCGCGTTCAATGGCAGCCCAGACGATGCCGGAAACATTCTGCGACGGTGGATTCGAGCGGCTTTGAACAACCCGCTCACTCTTGACAACCCTCATTATCCTTTGCTGGTCAGCAACAGCTGGGGCAGCGGCATGGCTATCGACGATCAGCAAGCCCGCCACATGATTCAAGACGCATCCGCCTTGGGGCTTGAGATGTTCCATCTCGACGCCGGATGGTTTCGGGCGATAGGAGATTGGACCTCCAACCCTGAGAAATTCCCTAACGGTGTTGCCTCCGTTGCCACCTATGCCCACCGCATGGGCCTCCGATTCGGTCTCTGGACAGATTGGACTCAAGCCGGAATCAGCACACAGCCTGGCGCCTTAAATGTCTACGATCCAAAAACTCGGGACTGGCTCACTACCGACCCACCCGCCGCTTGGAAGCCCGAAGAGTTCAAAGGAGTCACAATCGACATTGGCTCGCCTCCCGCGCGCGCATGGGCCGCCGCCAAAGTCGCAACACTGGTTCGCAACCTGCACATCGATATGCTGGAGCACGACGGCTATCTCGTGGCACAAGGCTGTGATCGCCCGTCTCACCCGCACGCCCCGCTCGATCCTGCACAAGTGAAACGCTACAAAGATGAGGGCTTTCTCTGGGTAGAAAGTTCCAACTCGACTGATGTGAGTGACCACGCCACGCGGGCCTACGACGAGATCCAGTCAAAGCTACGCCGTCAATTTCCCGGCTTACTCTTTGAAATTTGTAATGACGGTGGCCGCATGGTGGATTTCGGCAGCGCTGCCCACGGCGATTATTTCTCCATCACCGATGCCTATGATCCACTCTCCAATCGCCGCGCTTTCTTTGATGCGAGCTACGTATTGCCACCCGCCATGCTCGAAACCTACGTGCAAAAGTGGCCCACCCTGCGCATCGAGAACTTTCGCTACATGTTGCGCAGCGGCATGATGGGCTGGTTTACGCTTATGCTCGATTCAAACACGTGGACTCCTGAACAGCACGCTGTCGCTCGCGCTGAGTTCGATTTGTACAAGCGACGACTCCGCCCCCTTATTCGTCAGGCGAATCTTTATCACGTGTCAGACCGCCCAAGCGAGGCCCATTGGGATGGGATTGAGTATTTTGATCCAGCAACTGGGCACGGCGTGTTGTTTGCGTTCCATGGCACTGCGGTGGATGAAACAACTCATCGCTTCCCTGTGAGAGGCTTGCAGCAGCACGGCACGTACCGCGTCACGTTTCAAGATCACACTTCAGAAGACTATGCCGCCTCCGGCGAACAGATCTTACACTCTGGAGTTGTTGTTACATCATCCGTTCCCAATTCGTCCGAACTCGTATTCATCACTGAGCTCTAGTCTCTGCACGCTAGTTGCCCTAATGCATATGAACCAGAAAGCTTTAAAAAACGCCATTATTTCGTAAAGTTCCTGGCTCACTTCGCAAGCTAAAGATTCGTCCAATAGGCATGGATGGATGGTTTCGCGAAGCCGCCCGCCATCCGGTATCGAAGTATGGTGCAGTCGATTTGCCAACGACGTGCAGAATTCTTTTGGTTTGGAGATTTAGAAAACTATGCAACAAAAATACCGCTCATTCATGGTCGCTTCACTCGCAACTGCCGGACTTGGCCTCATCGTTTCGGCTATTGCTGTACCAACAAAGGCTGACTCATGGGACAAAATGACGTACGTCACGATTAACGAAAAAGTGATCGCCGGCAACAAGGTTTTGGAGCCGGGCACTTACGTTTGGAAATTGCTCGATTCGCAATCTGACCGTCATATTGTCCAGATTTTCGATAAAGACCAACGTCACTTGGAGGAAACGATCTTAGCTATACCGAATTATCGTCTTGAACCAACAGGTGACTCGCACTTTTCCTTTTGGGAGACGCCTCCAGGAGTGCCGAAGGCCATCCGCGCCTGGTTCTATCCGGGTGATAATTTCGGACAGGAATTCGCATATCCCAAGAAGTTAGTGGCCCAGTTTGCCACCATCGTACCGGTTCCGGTGCCGATGGCTTATAAGGAACCTGAACCGGCTCCGGCCGCAGCTCCTGCTCCCGCTGCACAACCTGCTCCGGAACCGGCCGCTGCTGAACCAGCACCTTCGCCGGAGCCAGCCCCACAACCAGCTACTCCTGCTCCGGCGCCCGCGCCACAGGATACTGCTTCCGCATTGCCGCACACCGCAAGCAATATTCCTCTGATTGCGTTTCTCGGCTTAGGATCATTTGGTCTAGCTGGTTTGCTTTCGCTCTCCGGCAAACGCACCTAACGTGCATGCTTTTGTGACTTAACCGGCGGACGTCACCTGCGGCGTCCGCCTCACAAAAAACTGTGGCAGAATATAGCTTCTAACGGTCGCCGATTTATGAAGTACCTTTGCCATTTCGCTTGTGGGTTGGCTCTTTTCGCGCTGGCTCCAGGTCTAGTGTTCGAAAGCCCACTGACAAGGCAAGATGATTTCACCATTTCCGACAACGTCAACCTTGTTTTGCTTGACGTAAGCGTTAGAAATGGCCACGCCGGCTACGTTCCCGACTTGCAAAAGTCTAACTTTCGAATATTGGAGGACGGAAAGCAAAGGACCATCACTCACTTTGGCAGTGTCGATAGCCCGGTTACCATAGGTTTAGTGCTCGATAACAGCGGCAGTATGCGCTCGAAAAGGACCGAGGTGCTGCTGGCCGGCTTGGCCTTTGCTAAACAAAGCAACGCGAACGACGAGTTCTTTGTCGTGAACTTTAATAATTCTGTGGTTCCCGGGCTTCCACCCCAGCTTCCTTTCACTGACAGTTTGCAGGTTCTTCAGAATGCCCTCAACTTTGCAAGGCCGGCGGGCCAGACAGCCCTCTACGACGCCATCTCGTATTCACTGAGACATCTTGAGGCGGCGCATCAGGAACAACGGACTCTCATCGTCGTCAGTGACGGAGGAGACAATGTCAGCAAGACCTCACTTCCCGATCTGATGAGCCAAATTGAACTATCACGCGCCACTATCTATACCATCGGTCTGATTGACCCCGACAACAACGACCTCAAACCAGGAATACTCCGCAGATTCGCCGCCATCAGTGGCGGTGATTATTTTGAGCCTCGCAAATTAGAAGACGTGCCTCCAGTGTTCGCCCGAATCTCTCAAGACATTCGCCACCGCTACACTGTTGGCTTTGTCCCAGAAGAAGAGCATGATAGGCGCATCCTCCGAACCGTTAAGGTCATGGCAGAACGCGCGGGAGAACGCTTGTTCTGCAAGAGCCGTTCAACCTATCGCCTCCCTCCTCCCAAAGGTTAAAGTATGAGGATTCTTTTGTTGTGGCTAGGTTTAGGTTGCCTCGGCTATTGCGCTTACGTCACCGGGATAGAGCACTTAAACCAGTCTTACGACAACTGGCTCTTCGAACAGCATATAGCGGGCAGACAAGACACGAGCGTGGCCGATTTCCTGCGCGAACGAAGCCCGCTCGGTTTATTGGTTAAGGACGATGATGCTTCCTCGTCACCAACCGCGACCGCTCAGTCGGCCCCACCCCAGCAAGATGCCATTCTCGGCAAAATAGAAATTGGCCGTTTAAATCTCTCCGCAATGGTGCGCGAGGGAGTCGATGCTAGAACTCTCAGCACAGCGGTAGGCCACGTCCCGTCCACGGCATTGCCCGGCCACGCTGGAAACTTCGCGCTTGCAGCGCACCGCGATACCCTCTTTCGCGCACTCAAAGACATTAAGCTCGACGATCTCATCACCTTCCAATCCCAAAATCAGACATTCACCTATCGAGTGCACGACACTCACATTGTTAAGCCGAGCGACGTTAGCGTCTTGCGATCCGATGGACACGAAGCCTTGACGCTGATTACGTGTTATCCGTTCTACTATGTCGGGTCAGCGCCAAAGCGTTTCATCGTACACGCCCAGCTTGTCTCTGAAACCCCCAGCACGGAGAAGATCGCCCTTTCTTCGCCCCTTGCGAGATAGAATACCCTCAGTCATTTAAAACGCTTAACCAACTGCGATACAATCGCGACGGGGCAGGAAATCTCTCTTTGACATTACGAGCCGTTGACTACGTTAGTCTCGCCATCTATTTCGCGTTCGTTCTCGGCATTGGTTGGATGGCCAAGAAAAAAATTACCAGCAGTGCCGACTTTTTGACTTCGCGCCATTCGGTGCCTGTCTGGATTACCAGTCTGGCGTTCATCGCCGCTAACCTTGGTGCTCAGGAAATGATCGGCATGTGCGCTTCGGGCGCTAAATATGGCATCATGACCGCCCATTTCTATTGGCTCGGCGCCGTGCCGGCCATGGTCTTTGTCGGCCTCTTCATGATGCCTTTCTATTATGGAAGCCGCGCCCGCAGCGTGCCCGAATACCTCAAGCTCCGCTTTGATGAAAAAACTCGCGGCTTGAACGCCATCACGTTTGCCATCATGACCATCTTTTCGTCGGGCATCAGCATGTATGCGCTCGGCAAACTGTTCCAACTCGTCCTCGGCTGGAGTTTCACCAACTCAGTACTTCTTTCCGCCGTGATCGTCCTCATATATACGCTCCTGGGCGGCCTCACCAGCGCCATTTATAACGAAGTCGTCCAGTTCTTCCTCATTGTGCTCGGCTTTGCGCCGCTCTCATTTTTCGCTGTGCAAAAAGCCGGCGGCTGGAGTGGCATCTCGGCGCGTCTTGCTCCCGTCATGTCGCACTCCTGGAAATATCTCGCCAAGCCCGCCGATAACCCCATGGGAGTGGAAGCGTTCGGACTCATCGCGGGTCTTGGCTTTGTCCTTTCGTTCGGCTATTGGTGCACTAACTTCCTGGTTGTTCAACGCGCCATGGCGGCCGATTCCATGGCCGGAGCGCGCCAAACGCCGTTGTTCGCGGCTTTTCCTAAAATTTTCATGCCGTTCATCGTTATTCTCCCCGGTATCGCCGCTGTTGCGCTCATGCAGCAAGGTATCGGCTACGATCTCCCCGTCAAAGCGGGAGGGGGTCCGGATTACGATCTCGTCCTCACTACTCTGATGGCGAAGTTTTATCCGTCCGGCATGTTGGGTATTGGCCTCACTGCGCTGATGGCCTCTTTCATGTCGGGCATGGCAGGCAATGTCACGGCCTTCAATACTGTCTTCACCTACGACATCTATCAGAGCTACATCCGTCCGAAAGCAGATGACAGCCACTATCTCTGGGTGGGCCGTGTGACGACTGTCGTTGGTGTAGTGCTTTCCATCGGAACTGCTTTTCTCGCTACTCAGTTCAACGACATGATGGATTTCCTGCAACTCATCTTCGCCTTCGTCAATGCGCCCCTTTTCGCCACCTTCTTGCTGGGCATGTTCTGGAAACGCACTACCAGTCACGCCGCCTTTACTGGCTTGCTGGCCGGCACCAGCGCAGCGGCGCTCACTTGGCTCCTCACACTCGCCGAAGGCAAAGGCGGGCTGCTGGGAGTTGTCCACACCTTTAGCTCCACAATGGCCCAAAGCTATTGGATCGCCATTACGTCCTGGACCACTTGCTTCGTCGTCACGGTATTGGTGAGCTTAGTAACCACACCTAAGCCGGAAAGCGAACTGAAGAATCTGGTTTATGGATTTACCGATGTCCCTCCTAAGGACGAAGCGCCCTGGTACAAACGCCCGGGTCCTCTGGCCGTCGTCGTTATCGCCGTTCTTGTCGTTGTCAACTTAATTTTCTGGTAAACTCCCATGGATGATCTACGCCGGCCTACCGGATTCTTATTCAGCGTTCTCGGACTCATTCTTTTGCTCTACGGCCTGCTTAGCCCCGGCATGCAGGCGCCATTAGAGCCCGGCGTCCCAGTCAATTTGTACTGTGGCGCTATGCTTTTAATCTTTGGAGGTTGCCTGCTTTGGCTTTCGTTCCGGGCGAAATCGTAGAGCGTTTTCGGAAGCAGTTTCAGTCTGCGGAAACACCCCTGGTTTACCGCGCTCCCGGTCGAGTGAATCTGATTGGCGAGCATACCGACTACAATCTGGGCTTCGTGTTCCCGATTGCCCTCGATATGGCCTGCTACGTCGCCATCGCTCCCGCGTCTCACGGCCAACTCCGCGTCTACTCACACGATTTCGATAAAGAAAGTTCGCTCCCCGTTGCCGATATCGCCACCGTCAAGCCAACCAGGCAATGGAGCGATTACATATTCGGCGTCGCTCAAGAACTGACGAAGGAGGGCTTCTCCATTCCTCCCGGCGATATGTATGTCGTCAGTGAAGTACCGGTCGGTTCGGGACTCAGTTCATCCGCCGCACTCGAAATCTCAGCGGCAGTTGCGTTACTAGGCGGTCGCGCTTTTCCCAAAATCGAGCTGGCAAAACTCGGCCAACGCGCGGAGTCGCAGTTTGTGGGGATGCCTTGCGGCATTATGGATCAATACGCGGCGGTCTTCGGCCACGCCGGCGCAGCACTCAAAATCGATTGCCGCAGCCTGGGGCATGAATACGTCGAACTACCGTCCAATGTGCGCATCATCGCAGCCAATTCGCTAGTCAAGCATGAACTCGGCACCTCTGCCTACCGCGAACGTGTGGCCGAATGCCGGCAAGCCGTCGCCGCCCTGCGCGAAATCGATCCAAAGATCGAAAGCCTACGCGACGTGGCGCTTGATTTCTTCGAACGCGTCCAAGACTCCGTACCGTTGGTCCCCCGCCGCCGCGCCCGGCACGTCATCTCCGACACGCAACGCGTCGTAGATCTCGCGACAGCAGCGCGTGCGCGCGACCTCCCAGAGATGGGCCGCCTCTTCGTCGCCTCCCATCGCAGCATGCAATATGACTATGAGATCAGTTGCGCGGAGATCGATTTCCTGGTTGATGCTGCGATCCAAATCCCCGGTGTCTACGGCTCTCGCATGACCGGCGGCGGGTTTGGCGGTTGCACCGTAAACCTGGTTGCGCCCGAAGCCGTTGATACGTTTCGCCAACAACTCAGGGCCGCTTACCACGAGCGCTACCAGAAGACTCCCGCTTTCTACGATTGCAAACCCGCCGAAGGCGCAGGCCTCCTCTAACTAGGGTAATAATGTACTTGACATTCCAAAGATATTGCCGCATGCTTCGCGATGCGATTCTCTGGTTTTATGGAGTTTGAACACTGCCGCCAATTCATGACCGAATTGCGCTGGCCCGACGGCGTTGTGAAGTGTCCGACGTGCGGTGCTACTACACTTTCGTGGCTTGCCAAACAGCGCGTTTGGAAGTGCTACGCCAAGCGTCCAAGGCCTACCTTTTCGCTGAAGACAGGAACCATAGCAAGACATGCCAGAGACGGGCCTTTGAAGACCAAGCGACAGGGGCGCGGGATGGAGTTGCCCCCAAAAATGAG